>NZ_JBNYXP010000004.1:0-469416 GCF_051380725.1 Janthinobacterium glycogeni | reverse complement strand
AAAGATTTCCGCGCCGTCGCAACTCGCTACGACAAACGCGGACACAACTATCTGGCAGTCGTGATTATCGCAACAATGATTCTATGGCTCATCTGAAATCAGTCAGACAGACCCTAGCGGCTTACTTCTTCGCCTTCTTGCCGCCCTTTTCCTTTTCCTTTTCAAACACGGCAAAGAACTCGGACGCCATGGCGCGGATGGCGCGGCCGATATTCGCATAGTCGTATTCGTTCAGGTTGGCCAGCGACACGCGGCCGGACGGGTGCGTGGTGCCGAAGCCGCGGCCCGGCAACAAAATGACGCCCGTTTCCTCGGCCAGGCGGAACAGCGCCTCGTTCGGCTTCAGCTTTTTCAGCAGCCACTGCGAGAATTCCTCGCCATGCATCTGCGCGGCCAGCGATTCCATGTCCAGCAGGTGGTAGTAACGCACGGAATTGGCGTCGTGCACCATCGGCAAGCCCAGTTCGCGGTACAGCGCTTCCTTGCGGCGCAGCACGATGCGCTTCATCGACTGCTTGTACTTTTGCTCTTCATCCATCAGCGAGAACAAGGAGAATAAGGTCATCTGCGCCTGCACGGGCGTGGACAGGCCGGCCGTGTGGTTCAGCGCCACCGTGCGGCTGTCGGCCACCAGGCGGTCGATGAATTTCAGCTGGCGCGGTTCCGTCGTGATGGAATGGTAGCGCGCATCGAGCTGCTTCTTGATGGTTTCCGGCAACTTGGCAATCTTGTCGTCGAGCACATTGTTTTCATGCGTGGCCACCACGCCCATGCGCCAGCCCGTCGCGCCGAAGTATTTCGAGAACGAATACACGAGGATGGTGTTGAACGGGCAAATGGCGAACAGCGAGACGAAATTGTCGGCGAACGTGCCGTACACGTCATCGGTGAGAATGATCAGGTCGGGGCGCTTCTTGATGATCTTGGCGATGTATTCCAGGGTCTCGTCATCGATCTTGACGGATGGCGGATTGCTGGGGTTGACGAGGAAGAAAGCCTTCACTTTCGGGTCCAGCAGCTTGTCCAGCTCCTTCTTGGTGAATTGCCAGTTGTTCGATTGCGGCGCATCGATGTGCACGGTGTTCAGCTTGTAATCATTGAGCTGGGGAATTTCGATGTAGGGCGTGAAGATCGGCATGCCCAGGGCGATCGTGTCGCCTTCCTGGATGATGTGGTTCGATTTCAGGCTGGCGAACAGATACGTCATGGCCGCCGTGCCGCCTTCGACCGCGTACATGTCGAAGTTGCCGACGAATGGATGGTCGCCGATCATTTCGCGGTGAATATACTGGCCGACGATTTTCTCGGACAGGCGCAGCATGCGGTCCGGCACGGGGTAGTTGCAGCCGAGGATGGCTTCGCACATCTCATAGATGAAGTCGCCCGCGCTCAGGCCCAGCTGGTCGCGCACATACGACACGGCCGCCTCGATGAAATGCACGCCCGGGTTGCCTTCGTGCTTGCGCACGAAGATTTCAAAGCGCGCCTCGATGCCCTCGCGCGTGGGAAAGCCGCCCACGTCGTCCATGTACACATACGAGCGCTCCGCTTCCGTCATGGCGAACTGGCCGAACTGGAAGAAACCGTGGCGCGGCGTGGTGGCCAGGAAGTTCGGGTTGCCGCGGCCCGCATTGAGCATCAGGCGGTTGCTCTGCTTGGCCGTCTGGATCAGCGCATCCTTCAATTCGAAGGGGCTCAACAGGGCGAGTTTGCTTGGGTTACTGAAATCCATTTTTGCTACTCCTTATCAGACTGATAATTTTGAGGGTTCTTGCACAGGTTCTTGCACCTACATGCAGACTCAGACGAAGGCCACAATCAGCGGCCCCAGCAGGGTCAGGAAAACGTTGGCCAAGGCATACGTGATGGCAAACGGCACGGTGGGAATCGAGTTTTGCGCCGCGTTCAGCACTTCGCCGAACGCGGGATTGGCGCTGCGCGAGCCGGACAAGGCGCCCGCAAACACGGCCACGTTGTCATAGCGCAAGATGTAACGGCCGATCAGCATGGTCAAAATCATCGGCAGGATGGTCACCACCACGCCCACGCCAAACAGTGTCAGGCCGTGTTCGCGCACGGTTTGCACGGCTTGCAGGCCGGACGTAAGGCCGACGACGGCAACGAAGCCGGCCAGACCCAGATCCTTGAGGATTTGCACGGCGCCGCTGGGCATGTAGCCGAACGTCTGGCGCTTGGCACGGAACCAGCCGAATACGAGGCCCGACAGCAGCACGCCGCCGCCGCTGCCCAGTGTCAGCGGAATCGAACCGATGCGCGCCACCAGCAAGCCCACCAGCAGGCCGACGACGAGGCCGGCGCCCATGTAGACGAAGTCCGTCTTGGCGCTCGGCACGATCATGTAACCGACTTCGGCCGCCACGCGCTTGACGTCCTGCTCGGCGCCATAGATGGTCACCACATCGCCCGTCTGCACGACGGTTTCCGGCTGCATGGGCAGTAACTTGCCCATGCGGCTCAGCTGCACGACAAAGATGCCGTGACGCACGCCCGGCGCCGTCGCGCTGCGGATTTCGCCCACGGTTTTATTGTGGTAAGCCTTGTTGGTCAGCACCATGTCGCGGCGCTGCATTACCAGTTCCATGCCTTCGACGGCAAGCAATTCCTTGCCCAGCTGGGAAGACACGCTGAGCATGGCTTCGCGGCGGCCCACCAGCAGGACGATATCATCGGCCGCCAGCACCAGGTCCGGGCTGACGTCGATGATCTGGCCATTGCGTTTCACGCGCTCGATGGTGATGGCCGTGTTCGGATGAGCGCTTTCGATTTCCTCGACGGAGCGCCCGGCGCCAGGGCCCACGTCGTAGATGCGGCCGATCAGGTCGGGCGCGGCCGGCGTCTGCCCAGGTCCCAGCACCTGCACGCCCGCCTGCAGCGCCGTTTCCGCCTTGATCGCATCTTCGCGGATGGTGCGTCCCATGAGTTTAGGCAAGATGTTGACGCAGACGATGATGGCGCCAAACGAGCCGAACACATAGGTGACGGCATAGCCGACGGCCACGTTGCCCTGCAGGCGCGCCACCTCGTCGGCCGCCAGGCCCAGCTTGGTGATCGCATCGCCGGCCGTGCCGATGATGGCCGACTGCGTCAAGCCGCCCGCCGCCACGCCGGCCGCCAGGCCCTTGTCCAGGCCAAAGACCTTGGCCATGATGACCACCGTCAGCAGCGCCGTCACGGCCAGCACGACGGCCAGGATGATTTCGCGCACGGACTGGCGCCCCAGCGAATTGAAGAATTGCGGTCCGCTTTCATAGCCGACCGCGTAAATGAACAGGGCGAACAATACCGACTTGACGCCGGGATCGATGGCCACGCCTACCTGGCTGACGAGGACCGCCACCAGCAGTGAACCGGCGACCCCGCCCAGCTGGAACGAGCCGAACTTGATCTTGCCGATGTAGTAGCCCACTGCCAGGGAGAGAAACAAGGCAATTTCGGGCGACTTCTTGAATAACTCATGCAACCATTCCATGCGGACCGCCTTTCGTGTTGAAGGAATTCTTTACTGCCTGTGCTCTTGCAAGCTGCTCATGCGTGGACCGAGCCGGCCAGGGCCACGATGAGCGGCCCCAGCAAGGGCAGCACCACGTTCGAGATCGCATACGTGATCGTGTAGCCCAGCAAGGGCGTGGAATTGCCGGCCGCGTTCTGCACGGCCGACAAGGCTGGCGTGCTGCACTGCTGGCCGGCGATGGCGCCCAGCAGCACGGGCGCGTCCAGCTTGAGGAAAAAGTGACCCACCAGCAACGACAGCGAGGCGGGGATGACGGCGATCAGGACGCCCATCAGCGGCAGCGACAAGCCGTACTGGCGCACCAGCTCGATCGCTTGCGGTCCCGACGCCAGGCCCACGCAGGCGATGAAGGTGGCCAGGCCGATATCCTTCATCATGTCGAGCGCACTAGGGTGGATGCCCGGCATGCCCGGCTTTCTCGCCTGGTACCAGCCGAACACGAGTCCCGTCAGCAAGGCGCCGCCGCCCGTGCCCAGCGAAAACGGTATGCCGCCCAGCTTGGCGGTAAAGCCGCCGATATACACGCCGAGCACGATGCCGATGCTGGCGTAGACGATATTGCTGCGGTCGCCCGTGGGCACGCGCTTGCCGATGGCCGACAGCGCCGTGTTCAGTTCGCGGCCTTCCGTCGTGCCGTATAGGCGCAGCACGTCATCGCGCTGCAGGGCCAGGTCGGGCAGCGGCGGCATGCTGTGCTCGCCCCGGATGACGGCCGCCACATGCACGCCGGTGGGCAAGGCCAGCTGGCGCAAGGGCTGGCCCACGAGCGCGGCTTGCTGCAGCACCACTTCGACGGCGGAGACGGCCATGTTCAAGCCCGTCGTATCGGCAAATTCCTCGCCCAGGATGGCTTCGGCCGCCACCAGCGCGGGACGGTGGCCGATCACCAGCACTTCGTCGTTATTGCGCAGGCGCAGTGCCGGTTCCAAAGGCAAGACCTTGCCATGCCGGCGCACGCGCGTGATGCTGGCGCGGCCCGCAAAAATATGCTGCAAGGCATCGAGGCGGCGTCCCGCGCCCCGGCTGATGCGGTAAGCGCGGCCGACCATTTCCGGCGTCGCCTGCAAATCGTCGGCGCCCGCCTGCGCGCCGCCCATTTTTTCCCATAACTTGTCCGCTTCCTCGCGCAGGTTGACGCGCAACAACAGCGGAAAAATCTGGCTGGTGGCGATGACGATGGCGATCAGGCCGAAGATGTACGTGATGGAATACGCGGTGACCACATTGGCTTGCAGCTCGGCGATGCGGGCCGCCGGCAGCGCCAGCTTCGAGATCGCATCCGTGGCCGTGCCGACGACGGCCGATTCCGTCGCCGCGCCCGCCATCATGCCGGCCGCCGTGCCCTGGTCCAGGCCCAGGAACCGCGTGGCCAGCAGCACCAGCGCGAGCACCACCACCACTTCGATCAGGCACAGCAGCCCGAGGCGCAAGCCCTTGGCATTGAGGTTGGCAAAGAACTGGGGACCGCCCGCGTAGCCGAGGGCAAAGATGAACAACATGAAGAAAACGTTCTTGACGCTGGCGTCCAGGGTAATGCCCAGCTGGCCGATCAGCAGCGCGGCGATCAGGGTGCCGCACACGCCGCCGAGCTGGATGGGGCCGAAGCGTATCTGCCCTACCGCGTAGCCCAGCGCCAGTGCCAGGAACAAGGCCAGTTCCGGCACCTGGTGCAATACCGACGTGATCGACTCGAGCATGGGCAAACCTTCGAAAAGATAACGGATGGTTACAAGGGAACACAGCGTTCAGCGGCTGGCGGCAGCTTGCTGTTGAACGGACGCATGGTTGCCACGCGACAGCCATCATGGCGGCTTTCGCTGGGAAAGTGTTGCAAGATGGAATTATGTTCGGCGAAAATTTTATAAGTGTCAACAGGTGTTCTGTTGAACTCGTCTTGCGTTTCGTCAAACATCCTGCGCACGATTGGAGCGGTGGTTTGACACTGGTCAATAAAACTATTAGTAATGTTTTGGACGATACCAAAGTGTCTTGCGGGCCAACGGCGTCTCCTCCGGCAAGTCGGGATTGGCCAGTTCCAGCACGTGCCGACGGGACAGGTTCAGGCCCTGCGCAAGACGGCCGAAATGGCGTTGGAACAGCTGCGCAAAACTGCCATCGGCCAGCATGGTTTCCAGTCCTGTTTCAATGTGGCGCGCCAGTTCCGGCCGGTGCTTGCCGACAAAAAAGTACAGCGCGGCCGGGTAGCGGATGACCAGATGGGCGTCGAGCGCCAGCGGCAATTGCGCGTGACTGGCCAGCTCGCTTTGGGCCTCGATCACGGAGCGGGGAAAGTAGTCGATGCGCCCCGCCGCCAGTTGCTGGAACAGGCCTTCGTAGGTGCTCGAGGTATCGAGACGCAAGCCGTTCGCCTGCAGGATGGCGCAGTCGGGCCAGTCGCGCATCTGGCCGGCAGACAGCCGCGCCAGGGCGGCGATGCTGCGCACGCCGCGCAGCAGCTGCGGCCGGCGGGCATGGATCAGGGCCACGCGCCAGCCGATCAGGCCGCGGTCGATGGGTATGCGCACCGGCAGCAATTGCGTTTCGCGCGCCTGGCTCGTCATGGCCCAGACGACATCGACGCTGCCCGACGCCATGGCGATTTCCTGCATGGCACGCGTCTGCACCATGCGCAGTTCGGAGCGGCGCAAGGCATATGCCTGGCCCGACCGGGCCAGCGCCATTTGCAGCAAGGCCGTCACATAACCTTGCTGCGGATCATCGAGCGCCTGGTGGCGCGGATACACGAGCGGCAGCGGCGTGCCGGCGGCAGCGCCCAACGGCCACAGACCGGCAAGCATGAGCAGGGGGCGGCGCTGCATGGCCCCTCCTTTCCAGCGCTTTCATCAGCGTTCTTATCAGAATGACAGTATCGCGCAGCAGGGCACGCTTGTCGACTGGATTATGGAAACTGTGTACAAAACAACAGCAATTCAGGCGGGAGTGGAGGGGTGCGAATTAATCCAGATCAATAAAACCGTAAATAGAAAATAAATCTTGCGTGCTGCTCTGGACGGCATGCGCGCCCCTCGCCTACGCTGTTTTTTTATCTGAAAAACAAGAGGACCACATGCAGACAGCGCGCTTGAATATTATTGGAATGGATCACGAAGGCTGCGCCGACAGATTGACGGGCGCACTTGAGGCCGTCACGGGCGTGGCCACCGTCTGCGTCTCGCTGGCGCGCCACGGCGCCACGGTGCAATTTGACGAACGCCTGGCCACGCAGGAACGCTTGCTGGCCGCCGTCAATGACGCCGGCTTCATGGGCGAGGCGACCGATGAAGAACAGCTGGCCTCGTGCAGCGGCGCCTGCGGCCACTGCCGCCACTGAGCGCCGCCCCCTCCCCTTTTCCGCTCAGCCTCCCCGCGCGCCCCGGTCGCGCAAATGCGCCAGCACGCGGCGCGGTCCCAGCGCCTGCAAGTCGAACGGCGGCAATTCGATGGCGTCGAGCGTATTCTTGAACAGCAAGCCCAGCTCCGTATCGCCTTCCAGGCTCAAACGGCGGCTGAAGAACAGGGTATCCGGATCTTCCTGGCGCCGCGCCAGCAGCATCAAGTCATGCACGCTGGCGGCAATGCACAGGTCCGGCACGTCGACATAGCGTTCGGCCACGAAAACCGTGCCCTGCCACTCGAAATCGAAAGCGATACCCGCGTCCAGCAAGCGCAGGCGCAGGCTGCGCCCCTCCAGGCTGCAACGCACGTCGTCGGGCAATTGCGGCGCCAGCAGGCGGTTCAAGCCTTGCACGAACAGCCAGGAGGCGGGATACGGCGGCAGCTTGGACAGCAATTCGGCCAGCGGTTCGGGCAGCCGGTACGACACGGCGGGTTTACTCATGGGTGGCTTGGCCGGGACGGGCAATCGTTCCATTTGATCTTGCATGGTGCTTCCTTTCGATGCGTTCAATGGGCGGCGTGCTGTTCCATGCCGGGCTGGCCGTGCCAATAACCGTCGCAGGCGCCGGCCGGCTGGCATGCCGCCAGCTGGGCCTGGGCGCCGATGCCGCTGACCTGCCCCCGGCGGGCGCGGTCGAAGATGGCGATCACCTGTTCCGTATGCATGGCCTGCGGACTGATGCGCGCCACCGACACGCCCATGTCGCGCATGGCGTCGAGTTCGCGCACCAGGTTGTAGACGAGCGCCGACTGCGTCTGCGTGCCATTCAGGACGAGGAAGGGCACTTCGTCGCGCGTGCGCAGCAGCAGGCCGTCCGGCTCTTCCAGGCAGCTGTAGCCGCAGTCGTCCTTCGGCAGGTTGCGGTTGCGCGCCGTGAAGCAGCGCGCGGAAAACGCCAGCGGCATGCGGCCGTAGGCAAACACTTCCGTCTCCAGCCCTTCCGGTTTCTGGCGCTGCATCTCGGCCAGCGCCGTCTGCCCCATTTCCAGCGGCATCACCCAGCGCCGCGCGCCGAGGCGCGCCAGCAGCTGCAGGCTGGGGCCATTGAACAGGTTCAAATGGGGACCGGCGACGAAGGATGCGCCCTTTTCCATGCAATGCACGGCGCCCATGTCGTTGGCCTCGACGCCGTAGCGGCCATTGCCCGTGATGCGGCGCAGGGTGGCCAGTTCGGCGCCCGCCTCGATCAGCGCCTGCGTCGACAGCACCACTTCCTTGCCGGCGGCGGCCAGCATGTCGGCAATATCGAGCCAGTCGGCCAGGCGCAGCTCATGCCGGCGCGAGCAGACGGTTTCGCCCAGGTACACGATATCGACGGCGGTGCCGGCGATCTGCTGGTAAAACTCGAAGACGGTGGCGCGCGGCCAGTAGTACAGCAAGGGGCCCAATGAAAGCTTCAGCATGTTCATCCTTTATTTCCAAGATCTGTGGTACGCACCCAGTGTGTGCTGCTGGCCTTCGGCCAGCTTGTCCATGGCCGCCATCCAGCCCGGCTTGACGGCGTAGCGCGTATTGCCTTCGCGGCAGGCGTCGATCGCTTCGCGCCACACGCGCGTCACCTGCGCGACATAGGCAGGACTGCGCTGGCGCCCTTCGATCTTCACGGCGCGCACGCCCATGGCGATCAGCTGCGGCAGCAGCGCCAGCGTGTTCAGGCTGGCCGGCTCCTCGATGGCGTAATACTCTTCGTCGTTGACTTCGAAGCGCCCCTTGCACAGGGTCGGATAGCTGGCGTTTTCGCCCGGTGCGTAGCGGTCGATCAGCACGCCGTTCAGGCGCGATTCGAGACCGTTCGGCGTTTCCAGCCAGCGCACGGATTTCGCCGGCGAGCACACGCCGTGCGTGTTCGGCGCCTCGCCCGTCGCATACGACGACAGCGCGCAGCGTCCTTCGACCATCACGCACAGGCTGCCGAAGCCGAAGACCTCGATCTCGACGTCCGTCTTGGCGATCAATTGCTCGACCTGCGCCATCGACAGCACGCGCGGCAGCACGGCGCGGGCGATGCCGAAGTGTTCTTGGTAAAAATTGATCGCTTCATAGTTGGTGGCCGAGCCTTGCACGGACAGGTGCAGGCGCAGTTGCGGGTGATGCTCGCTCGCATACGCCATCAGGCCCGGATCGGCCACGATCATGGCGTCGATGCCGGCTTGCGCGGCGCGGTCGATGGCGCTGCGCCACACGGCCCAGTTGTGCGGCTGCGGATATGTATTCAGCGCCAGCAGCACCTTGCGTCCATATTGGTGGGCGTAGCGGACGCCCTCGGCGATGGCCTTCTCGTCGAAATTGAGGCCGGCGAAATTGCGCGCATTCGTGGCGTCGCGAAAGCCCAGGTACACGGTGTCGGCGCCATTGTCGATGGCCGCTTTCAAGGCGGGCAGGCTGCCGGCGGGGCAGACCAGTTCCAGCGGTCCGGCCACGCGGGTGGCGGTGGTTGATTCAAGCATCATGATGTTCACAGTCCTGTATCGGCTCAGGGTGCAGACTATAGCCCCGCCCATACGGCCCAGTCCTTGACGCAGGTGAAGGAATGCGTGCATGGCTGGCGCGCGTTCAACTTGCTTGACCTGGCTGTAAAATGCCTCCCTTTTCTCCCTCTTCGATTGACCGCCATGACCCGCAAACCGCTGCTGATTTTCCTGCTCACCCTGTTCCTCACCGCGCTGCAGGTGCAGTGGGCCGGTCCGGCCGATGGCTATGACGCAGGGACCATCTCCGTGCTGTCGCCGGAAGTGCTGGGCGCGTATCCGGGCGTGCTGCTGCTGTTCCTGCTGGCCGTGTTTGCGCGCCGCAAGATGCCGCTGCTGCGTCAGGCCGCCATCTGCACGGGCCTGCTGGCCGTCTACTGGCTGCTGGCGAACTACGTCACCTTCGACGCGCGCGTCGCCAGCTGGAGTACCTTCTCGCCGCTGGAAATCTGGGCGCACGTGCTGCCCGCCTCCGTCGCCAGCGTCGCCGCCTGCGGCGCCGCGTTCTTTTGCGCGAGCTGGCTGATCCTGCGCGAAACGCGCTGGAACAAAGGCGGCTGAGGTGTATTTTTCACCTGCATCAAGGATTCGTCACGCAACTGCACGCGCCCTTTGACGCCACTATATTTAGTGATTAATCTCCATAAAAACACCGCATGTTGTGTTTATTGGAGGTTTCATGACGACAAATGCAGTTTCCCCCACACGCGGCCAGGTCGATGTCGCCGCGTCCATCAATGAATACCTGGACCGGCGCGACTGGCGTGTCAACGCCAACGCCAACCAGGGTTACTCGCTGGGCGGCCTGATACTCAATGTGTCGGGCAAGGTCATCGCCAACTACTGGCTGGACCAGGTGTATCCGCCGGAAGTGGGCGCGGCGCACCGCGAGGCGGCGCTGCACATCCACGATCTCGACATGCTGGCCGGCTATTGCGCCGGCTGGTCGCTGCGCACCCTGCTGCATGAAGGCTTGAACGGCGTGCCGGGCAAGATCGAATCGGGCCCGCCGAAACACATGTCGAGCGCCATCGGCCAGATCGTCAATTTTCTCGGCACCCTGCAAAACGAATGGGCCGGCGCGCAGGCGTTCAGTTCCTTCGACACCTACATGGCGCCCTACATCCGCAAGGACGGCCTGCGCTACGAAGACGTGCGCCAGTACATGCAGGAGCTGATCTTCAACCTCAACGTGCCGTCGCGCTGGGGCACGCAGACGCCGTTCACCAACCTCACCTTCGACTGGGTCTGTCCGGACGATCTGCGCGAGCAGATTCCCGTCATCGCCGGCCAGGAAATGGACTTCAGCTATGGCGAGCTGCAGGCGGAAATGGACATGATCAACCGCGCCTACATCGAGATCATGATGGCGGGCGACGCCAAGGGCCGCGTCTTCACCTTCCCCATCCCCACCTATAACATCACCGAGGATTTCGACTGGCATAGCGAAAACGCGGAACGCCTGTTCGAAATGACGGCACGCTACGGCCTGCCCTACTTCCAGAATTTCATCAATTCGGAACTCAAGCCGAACATGATCCGCTCCATGTGCTGCCGATTGCAGCTGGACTTGCGCGAATTGCTGAAAAGGGGCAATGGCCTGTTCGGGTCCGCCGAGCAGACGGGCTCCCTGGGCGTGGTGACGATCAACTGCGCGCGCCTGGGCCATTTGTGGCGCGGCGACGAGCCAGCCTTGATGGCCGACCTGGACCGCCTGCTGGAACTGGGCAAGACCAGCCTGGAAATCAAGCGCCGCACCATCGAGGAACTGATGCAGCAAGGCCTGTTCCCGTACACGAAGCGCTACCTGGGCACCCTGCGCAACCACTTTTCCACCCTGGGCGTGAACGGCATCAACGAGATGATCCGCAATTTCAGCGGCGACGCCTGGGACATCACGACGCCCGAAGGCCACGCGCTGGCCGTGCGCCTGCTCGACCACGTGCGCGCCCGCATGGTGGCCTTCCAGGAAGAGACGGGCCATATGTACAACCTGGAAGCGACGCCGGCCGAAGGCACGACATACCGCTTCGCCCGCGAAGACCGCAAGCGCTATCCCGCCATCCTGCAGGCCGGCACCGTCGACAATCCGTATTACACGAACTCGTCGCAACTGCCCGTCGGCCACACGGACGACCCGTTCGAAGCGCTGGAATTGCAGGACGCGCTGCAGCGCAAGTACACGGGCGGCACGGTGCTGCATTTGTACATGACGGAAGCGCTGTCGGATGCGAACGCCTGCCGCGAGCTGGTAAAACGCGCCCTGAGCCGCTTCTCGCTGCCCTACATCACGGTCACGCCCACCTTTTCCATCTGCCCGCGCCACGGCTACCTGGCCGGCAAACATGAATTCTGTCCCACCTGCGACGCGGAACTGATCGCCCGCAAGCAGGCCCACATTGCTCCATCACTTGAGGAAACGCCATGAATGCACGTCCCGACTTCACTCCCGCCATCACCCTGCTCGACACCGAACGCCAGCGCTGCGAAATCTGGACGCGCGTGATGGGCTACCACCGCCCCGTCGCCTCGTTCAACATCGGCAAGCAGGGCGAATTCCACGAGCGCCAGTATTTTACGGAAGCGAGCGCCCGGGTTGGCCAGCCCGCCTGCCATGGCTGAGTTGAAAGTGGGCGGCCTGACGCCCTTTTCCGCCACCGACTATCCCGGCAAGCTGGCGGCGGTGGTGTTCGTGCAGGGCTGCCCCTGGCGTTGCGGCTATTGCCACAATCCGCACCTGCAGGCGCGCACGCCGGACGGCGCCATGCCGTGGCAGGACGTCCTGACCTGGCTGCGCCGCCGCGTGGGCCTGGTCGACGCCGTCGTCTTCAGCGGCGGCGAGGCGTGCATGGACCCGGCGCTGGCGCGGGCCATGCAGGACGTCAGGGAACTGGGTTTCGGCATCGGCCTGCACACGGCCTGCATTTATCCGCAGCGCCTGCAGGAAGTGCTGCCCCTGGTCGACTGGGTGGGTTTCGACATCAAGGCGCCGTTTGCCGACTATCGACATGTGACCCGCGTGGCCGGCAGCGGCGACCCCGCGCGCGCCTGCCTGGACGCCATTCTCGCCAGTGGCGTCGCCTACGAATGCCGCACCACCACCCACCCGGATCTGCTGCCGGACGAGCAGCTGCTGGCCCTGGCCGCCACCCTGGCCGCCAAAGGCGTCGACAACTACGTGCTGCAGCAATTCCGCGCCGAAGGCTGCGCAGACGCGGCGCTGGCCGGCCGCCCCCTGCACGGCTATCCGGCGGCGGACACGGTGGCGCAAATCGGCGCCATGTTTCCCCGTTTTACATTCCGTAATCATGGCAGTTGATCCTGCCGCCACATAATTATTGAAAGTCCCGCAAAATTCCCCGTTCTGCAACGCTGAAATGTCTTGCGTGCTGTAATGTATCAACTGTGCCGCGCACCATGCGCGGCCCGTCAGATTCCTCACACAGCATTACAGATAAGCGTCATCCATGAACGATTTCACCGCAGTCAGTCCAGGCATCCCTTCCACCCACGCCGACATCCTGTACGGCCCGCCGCGACCGGATTTGCTGCGCGAGGAAGTGCTGGCCGACCTGCTGGAAGCGACGGCGCGCCGCTGCCCGCAGCAGACCGCCCTGATCGACGGCGCGCGCCGCATCACGTATGCGCAACTCGATGCCCAGGCGGGCCTGGCGGCGTCGCGCCTGGCGGCGGCCGGCGTCAAGCCCGGCGACATCGTGGGCCTGTGGCTGCCGCGCGGCGCCAATCTGCTGCTGATGCAGGCGGCCATCGCCAAGGCGGGCGCCGCCTGGCTGCCCGTCGATGAAGACACGCCCGTCGAGCGCCTGCAAGTGTGCCTCGACGACGCCAATGGCTTTGGTGTCGTCAGCTGCGCGCAGTTCGCGCCACGCCTGGAGCAGGCCGGCATCGAGCGTCCCGTATGGACGGCGGAAAGCCTGCTGGCGCCCGCCGCGCCGGGCGAACACCTGCCCGCGCGCGGCACCGTCTTGCCCGACCACCCGGCATACGTAATCTACACGTCCGGTTCCACCGGCAAGCCCAAGGGCATATTGATCAATCAACGCAGCATCTGCCACTTCCTGCGCAGCGAAAACGCCGTGCTGGAAGTGACGCAAAGCGACACCGTCTACCAGGGATTTTCCGTCGCCTTCGACATGTCGTTCGAGGAAATCTGGATCGCCTATCTGGTGGGCGCCACCCTGTGGCTCGGTCCCAAAGAGATTTCGGGCGACCCGGAAGCCTTGCCGCGCGCGCTGGCCGAGAACAAGGTAACCGTTCTCCACGCCGTGCCGACCCTGCTGGCCCTGTTCGCCGAGGAAGTACCGAGCCTGCGCCTGATCAACCTGGGCGGCGAGATGTGCCCCGAGTCCCTGGTCGAGCGCTGGTCGCGCCCGGGCCGCGCCATGTTCAACACCTATGGCCCCACGGAAGCGACCGTCTCGTGCAGCCTGGCGCGATTGCGGCCCGGCGAGCCCGTCACCATCGGCACGCCGCTGCCCAACTATGGCTTGCTGGTGCTGCAAGTGGCCGAGCCGGGAGAAAACCGTCCCTTGACATTGCTGGCGCGCGGCGAGACGGGTGAGCTGTGCATCATCGGCCCCGGCCTGGCCGAGGGTTATCTGGGCCGGCCCGACCTGACGGTGGAAAAATTCCTGCCCAATCCGTGGGCGACCAGCGACGACGACGCGCGCCTGTACCGCACGGGCGACCTGGCCCGCATCGATGCCGACGGCCAGGTGCTGTGCCTGGGCCGCGCCGACGACCAGGTGAAGATACGCGGCTTCCGCGTGGAACTGGGCGAGATCGAAGCCGTGCTGGCGCAGCAGCCGGGCGTGGGCACGGTGGCCGTCCTGCTGCGCAAGGATGACGGCATCGACCAGCTGGTAGCCTACATCGTCGGCAGCGACGAGGCGCCCGACGACGCCCTGGCGGCGAAAACCCTGCGCGCGGCCCTGAACCTGCACCTGCCGCCCTACATGGTGCCGGGACGTTTCGAGCTGCTGCCGCTGATGCCGCGCCTGACCTCGGGAAAAATCGACCGGAAAGCCTTGAAAGCCATGCCCCTGTCCGCGCCGCCCCCGGGCGAGGCGGGCGAATCGGACGTGCCGGAAACGCCGGCCGAAGCGGCCCTGTTCGCGGCGCTGGCCAAGCTGTTCCCCGGCCAGGCCATCTTGCGCCAGCTGGACTTCTTCAGCGACCTTGGCGGCCATTCCTTCCTGGCCGCGCGCCTGGCGTCCGCCTTGCGCGCCGATCCGGCCTATGCCCACATGACGGTGCGCGACATTTACCAGAACCGGCAGATCGGCAAGATCGCCGCCGTGCTGAACGAGGCGCCCGCGCTGGCCACGCCGGAAGCGCAGTGGACGCCGCCGTCGACCCTGAAGCGCTGGATCTGCGGCGCGGCCCAGGCGGCGGCCGTGCCTGGCCTCGTCACCCTGCGCATGGCGCAGTGGATGGCGCCGTTCTTCACCTACCACTTCTTCACGGGCGACACGGGCGACACCGTGCCGCGCGCCATCGCCGCCTCGATCGGCGTGTTCCTGCTCGCGACCCTGGCCGAATTTGCCATCGCGATTGCCGGCAAGTGGCTGATCGCCGGCCGTTTGAAGCCGGGCAGCTATCCGCTCTGGGGGCTGACATACTACCGCTGGTGGCTGGCCGACCGTCTGGTCGAATCGGCGCCCGCGTATCTGCTCAGCGGCTCTTCGCTGAACAGCTGGTGGCTGCGCGCGCTGGGCGCGAAAGTGGGCAAGGAAGTGGTCATCGGCTCGATGACCCTGCGCGCGCCCGACCTGCTGGCCATCGGCGACAACGTCAGCGTGGGCAATGCCGTCAACTTTGAAAACGCCCGGGTGGAGCGGGGCCGTTTGCTGCTGGGCCAGATCAGCATCGGCGACGATGCCTGCATCAGCTCATACGCGATCATGGAAGGCAATACCAAAGTAGGCGAGTTTGGCCACCTGGAGGGTCAATCGGCGCTGGCCGACGGCGCTTCGGTGCCGGCCGGCCGCGTCTGGACGGGTTCTCCCGCCCGCGATATCGGCCCCTATGACCGGACCAGCCAGCCGCCGCGCCCCGCCGTCTCGCGCCTGCGCCTGACGGGCGAAACCCTGTTCTTCTGCTACGGCATGGTGCTCATCGCCGTGCTGTTCTTCATGCCCGTCTTCCCCAGCTTCGTGCTGATCGACTGGTTCGACGAACGCGAAATGATGCCGTGGCTGCAGGGGCGCGACGTGACGACCCAGCTGGCCCGCTACTTCCTGCTGGCCTTCCCCGCCAGCGCCGTGCTGATCGTGCTCACGGCCCTGCTGTCGGCCGCCATCCGCTGGGGCGCGCTGCCGCGCCTGAAGCCGGGCAGCTCGCCCGTCCACAGCAATATATATTGCGCCAAGTGGCTGGTCAGCCATATCCAGGAATCGAGCCTGAACGTGCTGCACGGTATTTACGCCACCGTGTACGCGCCGTACTGGTACCGCCTGCTGGGCGCCAAGGTCGGCAAGGGCGCCGAGATTTCCACGGCGCTGGGCGTGGTGCCCGACATGCTGACCCTGGGCGATGACACCTTCATCGCCGACGCCGTCATGCTGGGCGACGAGCAGATCGACGGCGGCTGGATGACCATGCGCCCCACCGTCGTCTCGCACCGCAGCTTTGTCGGCAACGGCAGCTATATCCCGGACGGCACCGTGCTGCCCGAACACGTGCTGATCGGCGTGCACACGCATGCGCCGCGCAATGAACAGATGCACAGCGGCGACACGTGGCTCGGTTCCCCGCCCATGCACCTGCCCGCGCGCGAACAGGTGAGCGGCTTTGCCGAGCACCTGACGTTCAAGCCGTCGCTGCTGCGCCGCCTGGGCCGCAGCCTGATCGAAGCCTTCCG
Source organism: Janthinobacterium glycogeni (assembly GCF_051380725.1). Classification (NCBI taxonomy): domain Bacteria; kingdom Pseudomonadati; phylum Pseudomonadota; class Betaproteobacteria; order Burkholderiales; family Oxalobacteraceae; genus Janthinobacterium; species Janthinobacterium glycogeni. The sequence continues at coordinate 453,136 of NZ_JBNYXP010000004.1, read as the reverse complement.
CATCGTCGCGCCGCACGCCGTGGTGATCGCCGTCGGCTATACGCTGGTGCTGGACGTGATGCCGATCGCGGGCGCCGGACGCTGGGGCGAAGTGGTGAGCGACCTGGCCATCGCCGGCATCGCCTACGGCATCGGCAATTTCCTGGTCGTCGTGCTGTTCAAGTGGCTGCTGCTGGGACGTTACCGCAAGCATGCGGCGCCAATGTGGACGCCGTTCGTGTGGATTTCGGAAGGCGTGACGAACCTGTACGAAGGCATCGCCGTGCCCAACTTCATGCGCTACCTGCGCGGCACGCCGTGGCTGCCGCTGGCCTTCCGCCTGTTCGGCTGCAAGATCGGCCGCGGCGTCTACATGGACACGACCGACATCACGGAATTCGACTGCGTGCACATCGGCGACTACAGCGAACTGAATGCCCTCACCTGCCCGCAAACGCATCTGTTCGAAGACCGCGTGATGAAGATCGACCACGTGGAGATCGGCCAGCGCGTCTACATGGGCCCGCGCAGCTCCGTGCTGTACAGCGCCAAGGTGGGCGACAATGCGCGCCTGGGACCGTTGACCCTGGTGATGAAGGGCGAGCACATCCCCGCCGGCAGCAACTGGGCGGGCTGCCCGGCGGCGCCGCTGCGCAGCTGATGGATTTTACGGTGCTCTGGTCAGGGGACGGCGTGCTGGTGATCGGCATTGCGCCGCCGCCGTCCCGCATGGAAGCGCGCGCGCACCTGCGCCAGGCCGTGCGCGAAGCGGCGGCCCGGTGGCTGAAGATGGATATCGGGGCGATTGCGGTGGAGTCCACGCCAGGCGCCCCTCCGCGCCTGCTGCTGGCCGGCCGCGCAGTCAGCCTGTCGTTCAGCCATGACGAGGGCATCTCGCTGGCCGCCGTCCATCTGCATGGCCCTGTCGGCATCGACGTGATGCGCGTGCAGGATATTGCCGACTGGTTCATGCTGGCGCGCGATTACCTTGGGCCGCAGGTGGCGCAGGAGCTGGCCTCCATGCCCGATCCACAGCGTCCTTTCGCCCTGGCGCAGGCATGGACGGCGCGCGAGGCGGTGCTCAAGTGCGCGGGATTGCCGTTGACGGAGTGGGATGGGACCGCGCCAGCCTGCTGCCTGCAGGCTTTGCCATTGCCAGCCCCCTACGTGGCAAGCCTCGCGTATTAATCTTCCGTGCCATGTCCAGCTCCACCGATCTGGACGAAAATCAGTTTTACGATAATACTGACGAGCAGTCCCAGTACCCCGATCAATTCCAGCATGGTCTTTCCTTTGCAGTGGCAGCAGACCAGGCCACTGTAGCCTGAATGCCGGGGCCAGGCCAATATCAAATCAGGCAGTCTCCGATCTCGAAAAGGCATACGATTGATTTCCATCAGACAGTTCCGCTACTTTGTCGAAGTCGTCGATGCGGGCAGCTATTCGCGCGCGGCGGAAAAGCTGTACATCGCGCAATCGGCCCTGAGCCGGCAAATCAAGGAGCTCGAAAGCGAGGTGCAAGCCCTGCTGCTCACGCGCGACGCGCGCCATATCGAACTCACGCCTGCGGGACAGCTATTTTATGAACGCGCCAGGCGCATTCTGGACGACATCGAGGAAACCGTGCGCCAGACGCGCCACGTGGGACAAGGCGCGCAAGGCATCATCCGCCTGCTGCATTCGAGCTCCGTCACCCTCACGCCCGCCATCGGCGCCGTGCTGAACCGCCTGCTGGCGCAGTTCCCCGGCGTTTCGCTCGATGTATCGAAGGGATCGTCGGAGAACCAGGCGGCAGACATCGAGGAAGGCCGCGCCGACCTGGGCCTCGTGCGCCTGCCCACCTTGCGCAAGCATGCCAACATCGTCGTGCGCGAACTGTACGCGGAAAAGCTGGTGGTGGCCGTGTCATCGGCTTCGCCGCTGGCCGCGCTGGAACGCACGACGATCGCCGCCCTGCGCGACGAGGCGTTCGTCTCGATCCCGCACAAGGACCGCGGCGGCCTCAGCTACCTGGTGGCGGGCCTGTGCCTGGCGCAGGGCTTCTTCCCGAAAGCGGCGCGCGCCCTGTCACGCAAGACTTCGCAGCTGAACCTGATCGAAGCCAATATGGGCATCGCCATCGTCCCCGACAGCATGCGCCTGGTGGCGCCGCCCGGCGTGCGTTTTATCGCCCTGCCGGACGAGGAATCGCACTCCGTCGTCGGCCTGATCTCGCCGCGCGCGGCCAGCGGCATGGTGGCCGCGTTTACGGAAGCATTCGTGCGCGAAATGGGCAAACTGCCGGCCGTTTAGCCTTCCGCATACAGCGCCGCATCCACGTCGCGCACGGCCGCCATCAACAAGGCCAGCTTCATGACATCGAGCTGGCCGTCCGTGCGCACGCGCGAGCACAGGTCGATGCCGTAGGGGCGCACCTGGCGCAGCGCCTCCATCACGTTGTTCGCATCGAGGCCACCGGCCAGGAAAACGGGACGGGGGCTGGCGCGCACGAAGCGCGCGCTGACGGACCAGTCATGCGTGCGGCCCGTGCCGCCCAACTCCGGCACAGCCGCGCCGGGGCGGCCCGAGTCGAGCAAAAAAGCGTGGACATGGGGTGCATAGGCGGGGATCAGCGCCAAAGCCTCCGGTCCCTCCACGTGGATCACCTGTACGCGCCGCACGTGCGGCAGCAGGCGCGCCAGCTGCGCCACTTCGGCCGGGTCGATATGGCTGACGATCTGCACGGTGGACGGCTGCGTGGCGCGCACGTGTTCGGCGATGGCTGCCGCCGTCGTCTCGGACGTCAGCAGGAAGGTGGCCACGGGCGGCGGCGTCCATGCGGCGATCTGCGCGATGCGCGCGTCGGGAATCGGGCCGGGGCCGGACGGCATGGCGGCCACCAGGCCCAGCGCGTCGGCGCCGGCGGCAATGGCCAGTTGCGCTTCGTCGATGGAAGCGATGCAGCAGATCTTGATGCGGGTTCTCATGGCCTTGCGTACTCCGTCGGGATGATCAACATTACAACACAGGGCGGCGCGCGCGCCAAGACACGCCGTCAAGACCGTGCACGATTGTGTGCCAGAATGGGGACCTGCCCACTTTCCGAGGAACCCATGGCCGACTACAAGAACCCCAGCTACGTGGCCCGCTCCATGCACCCGCGTTTCGATGAACTGACGTCACCCGGCGAAGCCGTGCCGTATTCGGGCATCTACCGCTGCGACGGCTGCGCGCACGAGATCGTGTCGACGGAAGGCCACGTCATGCCGCCGCAAAACCACCATCAGCACAGCAGCGAGCAGGGCGCGATCCGCTGGCGCCTGATCGTCAGCCCGCGCTGATTGACACGCGCCGGGCGGCGGACGATACTTGATTGATCCCGGATCGCCATTGGAACGTCACTGGAACACCAGCATGCGCATCGTCGACTTTGAAGTCCGCAAGGAGTGCCCGCCGCAGCTATGCGACTGCGAGCGCGAGCGGCTGCTCGACGATCCGCAGGCGGACCTGTCCATCCTGCGCCTGAACCTGACGGAAGAAAAGCGCCTGCTGGCGCACATCGACGGCATCGCCACGCACGCGCAGCTGCGGAAGCTGCAACTGCTGTTAAAGAAAAACCTGGGCGTGGAATTGCAGATTGCCCCCGGCAGCGGCGAAGTGCGCACCGTGCGCGGCTTCCAGATCCGCCTGCTGGAGCGCCCTGGCCTGTGCCGCAAGACGCGCGCCGCCATTCCGGCCGCCGTGCGCCGCTGCCTGGCCGCGCATCCCGAGATCGCGTTTGCGATCTTGAATGAAAACGACTTGCTCGGTGGGGTGTGAGCCGGGTAGGTCGGATTAGCGGAGCGTAATCCGACATCACCATATACGCCAACGATGTTGTCGGATTACGCGCTCACGCGCTAATCCGACCTACGCCGTCACTGGGGTCTGACCCCGGTTTTACGCTGCGCGTATCTCGATCACTTTCTTGCCTTTCGCCGCGCGCGCCCTTAACTGCCCGCATCCCCCTTCGACGTCCTGACCGGCCGAATCGCGCAATTTGGTCAGCACGCCGCGCGCGTGCAAGGCGGCGGCGATGGCCCGCGCCTTGTCCCAGCTGGGGCGCCTGAACGGCAAGTCATCGATCGTGTTATATGGAATCATATTGAGCACCGCGTACTTGCCCTGCAGGAGCGCCACGATGCCGTCCATCTCATCCTCGCCATCGTTGACGCCTTCCATCAGGGTCCATTGATACTGCACCGGGTAGCCGGTCAGGCGCGCATACGATTCGCCGAAGTCCACCAGCTCGCGCGGGGTGAGCCTGGGCGCGCGCGGCAGCAGCTGTTCGCGCAGCGCCGGCTTGGTGGTGTGCAGGGACAGGGCCAGCGCCGGCTTGACGCGCCCCTGCGGCAGGCGCTCGAAGGCGCGCGGGTCGCCCACAGTGGAAAACACAAGGTTCTTGTGGCCGATATTGCCCTCGGTGCCCAGCAGTTCGATCGCTTCCATCACATTGTTCAGGTTATGCGCCGGTTCGCCCATGCCCATGAAGACGACTTTTTTCACCGGGCGCAAGGTGCGCGCCAGCACCACCTGGGCGACGATTTCGCCGCTGGTCACTTGCCGGATCAAGCCGTCGCGGCCCGTCATGCAGAACTGGCAGCCGACGGCGCAACCGACCTGGCTCGACACGCACAGGCCGTCGCGCGGCAGCAGCACGCTTTCCACCGTCTGGCCGTCGTGCAGCCCCACCAGCAGGCGCGCCGAACCGTCCGCGCCCGGATGGGTGCTGAGCAGTTTCAGCATGCCCTGCAAGTCGGCGTCCAGCGCAGGCAAGGCCTCGCGCACGGGCAGCGGCAAAAAGTCTTCGGCGCGGCGCCGGCCCTGGTCGTGCGGCTGGCCCTGTATCCAGTCGCGCAGCACGCGCTGTTCGTGCAGGGGCTTGGCGCCCAAGGCGCGCAGGCGCTGGCGGAGATGGTCGATTTGCATGGCGTCTGAAATAAAAAACGGCGCGCCGGCAACAATGCGAGGCGCGCCGCGAATGGCAAGGAAAAGTCTTACACTTTCTTGACGAATTCCGTCTTCAGGCTCATGGAGCCGAAGCCGTCGATCTTGCAGTCGATATCGTGGTCGCTGTCGACCAGGCGGATGTTCTTGACCTTGGTGCCCATCTTGACGACACCGCCGCCGCCCTTCAATTTCAAGTCCTTGATGACGCTGACCGTGTCGCCATCCTGCAGGATATTGCCGGCCGCATCGCGGTACACGCGGGCGCCCTCTTCCGCCGCTTCGCCAGCCGTGGCCGACCATTCATGCGCGCATTCAGGGCAGATCAACTGGCTGCCGTCTTCGTACGTGAATTCGGATTGGCATTGCGGGCATGGTGGTAATGTGCTCATTTTCTTCTCTGTCTGGTGAACAGCGCGTGCTGTAAAAGCCGACATTATACGGCCTACGCCCCGCATCAACGGGCTTTTTTCCCCATCATTGTCAAGGCCGGCGAATAATCTCAATGGTGCTGTGGACAATTTCCTCGTGGATGCCGATGCGCGCGCGCAGTTCGGCGGCCGTCAATGCGGCGTCGCGGCTGACGACGGACAAGGCGCACGAATACAGCTGCTTGCCGACGCGCCACACGTGCAGGTCGACGATGCGCGGCGTATCGCCGGCGCTTTCCACTTCCACCGCCTCGCGGATTTCCACCACCACGGGGTGGTCCATCTCGCGGTCCAGCAAGACCTTGCCCGTCTCCTGCATCAGCTTTTTCGCCCACAGCGCCACCAGCACGGCGCCCGCGATGCCCATCACGGGATCGAGCCAGCGCCAGCCATAAGCCCACGCGCCGGCCAGCGCGGCGATGGCCAGCACGGAGGTGGCGGCGTCGGCCAGCACGTGGATGTACGCGGCCTTCATGTTCAGGTCTTCGCCATGGTGGTGGCCGTGGTGGCCGTGGTGGTCATGGTGGTCATGGTGGTCATGGTGGTCGTGGCCGTGATCATGGTGGTGGTCGTGGTGGCCGCCGAGGATCAGTGCGCACACGAGGTTGACAGCCAGGCCGAAGGCCGCCACCGCCATCGCCTGCGGATAGTGGATGGGCTGCGGCGAGAACAGGCGCTCGACGGAAGCGGCCACCATCAGCACGGCCACGCCCAGCAGCAGGATGGCGCTGGTGTAGCCGGCCAGCACTTCGATCTTCCACGTGCCGAAGGCGAAGCGGGGATCGCGCGCATAGCGGCGCGCGGCCGCATACGCAAACGCGGCCAGGCCGATGGCCAGCGCGTGCGAACTCATATGCCAGCCGTCGGCCAGCAGGGCCATGGAGTTGTACCACCAGCCGGCGACGATTTCCAGCACCATGGTGGCCAGGGTGATCCACATGACGATGCGCGCGCGGCGTTCCGCCTTGTCGCTGGCGGCGCCAAAAACGTGATCATGCTGCCAGGCGGAGAGGTCTTCGCTGAGGGATTGCGTTTGCATGACGTGCTCCTTATTTCAGGTAGGTGCGCAGGATGCCCGCGATCTCGTCGGCGCCCCTGGCCCGCTCGTCGCCGCAGATATCGGGACTGGCCACGTGCTCGCGCAAGTGCTCTTCGATCACTTCGGCCATCAGGCCATTGACGGCGCCGCGCACGGCGGCGATCAGTTGCAGCACTTCGCCGCAGTCGCGGCCCTCGTCCAGACCCCGCTCCAGGCCTTCCACCTGTCCCCTGATGCGCTTCACGCGATTGAGCAGCCTGGTCTTGTTGTGCGCCGTGTGGCCCATGATTCACCCCGATAAATACTATAGGGGGGTATACTATCAGAGAGATCCGGGTGGCGCGATTTTTTGCAGCTTGCTGGCCAGCGAGGCGTCGGACAATTCGCCCAGGTGGGTATCGACCAGCCGCCCCTGCGCGTCATAGAACAGGGTGGTGGGCAGGGCCGAGGAACCGGCCGCCTTGCCCAGCGCCGCCTCGCCGTCGAGCACCACGTTGCGCAGGGTCGCGCCGCTCCTGTCCAGGAAAGCGGTGGCGGCCGCCGCATCCTCGCGCTGGTTCGCATACACGAAGACGATGTCGGCGCGCGCCTGCTGCGCGGCGGCCAGCACGGGCATCTCGCGCCGGCATGGCGGGCACCAGCTGGCCCACAGGTTGACCACCATGGGCTTGCCGCCGGCCAGCGCCGTCAGGTTCGTCGGCGCGCCATCGAGCGCCTGCAGGACTACGACCGGCAAGGCCGCCGGCTTGTCGTACGCCGGCGAGATCCCTGCGCCCAGCACGCCCCAGACCAGTGCGCCAGCCGCGACGCTGACGCCGAGAGGACGGCGCATGGCCGCCATGGCGGGACGCCGGCAGCGCCACGCGGCGATGGCCAGCGCGGCGGCGATGCCGGCCGGCGCCAAAAACCCGCCGTCGCGGATATTGATGATGGACCCGGGCGCGGCCAGATACTGTTCGTGCCAGAGCAGCACGAACGCCAGCCGCGCCGCCAGCAGGCCGGCGATCAGCATGTCGGAAACGAGCGGACCGGCATCGGGCAGTTGCCGATACCGCCGCAGCCACCACGCCGTGCCGTAGGCGACGCACAGGGAAACGAACAACAGGACCAGGCCCGTGGGCAGGACCAGGGGGCCGATTTGCAGGGACAGCATGGGCGCTCGCTATAACATCGAATGGATGGCCATTCTGCCCCATGCGGATTAAGCAGGCGTTAATCCGGCATCAAAAATCGGCCAGCGCCTCCTTGCGCACGAAATGCATGGCTTGCGGCTCGTCCACCAGCACGCACTGCTTGCCCGTGCGCTTGCAATGGTCATGCACGCGCCAGTAGGCGTCGTGGCTGACGCAGCCCGTCTGGCAAATCACCAGGTCGGCCGCCACGAGACCGGCTTCCAGCGCCGCCGCGTCGTCGGCGCCGTCATCGCCGCCCCCGTGGTGCAGGAAGCGCCCGCCGGCCTGTTCGATGGCCAGCTGCGCCGCGCTGGCGCCGGCGGCATCCAGGCCCGGCGCCAGGCTTGAATAATTGCCCACATACAGCACGGCCTTTTCACGCACGTCGGCCCGCAAACCTGGCGCCGGCAGCCACTGCAGGCGCAGCAACTCGCGCATCAGGTCCTGCACGCGCTCGCTGAGCCACTCGACCTTGCGGGCCAGCCGGGCGCGCGTCGGCAAGCCCGGCACGCTGGCCGCCAGGTCGGCCAATGCGTCGCGCGCCAGCGCCAGCTGCGTATCGCGGATCACGACCTGCGCCCGCGCGCGCATCAATTCCGACTCCAGCTGCGCGATGCGGGCCGCCTGCGCCGCCAGCTGCGCACTGCAACGCGCCTGCGCCCGCCCATATTCGCCCATCAGCACGCGATGCTCATGCGCGATCGCGTCCTCGTTGCCATGCCTACTGCCCATCATGCCCTCCTTCACCGCCCGTGGCGCCCTGGCGCCAGCCCATGCTACCCCCATTGCCCGCATTATAAATGAGAATCATTATTATTTGCGCATGCACATGTGCGCAGCAGGGGTATGCGGTGGCCGCCAGCGTCACGCAGTCGGCGGGCAAGACAGCAGGCGCTGCCATACGTCGTCCTGCACTGCGCGCACATGCCGCAGGCCGTCGGGACCACGATAGATATCCAGCGTATTTGGCCACGCCATATCGATGAACAACTGCCGTGCCGGATCGATCAGCAGTGACTGGCCCACATAGTTCCCCTTGATCTCGCCCTTGTTCACGCTCAGCAGGCGCGCGCCGCCGGCAAGCGCCCGCTCGTCCAGCGCCACGCCGCTGCGCTCGGCCACATCGCGCAGCCAGCGCTCGCGCCAGTGCGCCTGCTCCTCGAACTGTCCCGTTGGCGGCCGGTCGAGCTTGACGACGGCCGCCACGGGACCGTCTATGCCTGCTTGCAGCGAAAATCCCATGCGTTCCTGCAATTCGACCGTGTAGGCCTCGCCCTTGAAGTCGATCTGGTAGCGCCCCGTCCCGTCCTGTACCAGCAGGTCGGCCTGATGATAGGCAGGCTTGACGCAATTGGCGTACTGATAAACGAGCACGTCCAGGAACGGCGGCGCGGCCGGGGTGGATGCCGCCATGGCGGGCGACAGGCTGGCGCACAGGGCCACGGCGGCCGCGTATTTCATCTTGCTCATGCTTGCTCCTGTTCACGTAAAAAGACGATGGCGGCCGAAAAACACCTGCGGCACGCCATCGAGCCGCTCATATTAACTATTTTGAATATTTCTTTCTGGCACACGATTCAACTGAATCGCGCTTGTTCGATCACTATTTCTGGTGTGTAATCTTGCAAACAAGTTATTACCTCAATTGCCGATACGTTTACCTCACCATACGGAGTTCCAGGCAATGTCCGCATTTTTCCCTGCAAGCGCGTCGTCGTTACGCGTCGAGAACGACGGCACCCAGACAAGATGAACGATCTTCCATTTCCCGAGCGCCGCCGCCAGCAATTTCTGGATGAAGAACTGTATGCCAAGACACGCAACAATCAATTTGCGCTGATTGCAGGAGGACTGGAAAACAAAAAAGTCGCCGACTCAACGCAGGAGAATGCCTCCGTTCATCATTTTTTGTATCTGGAACTGCTCTGGCTCTGGATGCTCGATTACACGGCGGGTGTGTCCATCGATGCGCTGGCGCCGCGCATCGCGGGCATCGTGGATAAGTTTGAAGAATGGAACGCGGTCGATCAGCTCTATCAGCAGGATGCTGCGCTCGAGTTTCCAGAGTTCGGCCCCTACGAATATGAGGGAGCACCGGAGTTTTACATCCTGTCCGACTATCAGGACACCTTGCAACTGCTGAGCATTGCCATCCTGCTGCGCGATCAGCGTTCGGTACTGCGCATCATCCACGTGCTGCGCAGCCACCGTGGCCGCGATGGCCTGTTCGAGCAATTGATAGACGGATATGTGGAGAATGGACAAGCACTCGACGCCTGCATCATCGCCAGGCCCTATGACACCCTGCTGCAAGTATTCTATGAGGAGGATGAGGAAGCGACCTTGGCCCTGCTCCAGAAATACCTGAAACAATGGTATCCGGCCATGAAACATCATCCGCGCTGGTACAACGCGCATCTCAATATCAGCGAGGAAGGCTATGCCGGCTACTATGGCTACTGGGCATTCGAAGCGGGGGCGACGGTTTTCATGCTCGATCTGGACGATAGCCAGACCGGGCATCTGGTGTATCCCAGGGATCTCGTTGACTATGCCCGAAAATTACGCGAAGCAAACCGCTACACCAGTGAAGTGGCATGGCCGCAGCCATCTTGAGCAAGGGACAAGGATGCAGACGCTGAACGAACAGGATTTTCTGGCCAGGCGCAGGGAAGCGCGGCTGTCCTACGCCATCTATCTTGAAAACAAGGAAAGCCAGGACGAGTGCTACGACATGGTGGCAGCCGGCTTGCAACAGCCGGCGGACGTGCTGCAACATATTCCAGCAGAAAATTTCATGACGGCCACGCGTGAGCGGGCCTGGGATGGCGTCGACCAGCTGGCCCTCGCCTACAGCGCCGGCCACCCGCTCGACGAGTTGCGCGCCGCGTATCCGACGATACTTGGTTACTGGCTGGCGTTTGCCCACCATGACATGGCCTTCGACGCTCAGGCCGGCGAGGCCGAACAGGGTTTTCCCCACTTCGCCCTGCCCGGCGACGGCTACGAGCAGGTCAACCGCATGGTCTGCCTCGGCATTTTGCTGGGCCGGGGCAGTTTGCTGCCCCGGCTGGCGCCCGTCATCGATTTCAACAACCATGAAAAGGATGGCTTGCTGGAGCGGCTGCTGGCATGCTTCGTCGCCGGCAGGGATGCCGCCTGGCCAAAATGCACGCGCCAGCTGCCCTACGTCAATACGCTGGCGATATTCGCGGCAGAAAAAGATGCCCGTCCTGCGCTGATGCGCGCCTATCTGCAGCAATGGTATGAGGCCAGCCGCCGCGAGCCCTATTACGACAGCCACCGGCGCGACACCGCGTTCTGGGGTTACTGGTCCTGGGAAGCGGCCGCCATCACCTGCGTGCTCGACATCGACGACAGCGGCTATCGCGGCGCGCCCTTCTATCCGGCAGACCTGGTGGCGTTCTGCCGGATGAACGGGATCGCCCCCGGCACCGCTGTGGCAACGCAGGACACGCAGCAGCAACGACGGGACGAAGCATGAAAACCAGCACTGCCATCGCCACCGGCATCGTCGTGGTTGCCGGACTCTACTTTGCCCTGCCCGCGCTGTCGCGTGTCTCCACCAATCCCTTTCCGGGCATTTATTCCATCATCGACCCCGTCACTGGCGAGACCAAAGATGTCCTGAAAGTAAAATCGCTGCTGGGCGAATACGTGGTACTCGCGCGTTTTACCGGCCACGGGCCATGGACAGGCCCCATCTACGCCAAAATCATGGGCAACGGCGACAGCTATGCGTCACCGCCACTGTTTCAGCAAGACAACATGGTCAGCGCGCTATCGCTGGACGAGATCGGCTATCTCTACCACACGCCGGGCAACCGCGACTCGCGCGTCGGCCCGTCCGATACCGGCTATATCAGCAATATCGCGAGCTTCGGCATTACCCCCCTGCACCGCCGGCCGCTCCTTGCGGGCCACGACGAGCGCGGGGAGCGGAACCTGCACGCGTACACGCCCGGCGCCGGTGAGCGCAAGGTATCGGTCAGCACCTTGAACTACAGTCCGCGCATGATCCAGGTGGGCATCAGTTCCGCCCGCAATCCTGACAACGCTGTCGATACCGATCCCCTGAATCCTTACATGAGCAGCGCCGCCAGCTGCTGCTTCTACCTGCCGGCGCAGGCCGCGCCACAGCTGGAGGTCAAGCTCGAACATCGCTGGCTGCCCAAGGGCAAGCCTGAAGTGCTGACCATGACCTTGCCAGCCTACAGCGACGCCGACGAACTGCTGATACTGGTGCAGGCGGATGGCAGCATGAGCGTGGAATTTCGCTACCCCGGCAAGGACCTGGATCTGACGCCTGAGGGCGTCAAATCCATCAATGGCAAGCCGTATCCGCTGCCACCGGCCGCCGAGCGCAAGGCGCGCCTGGCTGCGGAACTGGTGCGAAGAAAACGCTTCTTGAAAGATATGTACAAGCTGCGCGACAAAGGCACGGGCGAATCGGTCGAGCTGGCATATCAGCTGCGCGACCTGATCGACGAATACGAGAAAACCATCACCTATCTGGAAACGTTTTCCACATGCACAGCTACCTTGGCGACGTGCGACAAGCAAGCCACGGCAGCGGCCCGCGCGCCATAGCGCAGCAACGTCCAGGAAACGCCATGCCGAACGGCGCCCTGGCCGCCAGCCAGCCTGTCAGCGCCCCGGATGCACGGGCGCGGCAAGCGCGCTGGCAGCGCCGCCTGCATCGAGCGTGAACACCCCCACTTCCCGCACCAGGCTGGCCGCCTGCTCTTCCAGGCTGCCGGCGGCCGCCGCCGCTTCCTCGACCAGGGCGGCATTCTGCTGCGTGACCTCATCCATCTGCGTGATGGCCTGGTTGACCTGTTCGATGCCCAGGCTCTGTTCCTGGCTGGCGGCGGCGATCTCGCTCATCAGGTCGACCACCTGCTTGACGGATGCCACGATCTTGTCCATCGTGGCGCCCGCTTCGTCCACCAGCTTGCTGCCCGCGTCGACGCGCTCGACCGAATCGCCGATCATGGCCTTGATTTCGCGCGCGGCGCTGGCCGAGCGCTGCGCCAGGCTGCGCACTTCGCTGGCGACCACGGCGAAGCCGCGTCCCTGTTCGCCCGCCCTGGCCGCCTCTACCGCTGCGTTCAAAGCCAGGATATTGGTCTGGAAAGCAATGCTGTCAATCACGTCGACAATATCGACGATCTTGCGCGAGCTGGCATTGATGGCGCCCATGGTATCGACCACGCGCCCGACCACCTGCCCGCCCTGCACGGCAAATTCCGACGCCGACACCACCAGCTGATTGGCCTGCCTGGCATTGTCGGCATTCTGCTTTACCGTGCTGGTCAGCTCCTTCATCGCGGAAGCCGTTTCTTCCAGCGAACTGGCTTGCGCCTCCGTGCGCGACGACAAATCGAAATTGCCGGCCGCGATTTCGCGCGAAGCAATAGTGATGCTTTGCGTGCTGCTGCGCACCTGGCCCACGGTACGCGACAGGCTGCCATTCATCGCTTCGAGGGCCTGCAGCAATTGACCAGGCTCGTCGGAAAAGCGCTTGTCGACACGATTGCTCAGGTCGCCGGCCGCCACCCTCTGCGCGGCCAGCAACGCCTCCTGCAAGGGTCCGGTAATGCTGCGACTGATCAGCACGGCGCCGGCGATGCTGACGCCCAGCGATGCCAGCAGCAAGCCCGCCAGCAGCACGGTTGCCGAGCGCGCCCTGTCGGCCGAGTCGGTCTCGAACGCGGCCGAGCGCTTGCTGGTCATGTCGACCACGCGGTTGATGGCCGCCAGATGGCTGTCGTAGCTGGCGGCCATGGCCGCCATGGCAGTGGCGACGCCCGTCTTGTCCTGCCCCTGCAACGCCGGGATGAAGCGCGTGAACGCCGTCTCATAGAATGCCACGGCAGGGGTGTGCGCCTGCGTCAGCAAGGCTTCGGCGATATCGTGATCGAGATCCTGGGTACGCCAGAACTGATGGCGCGTGTCGTATTCGGCCTTCAAGGTTTTCAGGCGTTCGACCAGCTTGTCCTGCGCGCCCCGGTCTTCGGACGCCATCAGCTGAAAGGCGACCAGATACGATTCGAGGATGTATTCCGGCGGCGGCAGCACGTCGGCCACCAGATCCTTGCCCTGCACGATGCGCTGGTACACGGGGCCGTTGACCTTCAGTTCGTGCAGCACGCGCAGCGACCAGCCGCCATAGACGATCAGGCCCAGCGAAAAGATGGCGACCAACAAGGCCAGCCGGCGCGACAGTTTGACTTGGCGAAGCAGCTGCATGTGCGTACCCCCTCGTTTATCCGGACCATGCCCTCCATGCCGCCGGCATAGGCCGCGCTGGTCAGTATGAAATTTCTGCGCGGCATTTGTGGATTATGCAACTTTTTAAGGGGATTGGGAGGGATGGGGGTGAAAAAGAATCTCTTGCTGAGCAACGGTTGGCGCAGGCGCCCGCAGAGGCCGGCGCAGGCGCTGGCCGCTACTGCCTGAGATAAGGGGACGGCGCTGGCCGCTGCGCGGCCAGCGGGGCCGCGCGCAGCGCGGCAGATGGGCGATTCGGAAAGGGCTGGGCCGGCACGGCCCAGCCCTTCGAATCCCACCGTTCCGTCCAGACAAATAAAAAAGCCTCCCACAGGGGAGGCTTTTTTATTTGATTCTGGCGGAGACGGTGTCCGTAGAACATCCCTATGAAAAACGGCGCATACTTCGGCGCTACCCCCCTGCCTACCCCCCTACGACGACTGGGGTGGAGAAGTTGTTAGTCCATGGCAAAGTGAATCGCCAGACTCTGCCAGACAACCGCGAACTGAATCGCCACGACAATCGTAGACACTCCTGAGCCATAATCATGGGCACAAGGAGAAGGTATGAGCGGAAAGCGGTACACGGAGGAATTCAAAATTGCTGCGGTCAAGCAAGTAGCGCAGCGCGAGTACCCGGTTAGCGAAGTCGCAGAGCGGCTTGGCGTAAGCATCCATAGCCTTTACGCCTGGGTGAAACGCTATGGCGTTCCGGAAGAAGAGCGCAAGACAGTTGATGTCCAGACCGACGACGTGCGGCGCCTGAAAGCCGAGCTCAAGCGCGTCACTGAGGAGCGCGACATTTTGAAAAAGGCCGCGGTGTACTTTGCCAAGACGTCCGCGTAAAGTACACCTTAATTGTTGAGTTACAGGACCAATTCCCGGTGCGTGTTTGCGGGCGACCAGCGAGACGGTCATGCCCGGTTCGTATGTCTCGCGCACCAGCGCCGCCTTCTCATCGGCTGACCAGCGCCTGCGGCGCTCCTGGCTAATCGTTACAACCTCGATTGTTTGCTTGTTCCTAGTCATATGCACAGTCCTATTCCTATCCGTAAGAATAGCGCATAGGCTGTGTCCGGTGAATCAGGGGGCTATTTCAGCAGATCGAGAAATTTCTCACGTCGTCATTTGCAATCGATTTTGACGTCGTTCTGCCCGACAAATTTTCCCTTGCGAGAAGTGATAACACAGACATTGGTGGCATCCGGTAATTGACGAGCGAGTGTCACTTGGTCAGCCTCGCCGTAGGTGCACGCCAACCATTTCCCATTAGGAAATTTTCCATCGATTTTGTAGGTGGATTCTGTTCCCTTCTTGCCATGTCGTTCCGTATCGCTTATGAGCTCACCGAGCATTTCGGGTGGACCGCTCATCGGAGCGGCTCCGTGCAAATACAGCGGCGCGCTTACAAAGGTTTGCCAGCCTGCCGGGGTATCCCTCAGCTGTACCGACTTCTCTGAAATCGACGTGGGGCACTCCAGGACTGGAGGCGAAGCGAATACAGGTGGCGCCACCGCGAGCATAAGGGCTAGCGCGCAGCTGGCCGCCGATGCTACGCGGCGGACCAAATCTGGGTTTCTCTGTTGGTTCATGGGCATTACTCGATAACGAAAAAAGCATCGGCGTTGTTACTCGGATGGTTGAAATTGCCTTTTTTATCTTTGCCCAAAGACTGCAAGAGGCGCACTGAGATTTTTGTTTTTCCGGCCGCCTTCCATTGGTCTGCGACATAAATACCGTTGACGCCTTGGCGTATGTACAGGGCAGCGTGATTACCATGCCGATGGTTAGGATACCTGCCGTTGACGAAGGTCGCGATGGCCGTTCCGGCGCGCAACGTCGCGTTGCCTACAACGGCTTCACCTTGTCGCCAATGTGGTGTTGTGGGTGCTCCGGCATACTCTTGAACGAGCGCGACACATTGGTGGCTGCCTATCACGGGCTGACCTTTGAGCAACGACGCATTAGGATAAACGTAAGACATTCCGGCCTCCTGAGAATTGGGAATGTCTTGAATTTACGGCAATGAGAACTCAGCTCTTTGAACATAAACAAAAATTAGCGCTCTCAGGTGGAGGCCTTTGACCGACATCAAGCACATGCACTGAAAACCGCTTACGTCTATCAGCAGACCTGATGTCTTGAGGGTACCCCCCCCCCATTTCTAGAGCGCGCTAAAAGAACACGTTGAGCACGAAGTGCGAATAAGCAGGTGTGAAGTTAGCTAACCGGCCCGCCGGTTAGCTAACTTCACCTATCCTGCCCCGCTTCGCGCAGCGACTGAAGCACTAAAATCGTCGGACGCAACGTCGACCAAACCCCTTTTTTGGCACGGCTGAAAGCAAATAAGGCCTTATAAGGCCTTATTTGTGCCATATCTGCTTCAACCGTGTCAGATTTGTGGTTCAACCGTGCCAGATTTGTGGTTTAACCGTGCATGTTCCGCACGACATGAGGGCGATTAAATACCATGAAGAATCCTGTGCAGAACAACTGCGTGCCTGGCTCAAACGCCACCACCAGCGAAGCGCGGCCAGGAGTTCGTCGCATTTCTGGCCTTCAGCGACGATACCCGCAGCAACACTCAACTGGCTATGCAAGGATGGCGATCCGGTCTGCTCCATTGCCGCCGTGCTGGCACCGATCCTGCCTCACCGTTGAAGAGAAACACGTCCCAAGTGACTACTTCCTCCCGCCACAGTACCTTGGCGCGCCAACGCTCAACGAGGCGCGCTTCAGCCGCCTGCCTGGAGTGTCGGCAAGCAGCGGAAAATAGGGTAGCAGGATCTAAGCAAGCGCCAAGGAAGACACCTTCCTGGCCTCCGTAAGACTCCAGGGCCGCTTGCAGGCCTGGTTCAGGAACGCGTGCCAGCACGGGATGCGGACAGTGGCTGGAAGGCGCCTGAACACGCATGCCAGTCCTCAGCCGCGCAAGGATACTCCATGGGGCAAGCCATCACACAACAGACGGTGCGGGATTGCTGCAAAAGTCAGACCATGCCTGCATCAGCACGATACGCTTGTCGAACAAGTCGCCGCGCCGGTAGGCCGCTTCCACCCTGTCCGGCAAGCGGTGCGCCAGCGCATGCTCGCATACCTCACGTGAAAAGGCATTGGCCGCCGCCTCGGCGCACCAGTCACGGAAGGAAGAACGGAAACCGTGCACGGTGATGTCGTCAAATTGCATGCGGCGCAAGACTGCCGTCAAACTCATGTCCGACAACTGCGTGCCACGCTTGCGGCCTGAAAAGATGATGTCCCCCTGACGCGGCACTGCGCGCAGCAGCGCAAGTGCCCCACCAGAGAGCGGCACGCGATGCTCCTTGCCTGCCTTCATGCGCTGCGCTGGAATCGTCCACAGGGCCGCCTCCAAGTCTATCTCCGGCCACCGCGCACCCCTGACCTCTCCTGAGCGCGCAGCCGTCAGGATGGCAAACGCCAGCGCCCTGGCAGCAATCCCTTCCTGACCCGATAAGGCGGCCATGAATCTGCCGATCTCTTGCCACGGCAGGGCCGGTCGGTTTTTCACTGGAGAAACCTTGTTCGGATTGGCCAGCAGATTTTCCAGATGGCCTTTCCAGCGCGCCGGATTTTCTCCCTGACGAAAGCCGCTGACCGTTGCCCAGTCGAGTATGCATTCGATTCTGCCGCGTATGCGCGTTGCCGTCTCCGTCTTTGACAACCAGATTGCATCGAGCACCTTGACGACCAGATCGGTGTCGATCGCCGCGACAGGCAGCGCCCCCACCAATGGGAACACATAGGCGGCCAGGGTGTTTTCCCACTGCGCCACATGTTTGGCATTTCTCCAGCCATGCCGGTGCGCCGCGATATAGGATGCCGCGCACTGTTCAAAGGTCATTTGACGCGCACGCGCCAGCATCCCTGCCTGTTCTTGCTGGCGGCGCATTGCCAGCGGGCCACGCCCTTCACTCAGCAGCAAACGGCATTGCCGCGCCTTTTTGCGCGCCTCGACCAGATCGACTGCCAGACAAGACCCCAGCCCCATTTCGTGACGCCTGCCAGCTACGCTATAACGAAACAGCCAGCTCCTGGCGCCAGCGCCGGATACTTGCAGCACCAGTCCGCCGCCATCCCCGTAATACCCTGGCTCCCTGGCGCGACCGACGACCAGCGCCGACAGCTTGTTCATCCTGATTGTCATTACCCCACTCACGCAATGCGAGAACCGGTACTAATTTTAGCGCGCGATCAAGCGCGTGCTGGCAACGACACTTGATCCTGCACAAGGTCAGTTGCGGCAACAGGCGGGACATAACAGGATCGGTGACGTACGCTTGAAGGCAGCGCACACAGCCATACCTACCCCCCAGCCTACCCCCCAGCAGATGCAGGATTGACGCGGCAGGTAGCGGACGCTGGCGGATGGATTTACGTGGTTTCTCCTATGAGGAGCGGAAATGAAAAAACCCGCCGAAGCGGGTTTTTAGAAATACTGGCGGAGACGGTGGGATTCGAACCCACGATACAGGTATAAGCCGTATGCATCCTTAGCAGGGATGTGCCTTCGGCCACTCGGCCACGTCTCCTAGCTGATTACTCAACTATGTCTCTGTAGCTAACTGCGCTGCAGCGACGAACGTCATAATATCGATTGCCCCCCCTTTGGTCAAGGGCGTGGGGCAATATTTTTGGATATTTAAGCTTTTTCCAGCTCGAACGCTTTATGCAGCGCGCGCACGGCCAGTTCCATGTACTTTTCATCGATCAGTACGGAGATCTTGATCTCGGAAGTGGAGATCATCATGATGTTGATGCCCTCTTCCGACAGGGTGCGGAACATTTGCGATGCGACGCCGACATGGCTGCGCATGCCCACGCCGACGACGGACAGTTTCGACACTTTCGCGTCGCCCGTGATGCTGGCCGCGCCCAGTGCTTCGCGGTTCGCTTCCAGCACGGCCAGCGCGCGCGTGTATTCGCCGCGCGAGACGGTGAAGGTGAAGTCCGTTTTACCGTCGACCGACTGATTCTGTATGATCATGTCGACTTCGATGTTCGCGTCCGCCACCGGTCCCAGGATGTGGTACGCCACGCCAGGACGGTCGGGCACGCCGAGCACGGTGATTTTGGCTTCATCGCGGTTGAAGGCGATGCCGGAGATGACTGCTTGTTCCATGTTTGTATCTTCCTCAAACGAAATCAGGGTGCCTGAATTGGCTTCTATTTCCAGCGGCAACATCGGGTCGGTCAGCGACGACAGCACGCGCGTGGGAACGCGGTAGTTGCCGGCGAATTCCACCGAACGCGTTTGCAGCACTTTGGAACCCAGCGAAGCCAGTTCCAGCATTTCTTCAAAGGTGATGGTCTTCAGGCGGCGCGCCTCGGAGACCACGCGCGGGTCGGTCGTGTAGACACCGTCGACGTCCGTGAAGATCAGGCATTCGGCCGCCTTCATGGCGGCGGCGATCGCCACGGCCGAGGTGTCCGAACCGCCGCGTCCCAGGGTCGCGATGTTGTCGTGTTCGTCGACGCCCTGGAAACCGGTAATGATGACAATCTTGCCCGCATCGAGGTCGCGTTTGACTTTTTCGTCATCGATCGACTGGATGCGTGCCTTGGTAAAGGCGGAATCGGTCTTGATCGCGACTTGCCAGCCAGCATAGGATACGGCTTGTTTGCCGATCGCCAGCAGTGCCATCGACAATAGGCCGACGGACACTTGTTCGCCTGTCGAGGCGATCATGTCAAGTTCACGGGGATCGGGTTGATCCATGATTTCCTTGGCCAGTCCAATCAGGCGGTTGGTTTCGCCCGACATGGCGGATGGCACCACCACGATTTGATGCCCGGCGTCGTGCCACTTGGCAACGCGCTTGGCGACATTCTTGATACGGTCAGTCGAGCCCATCGACGTACCGCCATATTTGTGGACGATTAAAGCCATAAGAGTGAAGTTTCCGCTCAAGAAGAATAAAAAAGGAGGGCTTTACTCTACATGCCGCAATGCAAAATAACAAGCTAAAAAGCGCATTAGCTCATACCGATTGCGCATATGGAAATAACCAATCCATGCAGTCCAGCTGGCTTTGGCAGCCACCTGGCGACCACCCTGGGAGTGGCCGTGGCGGCGGCCCTCACGCTCAGCAGGAGACCCAGCGCAAGGTCACGCGGGGACGGTCCAGCAGACTCAAACAATGGCAATCGAGGCCGATGCCGGCCGCGTACAGCAATTGTTGCGCCGCACAGACAAGCGGCAGGCGTTCGCGCTCCCAGGCGGGCACGTCGAACGCCTGGTAATGGTATTTCAAGCTCTTGGTGGGACGGTTCAAGGCCAGTTTCAGGCGCTCGCCGCCCTGGCGGAAGTCGATGGTCAAGGTTTGAGCTTGCAACCAGGCAATATCAATACCCTGGCCGCCCTCTTCCACCGCATCGAAATGCAGCACGCCGCCATACGCAGGAAAGGCCAGGCTGGCCTCGCCTTTCCATGCGAACTCCTGGCCGGCTTTTTCCAGGCCGGGAATGCCCGCGTCGTCACGCTCGCGCATGCCGGCCAGGTCATTCAGCTTCGGCGTCAGGTATAGCCGGTCGCGGTGGCGCCGCACATGGCATTCGGGATGTGTGACCAGCAACTGCGCATCGGGCCGCGCTTCCAGCAATTGCGCCAGCATTTCCGCCAGCCACGCCGTCGACGGCATGCGCAGGCCGCGCGTGCCGAACCAGTGGCGCAGCAGGTTGTAGCAGCGGTCCGCGCTCAGCGCGCGCAATTTCGCCAGTTCGATGCAGTCGCCATCGAGACAGTTCGCCAAATCCTGCGTCGCCAGCTCCGTCAACAGGCGCTGCGCCGATTGCGCATGCTGGGCGCTGCGGGCGAAGCGCTCCTGGAAACCGGGAAAGGCCTGCGCCAGCACGGGCATCACCTGGTGCCGCAAGGCATTGCGGGCAAAGCGGGGATCGTCGTTCGATTCATCGTGGATGTGCGCGATCGCATGGCTCACCACATACGCTTCGAGCTGCTTGCGCGACACGGGCAGCAAGGGGCGCGCCATCACCAGGTCCGGATTGCCCAGCAGTTCGGGCGCGCTGTTGGCGCCATCCATGCCGGACAGGCCCGCCGTGCCCGAGCCGCGCAACAATTGCAGCAGCACCGTTTCCGCCTGGTCATCCTGGTGGTGGGCCGTCAGCAGCAGGCGCACGCCGTGGGCGGCGCACAATGCGCCCAGGGCCGCATAGCGGCGCTTGCGGGCCGCCTCTTCCGTGCCCGTTTTCGCATTCTTTTCCAGGGTGACACGGCGCGCCTCGAAGGCGATGCCCATGCCGGCGCACAACTGCGCGCAGTGCGCCAGCCACGCATCGGCGTTCGGACTGAGGCCGTGGTGCACGTGGAAGGCGTGCAGGGCCACGCCGTGCCCCTGCGCCCAGGCATGCGCCAGGTGCAGCAGGGCCGAGGAATCGAGGCCGCCGCTCAGGGCGATGCCCACCGCGCTGCCAGCTGGCGGCGCGCAGGCGTCCAGCGCGCGGGCGAAGATATCGGCGACGGTGGCGGTTTGTTGCTTTTTCAATTCGGACTCCGGGAATGCAAAGAGGGACAGGCTGCTAAACGGATGGTGTCGTTTAGCGGACTGTCCCTGGTGTTTTACTGTCTTGTCGGCTTACGTCTTGTCGGCTTACGTCTTGTCGGCTTACGCTGCGCTAAGCCGACCTACGCCGACCAATGCCGACCTACGCCGACCTGCGACGGCTTACTCGCTCGGCGTGGTTTCCTTGAACTTGCCGTAGCTCAGCAGTTTTTCATGGCGCGCGGCCAGCAGGTCCTTGGTTTTCATGCCCTGGAACTGGCGCAGGGTGTCGGCCAGTGCGCGCTTGAGCAAGGTGGCCATCTGTTTCGGATCGCGGTGGGCGCCGCCCAGCGGTTCGTTGATGATCTTGTCGATCAGGCCCATGGCTTTCAGGCGGTGCGCCGTCAGGCCCAGCGCTTCGGCCGCGTCGGAGGCGCGCTCGGCGCTCTTCCACAGGATCGAGGCACAACCTTCCGGCGAAATCACGGCATAGGTCGAGTATTGCAGCATCAGCACGGCATCGCCCACGGCGATGGCCAGCGCGCCGCCGGAACCGCCTTCACCGATGATGGTGGCGATCAGCGGCACTTTCAGTTCGGCCATCACGTACAGGTTGTGGCCGATGGCTTCCGACTGGCCGCGCTCTTCCGCATCGATGCCGGGGAAGGCGCCCGGCGTGTCGACGAAGGTGAAGATGGGCAAGTTGAACTTTTCAGCCACTTTCATCAGGCGCATTGCCTTGCGGTAGCCTTCCGGCTTCGGCATGCCGAAATTGCGCATGGCGCGCTCTTTCGTGTCGCGGCCCTTCTGGTGGCCGATGACCATGCACGGCTGGCCGTTGAAGCGGGCCAGGCCGCCGACGACGGACAGGTCGTCCGCGTAGCTGCGGTCGCCATGCAGTTCGTGGAAATCGGTAAAGATTTCATTCACGTAATCCATGGTGTAGGGGCGCTGCGGGTGGCGCGCGATCTGCGCCACTTGCCAAGGGGTCAGCTTGGCGTAGATATCCTTGGTCAGCTGCTGGCTCTTCTTGGCCAGGCGGTCGATCTCTTCCGAGATGTCGACGGCCGAATCGTCTTGCACGAAGCGCAACTCTTCGATCTTGGAATCGAGTTCCGCGATCGGCTGTTCAAAATTGAGGAAAGTCGTTTTAGTCATTGTACCTCCAGGTTTTACCGGCCACGGCGCCAGGGCGCGCGGCGTCATCTATGTTTATTTTACCGTACCGGCTGGTGCGCCGGGGGCTGTATCGGATGCGACAGGGGCGGCTGCAGGGTCGAGACTGCGCCACAGATACCACGTCGCCACGGTGCGCCACGGTTCCCAATTGGCGGAAACTTCGCGCGCATCGCTACGGGAAACTGGTTCGCCGGAGAAATAATTGACGCTGATGCCCTGGATCAAACCAGGGTCGTCCAGCGGCAAGACATTCGGCCGGAGCAGATTAAATATCAGAAACATCTCGGCTGTCCAGCGGCCGATGCCGCGGATCTGCACCAGCTCGGCGATGACGGCTTCGTCATCCATCTGGTCCCACTGGCTCGCGTGCACGCGCTTGGCCTTGAAATGGTCGGCCAGGTCGAGGATGTATTCGGTTTTGCGTTTGGACAAGCCGCAGGCGGACAATTGCTCGGCGCCTGCCTTCAACACTTGCGAAGGCGTGCATTTCGGGCAAGCGGCCAGCAGCTTTTTCCAGGCAGCATCGGCCGCCTTGGGCGTGATCTGCTGCCCCACCAGCGAGCGGGCCAGGGTCGTAAACGGGTCGCTATGGCCGACCAGGTGCAGGTCGCCAAATTGCGGGATGAGTTTTTTCATGATGCGGTCGCGCTTCATCAGCTCGATCTTCGCCTCTTCCCAGTAGTGCGGCACCTGGATCACCTGCGCCAGGTCCGTCACTTTGGGCGCTTCCCCGTTTTCCCTGGACGTCGCCATCATGCGCGGCGCCAGTTGGTCGAGCCGTCAGGCTTGTCTTCAAGAATGATGCCTGCCGCCAACAGTTCGGCGCGGATCTTGTCGGACTGGGCAAAGTCGCGCGCCTTTTTCGCCGCGCTGCGCGCCGCGATGGCCGCTTCGATGCCGGCCGCTTCATCCTGGCCGCCGGCGGCGGCGCCGACGATCGCTTGCAGGAATTGCTGCGGCGTGCGTTCGAGCAAGCCGAACACGCCCGCCAGGCCCTTCAACTGACGCGCCAGGGCCGGCGACTTGCTCTTGTTGACTTCCGTCGCCAGGTCAAACAGGGCGGCCACGGCCAGCGGCGTGTTGAAATCGTCGTCCATCGCCTCGCGCACGCGCACGGCATGCGCTTCGCTCCAGTCGATGGCGCCCTCTTCCACCGCCACGTCGGCCAGCGCCGTGTACAGGCGGGTCAGGGACAGGCGCGCATCATCGAGGTGCACATCCGAGTAATTCAGGGGGCTGCGGTAGTGCGCGCGCAGGATGAAGAAGCGGATCACTTCGGCATCGAACTTTTGCAGCACTTCGCGGATGGTGAAGAAGTTGCCGAGCGACTTGGACATTTTTTCATTGTCCAGGCGCACGAAGCCGTTATGGATCCAGTAATTGACGCTGGTGTGGCCGAACGCGCCTTCGGATTGGGCGATCTCGTTTTCGTGGTGCGGGAATTGCAAGTCCGCGCCGCCGCCGTGGATGTCGAACTGTTCACCGAGCAAGGCACACGACATGGCCGAGCACTCGATATGCCAGCCCGGGCGGCCCTTGCCCCACTTCGAATCCCATTTGACTTCTTCGGGTTCGGATTCCTTCGACGACTTCCACAGGACGAAGTCGAGCGGATCGCGCTTGCCCGTGTTCACGTCGACGCGCTCGCCCGCGCGCAGGTCGTCGAGCGACTTGCCCGACAGCTTGCCGTAGTGGGGGAAATTGCGCACGGCATAGTTCACGTCGCCATCCGCGCCCTGATAGGCCAGGTCCTTCGCTTCCAGCTGCTCGATCAGGCGCAGCATCTGCGGCACGTATTCGGTGGCGCGCGGCGTGTGGTCGGGCGTCAAGATGCCCAGCGCGGCCGTGTCTTCATCCATGTAGCGGGTGAAACGCGTCGTCAGCTGGGAAATCGTCTCGCCGTTTTCCACGGCGCGGCGGATGATCTTGTCGTCGATGTCCGTAATGTTGCGCACATAGGTGACGTCGAAACCGGACGCTTTCAGCCAGCGGTAGATGACGTCGAACGCCATCATCATGCGCGCATGGCCGATATGGCAATAATCGTAGATGGTCATGCCGCACACGTACATGCGTACCTTGCCCGCTTCCATCGGGATGAATACCTGCTTCTCGCGCGCCAGGGTGTTGTAAATCTTTAGATTGCTCATCGTACTTTGCAAGTGGAGCGGCCGCCAGCCTGGCAAAACGACAGACAGGCGCGGACACCGGGGGTGCCGCGCCACAGAACTGCCGTGTGCGCCAAAGACTGGTCGACCCGCTATATTGTTGTTTTTGTTTGTTAGAATTGGGGCGTTAGCGGTCAAGTATAACATTGATAAAAACCATACTGGCCCGATATGAATCAGGTTTTTACGATGTTCAACCGAATTTCCACTTCTTTACAATTAAAGCAAGTTTAAAGAAAAATAACGATCAAGGACGCCTTCATGCAAGAAACCAAATCGAAACGCCTGTCTTTCCTGGCCCGTTTTTGCACCCTGTTTGCCGGCCTGGCCCTGGGCAGCGCCGTCGTGGCGGCTGCTCCGGCGACCGCCCTCGACCCCACGCCCCACGTGGCCCTGAAAACCAGCATGGGCGAAATCGTACTGGAACTGAATCAGGAAAAAGCGCCGCAAAGCGTGGCCAATTTCTTGCAGTATGTCAAAAGTGGTTATTACAAGGGCACGGTGTTTCACCGCGTCATCGACGGCTTCATGATACAGGGCGGCGGCTTCGACAAGAACATGAAGCAGAAAGCCACCAAGGCGCCGGTCAAGAACGAGGCGCAAAACGGCTTGCAAAACGTCACCTACAGCATCGCCATGGCGCGCACGGGCGATCCGCATTCGGCCACCGCGCAATTCTTTATCAACGTCAACGACAACGGCGCGCTCGACTACCCTGGCCGCGACGGTTTCGGTTACACGGTGTTCGGCAAAGTCGTCAGCGGCATGGACGTGGTCGACAAGATCAAGGCCGTGCCCGTGGCTGACAAGGGCCCGCACCAGAACGTGCCCGTCACCCCCGTGGTGATCGAATCGGCGACTTTACTCAAGTCTGCGCCCGCAAAACTGTAAAATAGCGTTTTTGCGGCGCCGGCCTGCCTGGCGCCGCTGAATCAATTATTCATCCAATTTATTAAGGATCATCATGACCTCCGTCATCATCACCACCAATCTGGGCAAGATCACCGCTGAACTGGACGCCGAAAAAGCGCCGAAAACGGTTGCCAACTTCCTGGCCTATATGAAAGCCGGCCACTACGACAACACGATCTTCCACCGCGTCATCGACGGCTTCATGATCCAGGGCGGCGGTTTCGAGCCAGGCATGAAACAGAAACCGGCCGACACCACCGTGGAAAACGAAGCCAAGAACGGCTTGAAAAACGATACCTACACCCTGGCCATGGCCCGCACGTCGGACCCGCACTCGGCATCGGCCCAGTTCTTCATCAACATCAAGAACAACAGCTTCCTCGACTATCCAGGCCAGGACGGCTGGGGCTACGCCGTGTTCGGTAAAGTTACCGACGGCAAGGAAGTCGTCGACGCCATCCGCGCCGTAAAAACCTCGCGCGCCGGCATGTTTGCCGATGTGCCAGTGACGGACGTCATCATCGAGAAAGTCGAAGCCGCTTAAGGTAGCCCTGCAAACCTACTGCGCAGCCCACTGCCGGGTTTCCGTTGCTCGCTGTACTCAAGGTACAGCTCCGCTACTCGATCCGGCATCGGGCTTGCTCGCTACGGTTTTCAGAGCCACCTTCAACAATTCATTCCATACACCAAACAAGCCAGGCAGCAATCATGCGTCCCGCAAGCAAGCAGTCCCTTCACTACGGGAGCGTTGAACGATGACAATGCCTGCCGCACTCTTTATTTCCGACCTGCATCTGCAGAGCTCGCACCCGCGCACCAGCACGGCGTTTCTTTCTTTCCTGGAACACCATGCGCAATATGCGCAAGCGCTGTACCTATTAGGCGACCTGTTCGAATACTGGGCCGGCGACGATGACCTGGAAGACCCGTTCAATGCGCGCATGACGGCCGCCATCCGCGCCGTCAGCGATGCTGGCGTGCATGTTTATTGGATTGCCGGCAACCGCGACTTTCTCGTCGGCTCCGGCTTTGCCGCCGCCGCCGGCGCCACCCTGCTCAGCGAACCGCACGTGGCCACGATCGCCGGCAGGCGCATCGTCTTGCTGCATGGCGACGCCGAATGCACGAAAGACACCAGCTACATGGAGTTTCGCGCCATGGTGCGCCAACCCGCCTGGCAAAAACAGTTCCTGTCCATGCCCCTGGCGCAGCGCAAAGCCATCATCGATGGTTTGCGCCAAAGCAGCCGCGCGCACAATGGCGAAAAAACCATGGACATCATGGATGTCACCCCCGATGCTGTCGCGCAAGTATTTGCCGAACACGCGAGCACCGTCATGATCCACGGCCATACGCACCGTCCCGCCCTGCACCAGGTCGACGATACCTTGCGCTATGTCCTGCCCGACTGGGAATGCGACGTGACGGCGCCGGAACAGCCGCGCGGCGGCTGGATCGCCATCGATGCGCGCGGCAACATCACGCGCCATGACCTGAACGGCGAGATCATCGACTAGGCTTGCGCCGACGGCCGCACGGGCGTTTGTCCGATAGCCGCGCCTGCCTGGCCTTGCTGTAATGGCGCCATGCACACTGTTCACATCGGCACGGCCGGCTGGAGCATCTCCAGCGCCGCCGCCAGCCGCTTCCCCCTCGACGGCAGCCACCTGCAGCGCTATGCCCAGGTACTGGACTGCGTGGAAATCAACAGCTCGTTCTACCGCCCGCACCAGCCGTCCACCTACGCGCGCTGGGCCGCCAGCGTGCCCGAGCATTTTCGCTTCAGCGTGAAATTGCCGCGCAGCATCACGCACACACGGCGCTTGCGCGACTGTGCGGCCGAACTGGAGCGCTTTGCGGGAGAAGCGATGCAACTGGGGCATAAACTGGGCTGCGTGCTGGTGCAGCTGCCGCCCAGCCTGCGTTTCGAG
Organism: Janthinobacterium glycogeni; assembly: GCF_051380725.1. Taxonomy (NCBI): domain Bacteria; kingdom Pseudomonadati; phylum Pseudomonadota; class Betaproteobacteria; order Burkholderiales; family Oxalobacteraceae; genus Janthinobacterium; species Janthinobacterium glycogeni. Next base: position 425,547 of record NZ_JBNYXP010000004.1, on the reverse strand, counting down.
GCGGACGTGGCCGCCGCCTTTTTCCAGGCGCTGCGCCAGCGCTTCAACGGCATGCTCGCTTGCGAAGCGCGCCACCCCAGCTGGTTCGAGACAGGCGCGACCGAACTATTGACGATGCAAGGCATCACACGCGTGCGAGCCGATCCGCCCGCCGGCCAGCCTGGCCCCCATGTGCCGACCACGGCGGTGGCCTACCTCCGCCTGCACGGCAGCCCGAAAATATATTATTCGGACTATCCGGCCGACTATCTGACGGCGCTGGCCGCCGACTTGCACACATCGGCGCAGGCGGACAGCTGGTGCATCTTCGATAACACGGCGGCCGGCGCCGCCCTGTTCAATGCGCTGGACTTGCAGGCACGGCTGATCTGAAAATACGTGTTGATTTTTTGAGACTTAGTGTTATAGTTAACTACAACACCAACTCAATAAACCACGGAGCTTCGATGCCTACAGCATTTTTCACGCGCCGCACAGCCCCGCCCTTGTCGGAGCGCATCCCATGAGCGCGGAATGGAACGACAATAGCCCGATCTATCGCCAGCTCAAGGCCAGGGTGGTGGGCATGATGCTCGATGGCGTGCTGCAGTCCGGCGACGCCCTGCCTTCGGTACGCCAGGTGGCGGCCGATTATCAATTGAATCCCATCACGGTTTCGCGCGCCTACCAGGAACTGGTCGACGATGCCCTGGTGGAAAAACGCAGAGGACTCGGTATGTATGTCTTGGAAGGCGCCCGCGACAAATTGCTGGCCAGTGAACGCGAGCGCTTCATGCGCGAAGAATGGCCGGCGATGCTGGAACGCATCACGCAACTGGACCTTAACCTCGAGCAACTACTGCAGGCGAGCCGCGACAGTGGCGCACACGGAGAGAGCGCATGAATGCATTGAACAAGGACAGCGTCATCAGCGCACGCGGCCTGCGCAAGCAGTATGGCAGACAGGTCGCCATCGACGGCATCAGCTTCGATATCGCGCCGGGGCGCATCGTCGGCTTGATCGGGCCGAACGGCTCCGGCAAGACCACCACCCTGAAAGCCATCCTGGGCCTGACGGGCTTCGAAGGCCAGCTATCGGTGCTGGGGCGCGATCCGCGCCTGCAGCGCGACGCGCTGATGGACGACGTGTGCTTCATCGCCGATGTGGCGATCCTGCCGGGCTGGCTGCGCGTGGCCGACGCCATCGATTTCGTTGCCGGCGTACATCCACGTTTCGACCGCAGCAAGGCCGAGCGCTACCTGGCCCACACCAAGCTGGCGCCGAAGATGAAGGTCAAGGCCATGTCGAAAGGCATGGTGGTGCAGCTGCACCTGGCGCTGGTGATGGCCATCGACGCCAAACTGCTGGTACTCGACGAGCCGACCCTGGGGCTGGACATTCTGTACCGCAAGCAGTTCTACCAGAACCTGCTGCAAGACTATTTCGATGAAAACAAGACCATCGTCATCACCACGCACCAGATCGAGGAAGTGGAACACATCCTGAGCGACCTGATGTTCATTCGCGACGGCAAGATCGTGCTGGCATCGACCATGGAAGAGGTGGGCGAACGCTATATCGAGGTGATGGTGGGACCGCAGCACGTCAATCCGGCGCGCGCCCTGCAGCCGATCAGCGAACGCAGCGTATTCGGCAAGTCGGTGATGCTGTTCGACGGCGTCGCCCGCACCCAGCTGGCCGCCCTCGGCGAAGTACGCACGCCCAGCCTGGCTGACCTGTTTGTCGCGACCATGAAAGGATCGTACCAATGAGTATTTCCCCTGCAAACAAGATGCAATGGCTGATCCGGCGTGAATTGTGGGAACACAAGGGCATGCTGGTATGGACGCCCGCCCTCATCGGCCTCGTCATGACGGTGCTGGGCGCCCTGATGACGATAGGCACCATCGCCAAGACCAAGATGCGCACGGCGCTGATCGTCAACGGTGAGGAAATTTCCTGGAGCACGGTCTTCAATACCCGCACTTTCGGCCCGCGCCGCACGGAAATCATCGACGCCGTCGCCAACAACTACACGTACGCGGCCGCGCCGCTGTTCCTGGCGCTGGGCTTTCTCGTGTTCTTTTATTGCCTGAGCGCCCTGCATGACGACCGCCGCGACCGCAGCGTGCTGTTCTGGAAATCGCTGCCCATCTCGGATGCGCAGACGGTGCTGTCGAAAGCGGCCATCGCCCTGCTGGTCGCGCCGCTGATCGTGGCCGCTGCCGCCAGCGTGACTTCGCTGCTTCTGGTCCTGATCCTGAGCGGCGTGCTGGCGGCCAACGGCATCCACGTGTTTGCCGAACTGCTCGCCACGCCCGGCCTGTATCTGGGACCGCTGCGCGTGTTCGGCTTGCTGCCCGTGTATTGCCTGTGGGCCTTGCCGACGGTCGGATGGCTGCTGATGGTGTCGAGCTGGGCCAAGTCGAAAGTCTTCCTGTGGGCCGTTGGCGTGCCGCTGCTGCTGCTCATCCTGGCCGTCTGGGCCGGCAAGCTGACGCAGACGGAAAGCGGCGTCGACTGGATACAGATGAATGTCATCGGGCGCGCCCTGCTGGGCACTCTCCCCGGCAGCTGGTTTCTGTTCGAGCCGGACCTGCTACAGCAAATGCACGCGCTGGCAGAGGGGGAATCGCAGGCGACGCGCACTGATGTGTTCAGCAATTCCTGGTCCAGCCTGGCCTCGCCAGCCGTGTGGCTGGGTGCGGCGGCAGGCGTGGCGCTGATTTACGCCGCCATCCGCCTGCGCCGCTGGCGCGAGGAAGGCTGAGTCCCCTCTTCCGTGGGCGGATTTGGGCGACGCCTTGCACGCGTATGCCGGCCCGGCATACGCGCAGCGGACCGGCTGGGATCAGGCCCGCGTCAACCGGCCGATCACGCTGGCCACCTTGGCCGTAATCATGTCGACCGCGGGGCCGTTGGCGCCGTGCGGCAAAATGACATCGGCATTGCGCTTGGTCGGCTCGATGAATTGCTTGTGCATCGGGCGTACCGTTTCCAGATACTGCTCGATGACGCTTTCCACCGAACGGCCGCGTTCCGTGATATCGCGTTGCATGCGGCGGATGAAGCGCACGTCGGATGCCGTGTCGACAAAGATCTTCAGCGACATCATGTTGCGCAAGTCTTCGTCATACAAGGCAAACAGGCCTTCGATCACGATCACCGGCGCCGGCTTGACGGGAATGGTCCGGTTGGAGCGGTTGTGCAGCGTGAAGTCGTACTCCGGCATCTCGATCGCTTCGCCATTGCGCAAGGCCTGGATGTGCTGCACCAGCAAGGGCCACTCGAACGCCTGCGGATGGTCGTAATTCTGCTGGCGCCGGACTTCAGGGGAGAGATGGGTTTGGTCGCAGTAGTAATCGTCCTGCATCACGACCGAGACCATGTCGGCGCCGAACGACGCCAGCACCTGCTGTGATACGGTTGACTTGCCACTGCCGCTTCCGCCAGCGACACCAATAACAAACGGTTGGAAGGAAATATTATTCATGCCGAATGATACCGGAAACGCGGGCGGACTGACAGGGAGCGGCTGAGAAGCCGCGCCTGTCACACGCCATGCATCAGGCGCGCATACAGCTCGGCCACCCGCTCTGCCGTGATACCGTCGCGCTGTTCTACCGCCAGCGGATGATCGGTCGGTTCCAGCTCGAGGAATGGACGCAGGCCATCGTCACGCAGGTGTACGCGGGTTTTCAGGTTCAGGGTATCAGGGTACACAGGCAATTGCGTGCTGAGCCAGCCGAAGAAGGGGCCGATGTGCGCACGCTTGGCATCGTGGAAGCACGCGTCCCACGCATCGAAGCTCTCGCCGCTGAGCGACACCCACACGCCCCAACTGAATGGCTCGTCCGAGCCATGCACGGGAATGTCGATGCTGGCGCGCACGAAGCAGTATTCTGCGTCGACGATGCAGGCGTCGCTGTCGATCTGGCAGCGCGCTTCGCGCTCGGCGGGCGCAATCTGGTCAATCAGCCACGGCGCATCGGCGCCGAAACTGGGCATGCCCATGTGGGTCTCGCCGCAGGAGCGGCACAGGAAAGAAAACGTCACGCGCCGATGCCGCTTTACTCGAACTGCTTGCGGAACGCCTCGAACTGGGCAGCCAGGCCGTCGAAGTCGCTGCGCAGTTGCAGCACTTCCTGTTCCAGCTGGGCCACCCTGCCGCCCTGCTGCGGCGCGCTGACGGCGCCCGCGAAACCGGCCGCCGTCTCGATCTGCGCCAGCGCTTCCTCGCCGCCCAGCAGGTGGCCGTAGCGCGGCTCCTTGGCGCCGGGCGCGACGGCCAGCTTGGCCACCAGCGGCGGGTATTTGTCGATCAGAAATTGCAGGCCGGATTCCACTTCCGCCACGGACTTGAATTCATGCACGCGGCCGCTGCGGCTGCGGATCTCGCCCGCCGTCTGCAAGCCGCGCAGCATCAAGATCGTCAGGATGGCCAGTTTATCCTGTTCCAGCGACCACTTGATGCGCATGCGGTGTTCATACTTGGCGACTCTGGCGCCCGCCTGCGTGATGCCGTTGACGAATTTCCGCTGCATCAAACGCTGCAGCACGTCGTACACGGTTTCCTCGGACAGGGCCATGACGGGGTCGCGGCTCGACAGCTGGTTGCAGCCGTTCGTCAGCGCGTTGAGCGAGAGCGGATAGCTGTCCGGCGTCAGCGCTTCCTTTTCGGCCAGCACGGCCAGCACGCGGATCTCGAAAGGGTCGAGCAGATTCGGATTGTCAGTACTTTTTTCGCCTGCCGTCACATCAGTATTCATGCCTGTATCCTTAATCAACCAGCTTGTTCATTTGCTCTGAATCGAATTTATCACACTCGGGCACGCCCTGGCAGCAGATGCCCGCCGCCTTCAGGGTGGCGAGGATGGTTTCGATGCGCTGCTCCTGCGCCACGGCATGCGTGATCAGGCCTTGCAGGGCTTTCGACAGCGGATCGTCGCCGTTGGGCGTGACGCCATACGCGGCGAACAGATGCGCCGTGCTGCCCTCGCGCAAGGCGCTGACATCCTTTTGCACGATGTGCGCGGGGTTGCCGACGGCCGTGGCGCCGGACGGCACGGGCTTCAACAGCACGGCGTTCGAGCCCACCTTGGCGTACTCGCCCACCGTGAAACTGCCCAGCACCTGCGCGCCGGCGCCGACGATGACGCCGCGCTCCAGCGTCGGATGCCGCTTGGCGCCGCTGTGCAGCGAAGTGCCGCCCAAAGTGACCCCCTGGTAAATGGTGCAGTCGTCGCCGACGACGGCCGTCTCGCCGATCACCACGCCGAAGCCATGGTCGATGAAGACGCGCCGGCCGATGACGGCGCCCGGGTGGATTTCGATGCCCGTGATGATGCGCGCGATATACGAAATGAAGCGCCCCACCCACTTCATGTGCCGCGTCCAGCACCAGTGCGCCCAGCCGTGCATGACGATGGCGTGCAAGCCGGGATAACAGGTCAGCACCTCCCAGCCGTTGCGGGCGGCGGGGTCACGTTCGATGATGCTGTTGATGTCTTCGCGCAAGTGGTGGAACATAATGACAATGAATAAGGTGGAACGCAAATGGTAGCGTATTCGGCGGCGTGCTGCCGGGGAGGCAGATAAACAACCGCCGCCTCAAGGGCGGCGGCATATCAAAGAAGCGCTACAAAACGTTCAGGGCAAGGCGCATTGCCGAAGACAGTACAAAAGTACGGCGAGGCAATGCAACGCCGCCCTGGACGTTTTTTAGCCTTCTTTCGCGATGCGCTGGCGGCGGGCTTCGTAGAGACAGACGCCGGAAGCGACCGACACGTTCAGGCTCTCGACGGAGCCGAACATCGGGATGCTGACGAGGATGTCGCAGGTGTCGCGCGTCAAACGGCGCATGCCTTCGCCCTCGGACCCCATGACGAGGGCTGTCGGGCCCGTGAAATCGGCTTCGTACAAGCCTTTTTCGCCGTCGTCCGAGGTGCCGATCAGCCAGATGCCGCGCTCTTTCAGTTCACGCATGGTGCGCGCCAGATTCGTCACGGTGATGTACGGGACGGTTTCGGCGGCGCCGCTGGCGACCTTGGCGGCCGTGGCGTTGAGGCCCACGGCGCGGTCCTTCGGCACGATGACGGCATGGGCGCCGACACCGTCTGCCACGCGCAGGCAGGCGCCCAGGTTGTGCGGGTCGGTGATGCCGTCGAGAATCAACAGCAGCGGCGGGCCGTCGATGGCGTCCAGCAGCTCATCGAGATTGCGCGCCAGCGACAGTTGCGAGGCAAACGCGATCACGCCCTGGTGGCGGCGCGTGCCGACGATCTTGTCCAGACGCGACGAGTCGACTGGCATGACGCGCACGTTGGCCGCCTTGGCGGCGGCGATCATGTCCTTCATGCGGCCGTCGACGCGGCTGGCATCGACGAAAATTTCTTCCACGGACGACGCTTCATGACGCAGACGCGAAGTGACGGCGTGGAAGCCGAAAATCATTTTATTCTTCATTTGTTATCGTTTCTTTTATCGCTTGTTCTTGCTTGATTTTGATACATTTTTTGCTGCTCGTGGTGCCGCCGCGGCGGGTGCCGCGGCTGGTTTCTTGCTGCGCTTCGGTTCGGCGGCCTTGGGGGCTTCCTTCAGGGCTGCCTTGGCTGCAGGCTTGGCTTGCGCCTTGGCGCCGTTGGAACGGCCGCCGGAACCATTGCCGGATTTGCCACCGTTATTGCCGCCGGTTTTGATCTCATGGCGCTGCTCGGTCGCAGGACCGGGCTTGACCATCGATTTCTTTTCGCCCTTGCGCTTGCCGCCAGACTGCTTGGCCGGCGCTTCTTCGCCCGCCAGTTCCGCATCGGTGACCAGGCGCAGGTCGATCTTGCGCGTTTCCAGGTCGACACGCGCCACTTGCACCGTCAGACGGTCCGTCAATTGATAACGTTTGCCCGTGCGTTCGCCGCGCAATTCATGGCGCGCATCGTCGTACTGGAAGTAGTCGGTGCCCAGCTCGGTGACGTGCACCAGGCCTTCGACGAACAGGGTATCGAGCTGCACGAACACGCCGAACGTCGTCACGCCCGTGATGGTGCCGGTAAACTCTTCGCCCAATTTATCCTGCATGAAGTAGCACTTCAGCCACGCTTCGACGTCGCGCGACGCTTCATCGGCGCGGCGCTCGTTGGCCGAGCAATGCACGCCCAGCGCGTCCCAGATGGTGAGATCGGTCTTCTTCGGCTTGCCGTCGGCCTTGTCCTTGGCCTGTTGCTTGCGCGTGGCGTTCGACACATTCGTGTTCAGCACGACCTTGTCGGACAGCTTGGGCTCGTATTTCTTGCCTTGCAGAATAGCCTTGATGGCGCGGTGCGTCAGCAGGTCGGGATAGCGGCGGATCGGGCTGGTGAAGTGGGCATACGCCTCGTAGGCCAGGCCGAAGTGGCCGATATTGTCCGGGCTGTAGACGGCTTGCTGCATCGAGCGCAGCAGCATCGTCTGCAGCAGGGCCGCGTCGGGACGCTGCTTGATCTGCTGCATCAGGGTCTGGTAATCGGATGCCGACGGCGTGTCGCCGCCCGTCAGGTTCAAGCCAACCTGCTTCAGGAAAGTACGCACTTGCGTGAGCTTTTCCTTGGTCGGGCTGGCATGGATGCGGTAGGTGCCGGGGTGCTTGTTACGCAGCAACAAATCGGCCGCGCAGACGTTGGCCGCCAGCATGCACTCTTCGATGATCTTGTGCGCTTCGTTGCGCGTGCGGGGAATGATCTTTTCGATCTTGCCGGCGCTGTTGCAGACGATATACGTTTCCGTCGTCTCAAAGTCGATGGCGCCCCGCTCCGTGCGTGCTTTCAGCAAGGCGCGGTAGACGGCTTCCAGGTTTTGCAGGTGCGGCAGGATGTCCGCGCGGCGTGCCGCTTCCGGTCCCTTGGTGTTGCCCAGCACGGCAGCGACTTCATCATACGTGAGGCGCGCGGCCGAATGAATGACAGCCGGGTAGAACTGGTAAGCCTTCAGTTCGCCCTTGTCGCTGACGACGGCGTCGCACACGAGGGTCAAACGGTCGACGGCCGGGTTCAGCGAGCACAGGCCGTTCGACAGTTTTTCCGGCAGCATCGGGATCACGCGGCGCGGGAAGTAGACGGACGTGCTGCGTTCCAACGCGTCGATATCGAGCGCGTCGTTCGGTTTCACGTAATGGCTGACGTCGGCAATCGCCACGATCAGGCGGAAGCAGTTGGCGCGGCCGATCTTGACGGGTTCGCAATACACGGCATCGTCGAAATCGCGCGCGTCTTCGCCGTCGATGGTCACCAATGGCACGTCGCGCAGGTCGACACGGTCTTTCAGGTCGGCGGCGCGCACTTCGAACGGCAGCTTTTCAGCTTGCTTGAGGGCGGCGGCGGAAAAGATGTGCGGCACATTGAATTTGCGCACGGCAATCTCGATTTCCATGCCGGGATCATCCAGGGCGCCGAGCACTTCGACGATCTTGCCGACCGGCTGCTTGAAGCGCATCGGCTGCTCGGTCAGCTCGACGCTGACGATCTGGCCGGCCTTCGCCTTGCCCACCGAACCGGTGACGAGAATGTCCTGGCCGATGCGCTGATCTTCCGGCGCCACGACCCAGGTGCCGTTTTCCTGGATCAGGCGGCCGATGACGTGGGTATTGGCGCGGTAGGTGACTTCGACGATCGTGCCTTCCGGGCGGCCGCGGCGGTCCGTGCCGACGATGCGGGCCATGACCTTGTCGCCATGCAGTACTTTCTGCATTTCTTTCTCGGGCAGGAACAGGTCGGCGCTGGCGTCGTCGGGAATGACGAAGCCGAAGCCGTCGCGGTGGCTCATGACGCGACCGGCGACAAGCGCGCTCTGGTCGGCCAGGCTGAAAACACCGCTGGCGTCAGACTTGAGCTGGCCGTCGCGCTCCATCGCCTTCAGGCGACGGACCAGGACATCCATGGAATCGGCATGCACTTGCAGCGTTTTCCCGAGAGACTGCGGGTCGAGAGGCGCGTTGACGCTGCGGAATATGCCGAGAATGTCCTCCCGGCTGGGGATGGTGTGGGTATTTTGGCTCAAAAGTATTTCTATAGTTGTTATTGACAGTGATCAAACGGAAGACAAAGACCGATGACATCACCGTCAATATTGACACGGTGATGTGCGGTAGTGTACCGGAGGACGCCTTGGTTTGCCTAACGCACAGCGTAGCGGAAACCGAACAAGTGCCCCGCCGATGAAAAAAAGGAGAAAAGCTGCGCAATGCATTTGACTTCGGCAAATATTGCTCTATAATCTCGGTCTCTTGCAGCGACAAACCTTCACGGGAATGCAGTTGCAGGAAAGCGGTACAGGGTTGATGTGCAGTATGGAGCGAAAGCTCATCTGGCGCAAAACTCTTCAAGTCGCTATAATAGCAGAATTGTTGCGAAGTTATTTTTCAACAAGTACTCGAGCAGCAAAGTAGCAAGTCACAGCAGCATCAGTGCCCACGTGGCGGAATTGGTAGACGCGCATGGTTCAGGTCCATGTGCCTTCGGGTGTAGGGGTTCGAGTCCCTTCGTGGGCACCATTACCTAATTCGCAAAAGAGCCGCAAACTTTCACGAGTTTGCGGCTTTTTTCATTTCCGCGGCGAAAAGCCCCTCCCTCCCGGCAAGCAGGCCACCCGACGCGCGCAGTGACGGCAAGCGGCGGAAAAACGCTGAAAAAATAGGCAGATTCAACCTTTTTTCATAGGGAAAAGCCCTTTTCAGGCGAAAAAACATGTTTCTTGAAGAAAAGTGCGAAATGTTGATTGACCGAATGCGCGCCAGCCCTTATGATTTTGTCCTCGCTGCAGAACATGCAGCGACAAGCAGCAAGCAGTAACAATGCCCACGTGGCGGAATTGGTAGACGCGCATGGTTCAGGTCCATGTGCCTTCGGGTGTAGGGGTTCGAGTCCCTTCGTGGGCACCACCAGCAACAAGTTGTTCATTGTTGTGATCCGCAGTAAAGCAGTAAGTAGTTGAAGCAAGCAGCACAATGCCCACGTGGCGGAATTGGTAGACGCGCATGGTTCAGGTCCATGTGCCTTCGGGTGTAGGGGTTCGAGTCCCTTCGTGGGCACCACCAGCAACGAGTTGTTTTCGTTGTAGTCCGCAGTACAGTAGTGAAATACGGCAGTAAGCAACAAGCAGCATCAGTGCCCACGTGGCGGAATTGGTAGACGCGCATGGTTCAGGTCCATGTGCCTTCGGGTGTAGGGGTTCGAGTCCCTTCGTGGGCACCATTACCTAATTCGCAAAAAAGCCGCAAACTTTCACGAGTTTGCGGCTTTTTTCATTCCGGAATGCCGCGCAGTCTTCCCGACCCGCGGCACCCTCCTCTTACTTGGCCAGCGCCGCCTTCACGCCGTCTTGCAGGCTCGTCGTCGGACGGCCGATCAGCGCGCTCAATTGCTTGCCATTGTCTTCCAGGCCGCCCTTGGCCGCGCCCGCATCGGAATCGGCCAGCAGATCGGCAAAGCCTTCCGGCGCGCCCACGCCCACCAGCGCCGCCTTGAAGTCCGCCTGCGGCATATCCTTGTAGACAATCGCCTTGCCCGACTGGCGCGCCACTTCGGCCGCGTACTCGGCCAGGGTAAAGCCGTGGTCGCCGGCCAGTTCATAGATCGCTTGCGGCTGGGCGGCCGTCAGCACGGCGGCGGCGGCCGCCGCGTAGTCGGCGCGCGCGGCGGACGAGAAGCGGCCGTTTTGCGCCGCGCCCAGCACGACGCCATGCTCGAGCACGGGCGCCAGGTGCTCCGTATGGTTTTCCAGGTACCAGCCGTTGCGCAGGAACGTGTACGGCAGGCCCGATGCGCGGATGGCCGCTTCCGTGATCACGTGTTCGGCGGCCAGGCCCAGCGGCGACGTATCGGCGCGCAAGACACTGGTATAGGCCAGCAGGGAGACGCCGGCGCGCTTGGCCGCATCGATGACGTTCTGGTGCTGCTGCGCGCGCTGCCCCACTTCGCTCGACGAAATCAGCAAGATTTTCGTTGCGCCCTTGAAGGCCGCATCGAGGCTGGCGCCGTCGTTGTAATCGGCCTGGCGCACCTGCACGCCCTTGGCGGCCAGACTGGCGGCCTTGGCCGGGTTGCGCACGGCGGCAATGATGTTGGCTGCGGGGACGGATGCGAGCAGGCTGGCGATGACGTGCTGGCCCAGATTGCCTGTGGCGCCGGTGATAACGATCATGATTTCTCCTTGGAGGGTGGCTGGTAAAACCCTATAATAGGACTATTACTTACTTATTGTAAGTACGTACCTTTTGGTAAGTATGAATTAAACCCACCTTGAAGGCCTACTATCATGTCCGCAGACACTCCCGGCGCCAGCCTGCGCGCCGCCCTCGCCCGCCAGAACCAGGGGGCGCACCTGCTGGCGGCCACCTGCCCGTCGCGCGCCGTGCTCAGCCACCTGACCAGCCGCTGGGCCGTACTGGTGCTGGTGCTGCTGCTGAGCGGCACGCGCCGTTTCAGCGAACTGCGCCGCGAAGTGGGCGGCGTCAGCGAAAAAATGCTGGCGCAAACCCTGGAAGCGCTGGCGGGCGACGGCTTCGTGCTGCGCCAGGCGTATCTGGTGATCCCGCCCAAGGTGGAATACAGCCTCACGCCGCTGGGACGCGAGGCGGCCGAACGCCTGGCCGTGCTGGTCGACTGGATCGAGGATAATTACCCGCGCATCGAACAGGCGCGCGCAGCCCTGGATGCGGCACCGGCAGCGCAAAATGCGGCTTGAGCAGATTGCTTTTGATCATCAAGAATTATCGTTTACTCCTACTTGCCTTGATGTAATACTAGGCCCATGAAACGCGTAAGGGCGCGACACCATGAATCAGTTGATTTCTTCCATCACCGACCGGGCCAATGTGCTGCTGGTCAGCAATTCGCCGAACGAAGTGCGCGAACTGCTGTATGTACTGGACCGGCATAACCTGGGCACGGGGCTGGCGGGCGATATCGACGAAGGCGTGGAACTGGCGGCTGGCGGCACGGACCTGATCCTGCTCGACGCCGCTCTGGCGGGTTCGAATATCGGCGCCACCTGCATGCGTCTGCGCAATGCGGGCGGACGCCACAGCGTGCCCCTGCTGCTGATGTCGGCCACGCCCAGCGCCGAGGAGCAGGGCCGCAGCGTGGGCGCCGGCGCTTCCGACTACATCAAGATGCCCTTCAATGCGCGCGACGTGGCGGAAAAAATCCTCATGGAACTGGCGCTGCACAAGGCCGAGGCGTCCGCCGTCCGTCCCTTCGCCACTCCCGCCACGCCGCCGCGCCCCGTGCATCCGCAAACGCTGGAAGTCAATTACCACTCGATATTGGCCGGTTCGCCCGACGCCGTGCTGCTGTTCGATATCGACAACAAGCTGCTGATCGACGCCAACCACCTGGCCGAAGAACTGTTCGGCATGCCGCTGGCCGAGCTGCTGCAAGGCGGCATGGAGCCGCTGTTCCCCAAGCATCAGAGCGATGGCCGCGCCTCGCCGCAGCTGCTGGAAGAAAAGATCCGCGATACCCTGCAAGGCAAGATCGTCGTCTTCCGCGCCAGCTGCTGCCACCGCGACAGCCACCCGATCGCCTGCGAAATCCGCCTGATGCGGCTGTCCGTGCCGGGGCGCCAGCTCGTGCATGCGCGCATCATCGACTTGACCGAACGCAACCTCGCCGAAGCGATGCGCTCGGGCCAGAGCGCCCTGCTGGAAATGGTCGCCAAGGGCGCGCCCCTGCTTCCCACCCTGAACCAGCTGCTGCTCTTGATCGAAGGCCAGTCGCGCGGCGTGCTCTGCTCCATCATGCTGCTCGACGACGACGGTCTCCACATGCACAGCGCGGCCGGTCCCAGCCTGCCGCCCGAATACATGGCCCTGCTGGAAGGCGTGACCATCGGCCCCGGCGTGGGGTCCTGCGGCACCGCCATGTTCCTGCGCGAACCGGTGGTGGTCAGCGACATCATGCGCGATCCGCTGTGGGCGCCCTATCGCGAGCTGGCCGCGCCGTTCGGCTTGCGCGCGTGCTGGTCGCAACCCATTTTCGGCCAGGATGGCGCCGTGCTCGGTTCCTTCGCCATGTACTACCGCGAAGTACGCCAGCCCGATGCGCGCGACCTGGAACTGATCGACACGGCCACCGACCTGGCCGGCATCGCGATTGGCCGCATGCGCCATGAACGCGAGCTGCAACGCCACCGCACCCACCTGGAAGAGCTGGTGGCCGAACGCACGGCGGCCCTGACGCAGGCCAAGGAACACTCGGAGCAGACGAACCGCGAGTTGGCCGCCGCGCTGGAAAACCTGTCCATCACGCAGGAAGAACTGGTGCGCCGCGACAAGCTTGCCGCGCTCGGTGCGCTCGTCGCCGGCATCGCGCATGAACTCAATACGCCGATCGGCAACGGTCTGGTGGTGGCCACCACCATGGCCGAACGCACGCGCGAAATCCAGGCCAGCTTTCTCGACGGCCTGCGCCGCTCCGAGCTGGGCGCCTATCTGACCCAGGCCAGCGAGGCGGACGCCATCATGCTGCGCAACCTGCAGCGCGCGGCCGACCTCGTTTCGAGCTTCAAGCAGATCGCCGTCGACCGCGCCAGTTCGCAACGCCGCCACTTCCTGCTGCGCCAGTTCGTGGCCGAGCTGATGCTGCCCCTGTGCACGCAGCTCAAGGCCGCCGGCCTGAGCCTGACGCAGGACGTGCCGGAGGGCCTGGCGATGGACAGCTATCCGGGTCCGCTGGGCCAGGTGCTGAGCAACCTGCTGGAAAACTGCCTGCGTCACGCTTTCGAGGGCCGCAGCGGCGGCACCATAAACGTCAGGGCGCGCGGCAGCGACGATGGAAAGACGATCACCGTGTCCATCGCCGACACGGGCGTGGGCATCGCCGCCGACGATCTCGTGCACGTCTACGACCCTTTCTTCACGACCAAGCTGGGTTCGGGCGGTTCGGGCCTGGGCCTGCATGTGGCGCACAACATCGTCACGGGCGTGCTGGGCGGCCATATCGACGCCACCAGCAGCATCGGCGACGCCAGCGGCACCACCTTCACCCTGCAGCTGCCCGCCGTGGCGCCGCAATCGCCCGCGCCCTGAACGGCAGGCACGCTACAATGCCGGCAGGCTTTTCTTTCGGAGAACTTATGAAATACCTGATCGCCACGGCCCTGCTGGCCGCCTGCGCGTACGCCTCGGCTGGACCGGCGCCCTGGTACCAGTGGCGCAGCAAGATCGACGGCACCCTGTCGTGCGCCCAGTCCACCCTCGGATTTGGCTGGGAACTGGCCTCGGGACCGTACAAAGATAGCCGTTGCGAAAAACCGGCGCTTGTTAAATAATGGGGCCATGACCACACGGGGCACCGGCTTGAGATCAAGCGATGGCATTGCGGCGTCGAAAGAGTATGGAACGATAAGAACGTATCTATTCAAACCGAGGAGACCACATGTTTACGAATCCCGAACAATTCGCAACGGCCACCAAGGCCCTGTTTGAATTCCAGCTGATGACCTTCAACACCCTCACCTCGAAGGCCGTGCAAGGCGTGGAACAGGTGCTGGCATTGAACATGGCCACCGCCAAGTCCGGCATCGAGGATGGCCTTGCCGCCGGCAAGGAAATCAGCCAGGCCAAGGATCCGAAGGCCGCCATGGCCGCCGCCGCCGCCCAGCTGCAACCGGGCGTGGCCGGCGCGAAAGCGTATAAACAGCAACTCGACGACATCATCAAGGAAATCCACACGGAATTCACCACGGCCGCCGAAGCCCACGTGGCCGAAGCGAAAAGCAATCTGAGCGCCCTGATCTACGACGTCACGAAAAACGTGCCGCCAGGCTCGGAAAACGCCGTCGCCATCGTCAAGGCCGCCATCGACAACGCCTTCCTCGGCTACGAGCAAGTGACCAAGGCCACGAAACAGGCCGTGAAGACCGTGGAAGAGCAGATCGCCAAGGCCAGCGCGCAAGTGGCGCAGGCCACGGAAAAGGCGACGAGCGGCGCCACTGCCGCAGCTGAAAAGGCGGCGCCTGCCGCCAAGCCGAAGGCTGCCAAGAAGTAACGATATAGGTCGGATTAGCGCGGCAACGCCGCGCGTAATCCGACACATTGTTGGCGCCAATGGTGATGTCGGGTGACGCGCGCAGCGCTAACCCGACCTACAAGCCGGCCGACGACGCATCCACCGGCACGAGCCGGTACACGCACCACCTCCCCTCCAGCAGATAGTCGCCCCCCATACCCGCCGAAAGATGGCCAGCGCCTAACTGTAGAAATCCTGGCAAGCCTTCGCCTCGACGGTTCCGGCCAGCTGGCGGCGCCAGGCCGCCATGCGCCATGCGGCCCAGGCGGCGGACAAGGCGCCTGCGACGAGGATCAGGCGCGTGTCGATCAGGGTCAGCACGGAACCGCTCAAGGCCACGACGATGTTGGCGATGCAAAAGGTGGTGGCCAGCAAGCCCATCACGGCGCCCTGTCCGTGCGCGCTGAAGCGCTCGGCGCACCAGCCCTGTATGACCGTGTTGTACAGCGCATTCGGAATGCCGAACAGCACGATGGCGGCGATGCCCACCCAGATATTACCCAGCGCCAATATCCCGACGGCCAGCGCCACCCCGCACGCATACCAGCAGGCCCGCAGCAGCGGCGCATGGCGGCTGGGACCGCCCGCCAGCAAGGAGGTGACCGTCATCGTGCCGCACAGGCCCACATTCACCCAGGCAATCTCCTGCGCATGGTAATGGGCCGTCTCGACCAGCCACAGCGGATAGAACTCATAGAAGCTGGCCACGCCGCAGGTGAACGCCAGTTGCACGATGAACAGGGTGCGCAGCTCTTCATGGCGCAGCAGGTTCAGCGAATGGCGGTCGCGCGCCACTTGCCACCACGACGTCGTCAATAGCGAGGGCGTTTCGCGCGGCAAGCCGACGGCCACCAGCACGGCGACGAGCATCAGTGCGGCGGCGGCGATCCAGAACGGCACCGTCACGCCCCAGCCCAGGGTCGCGCCCGCCAGGATTGGTCCCACCAGCCAGCCCAGGTAAAACGCACCATTCAGCCACGACATGGCGCGCAGGCGCAGCGCTCCCGTCAGCTGGTCCGCCAGCATGGCGCGCGCCACGGCGCCGTTCCCCTCCAGCAAACCCGTGATGAAACGGGCCACGATGAACAGCGGATAGGACTGAATCACCAGCGCCCAGGCCGTGATCGCATGGCCGATGGCGGCGCCTACGGCCGTGCGCATCAGCAAGGGGCGGCGGCCGTAGCGGTCCGACAAAGGGCCCAGCAGGGCCGAGCCGATCAGCAAGCCCAGCGGGTTGATGGTCAGCGCCAGACCGAACAGCAATTTGGACGGCAAGCCGAGGAAATTATTGAAGGCATTGGGCGCCTCGGCCGCGAACAGGGGCGGCAGGATCGGGTATGGCAAGGAGGCACCGATGGTCGACAGCAACGCCAGCAAACAGGCGGCGGAAATCAGGATGATGTTTTTCATGCGGGCTCAGCGAAATTTAGTCTGGCAAGCATACGTTGGCCATGCCACACAAGCAAACTTAAATATCGATTAATCATGCTCATCATTGCCGCCGTGAAGCGTGCCAGACAATGCCTCGGCTATCATGCCTCCATGACCCACGTTGAACAAGACAAACATGACACTGTCAGAAATTGAAAGCAAACACGGCTTTATCTACCCTGCGCTGTATCGCCAGCTGGAGCGCGACGGCATGCTGGCCGTGGGCGAATATGGCCCCGACTGGTACAAGCTGGTCTATCCCACCTTGACGGAGCGTCCCACCCTGCTGTTGCATGCCGACGATTTCGAATTGCTCAACATTAAGGCCGTGGCCGACGAGGCGGACACCTTGCTGGACGCGGACGATTACCGGCAGATCGCCCCCGCCTTCCGCTTCATCCCCTTCGCGCAAACGGGCGCGGGCGACCACTACTGTTTTTTCGTTTCAGGCCAGCAGGACGGCGACATGCCCGTCGTGTTGCTGTGGCATGACCAGAATGAAGCCCAGTACCTGGCAAAGAACCTGCAGGACTTCCTGTTTCACATGTTATTGAACAGCATGGCCGATCAGGATACCTACAATGAGGTCGGCGACGAGGAATTCAGGGAACAGCTGGCCAAAACCCTGGGCACGCATGCGCGCTACCTGACGCCGGAACAGGCGCAAGTCCTGCACACACTGCTGGCCAGGGACATCTTCGATTACGAGGTGGCGCTGCCGAAAGGACGCAAGCAAGCGCACCGGGGCTTGCTGACCGATATAGAACTGGCCCGCCTGCGCGAGGAATTCATTCCCTACGATAAGTTCGACCACTGTTTTGCCTACAGCGCGGCTGGCTGAACATAAAATCGCTGGGCAAGCGGCGGCGGAAGGTTTAAACTGTATATAAACACAGTAAAAATCATCGCCTTGCCACTTGCCCTATTACCATCCTCATGCTGAGAGTCCTGGAAAATCCCCTGTACTATCTGGATAATTTCCAGGACGTGCTGAGCTGGATAGCCGCGCGTTACGCCGATCTGCTGAGTCCTGAAGAAACACAATTCATCGCCGCATTCGGCGCACTGCCGCAGCCATCGCGCGCCCTGTTCGTGCGCCTCGTCATGCGCAAGGGCTGTCTGTTTCGCGCCAGCAAGCTCAATTATCCGGAAATCGGCGACACGCGCGCGGCCGCCCTGCCCTTGCTGGCCCAGGCATGGGTGGAAGCCGATCCCGTCATTGCGCTCGACGAGCTGTTCGAACAACTGCTGAAAGCGGAAATCGCCCAGGCTTTCGCTCTCGCGCCGTCCCTGAAGGCGGCGCGCAAAGCCGAGCAGCTGGAGGCCTTGCGCGAGCAGCATGCGGAAAATAGACCGTTTTCCGCCTGGCATCCGGCCTCCGGCGACGTGCTGTACCGCATCGGTTTGCAGCCCCTGTGCGACCGCCTGCGCCTGATTTACTTTGGCAACTATCACCAGGACTGGTCGGAATTCGTGCTGTCCGACCTCGGGGTGTATCAATACGAGAAGGTGGAATTCTCGCCCGAGTCGCGCGGTTTTCGCACGCGCCAGGATATCGAGCACTATGAAGTGCTGCACCAGTGCCGCGAGCGCTACAACGACAGCGCGCCGGCCGACGAGGTGCTGCAGGAACTGGCGGCGCTGCCATTGCCCGAGGACAATACCTGGCTGACCAGCCGGCGCGACAAGCTGCGCTTCCAGATCGCCCAGCACCTCGAGAAATGCCAGGACTGGCCCGCCGCCTACCGCGCCTACGCCGATTGCCGCTATCCGGGCGCCCGGGGCCGCGCCATCCGCGTGCTGGAAAAAGATGAACAGCCGCAAGCGGCCTACGAGCGCCTGACAATCGCGCTGGCCGCGCCGGAAAGCGAGGCGGAACAGCAATTGCTGCTGCGCATGGCGCCGCGCTTGCGGCGCAAGCTGGGCCACGCGAAGCAGGCGGTCGCCGTGACCGCCGCCGTGGACCGCATCGACCTGCAGCTGCCGTACCCAAGCGCTGCGTGCTACGTGGAAGGCGTAGTGCAGCAACACCTGATGCGCGACGACGCGCCCGTGTATTACGTGGAAAACACCCTGATCAACTCGCTGTTCGGCCTGCTATGCTGGCCCGCCATCTTCAAGGCCATGCCGGGCGCCTTCTTCCACCCGTTCCACCGTGGCCCGGCCGACTTGCACAGCGCCGATTTTTACCAGCGCCGCAGCATCGACTTCGCCGCCTGCCTGGCGCAACTGGACGACGGCAGCTACCACGCCGCCATCCGCGCCACCTTTGCCGCCAAGCACGGCGTCGTCTCGCCCTTCGTCAGCTGGGAGGCGCTGGACGACGGCTTGCTGGACCTGGCGCTGGCCTGCATGCCGGCCGCGCACCTGAAGAAGGCGTTCGAGCGCATCTTGCTCGATATCAAAAGCAACCGCAGCGGCTTGCCCGATTTAATCCAGTTCTGGCCGGCAGAACGGCGCTACCGCATGATCGAAGTCAAGGGTCCGGGCGACCGCCTGCAAGACAACCAGCTGCGCTGGATCGCCTATTGCGCCGAGCACGCCATGCCCGTCAGCGTGTGCTACCTGCAATGGGAGGGTGCATGAAATACACGATCGCCGTGCGCGCCCTGTGCGAATTCACGGCCAAGGTGGGCGACCTGGACTTGCGTTTTACCCCTTCACCCACGGCCCAGGAAGGCATGGCCGGCCACGCCACCGTCACGGGCCGGCGCGACGACGA
Organism: Janthinobacterium glycogeni; assembly: GCF_051380725.1. Classification (NCBI taxonomy): domain Bacteria; kingdom Pseudomonadati; phylum Pseudomonadota; class Betaproteobacteria; order Burkholderiales; family Oxalobacteraceae; genus Janthinobacterium; species Janthinobacterium glycogeni. The sequence continues at coordinate 406,376 of NZ_JBNYXP010000004.1, read as the reverse complement.
TTACCAGCGCGAAATCAGCCTGTCCGGCGACTTCGGGCCTTTGCACGTACGCGGCCGCGCCGATGGCTACGACCCGGCGCGGCGCCAGCTGGAAGAGATCAAGACCTACCGGGGCGAGCTCGACGCCATGCCCGCCAACCACCGCCAGCTGCACTGGGCGCAGGCGCGCATCTACGGCCACTTGCTGTGCCGGCAGCTGAACCTGCCCATGCTGCGCGTGGCGCTCGTGTATTTCGACATCGCCAGCCAGAAGGAAACGGTCATGCACGAGGAATGCACGGCCGAGGCGCTGCGCCTGTTTTTCGAACAGCATTGCACGCTGTTCCTCGACTGGGCCGAGCAGGAACTGGCGCACCGGGCCGGCCGCGACGCGCAGCTCACGGCCATGGTCTTCCCCCATGCCGACTTCCGTCCGGGACAGCGCCAGCTGGCCGAAGCCATGTACAAGGCCAGCAGCCGCGGCTGCGGCTTGCTGGCGCAGGCGCCGACCGGCATCGGCAAGACGGTGGGCAGCCTGTTCCCCATGCTCAAGGCGACGGCCGCGCATGGCCTCGATAAACTGTTTTTCCTGGCCGCCAAGGTGCCGGGCCGCCAGATGGCGCTCGACGCCTGCGCCATCCTCAAGGAGAGCGCCCCGCTGCTGCCCCTGCGCGTGCTGGAACTGAGCGCCAAGACCAGCGCCTGCGAGCATCCCGACAAAGCCTGCCATGGCGAATCGTGTCCGCTGGCCCAGGGTTTTTACGACCGTCTGCCGCTGGCGCGCGAGGTGGCGCTGGCCAGCGGCTTGATCCTCGACAAGGAAGCCGTGCGCGCCATCGCCTTGCAGCAGGGTATTTGCCCGTATTACCTGGGCATGGAGCTGGCGCGCTGGAGCGACGTCGTCATCGGCGACTACAATTATTATTTCGACCTCAGCGCCATGCTGTACGGCATGACATTGGCCCACGGCTGGAAAGTCAACGTGCTGGTCGACGAAGCGCACAATATGGTGTCGCGCGCGCGCAGCATGTATTCGGCGGAACTGGCGCAGATCGACCTGAAAATGCTGCGCAAGTTCGCGCCCGAGGGCTTGAAAAAGCCGCTGGACCGCCTCGCGCGCCAGTGGACGGCCTTGTTGAAGGATCAGGATGGCGACTACCACGTGCATGCGGCCTTGCCCGACAAGTTCTTTGGCGCCCTGCAAGGCGTGGCCACGGCCATCGGCGACTACATGGCCGAACACGCCGCCGCACTGGACGAGGACTTGCAGCGCTTTTATTTCGACGTGCTGCTGATCAACCGCCTGGCGGAAAGCTTCGGCGAACATTCGCTGTTCGACGTCAGCAAAACGGACGCCAGTTCCACCGTCTGCATCCGCAACATCGTGCCAGCCCCCTTCCTCAAGGAGCGCTTTGCGGCCAGCCACAGCACGGCCCTGTTTTCCGCCACCCTGAGTCCGTGGAATTACTACAGCGATACCTTGGGCATGCCGGCCGACACGGCTTGGGTCGACGTGGAATCGCCGTTCCAGGCGGAACAATTGTCCGTGCGCGTGGCCGATACCATTTCCACGCGCTACCAGCACCGCGCCGCTTCGCTGCTGCCCATCGCGCAACTGATGGCGAAGCAATACGCGGAAACGCCGGGCAACTACCTGGCCTTCTTCAGCAGTTTCGACTACATGGAAAAGACGGCCACCCTGTTCGCCCAGCATTACCCGGACGTACCCATCTGGCAGCAGCCGCGCCGCATGGATGACGGTGCCCGCGCGCAATTTTTAGGCCGCTTCGGCCTGGACACGCGCGGCATCGGCTTTGCCGTGCTCGGCGGCGCCTTCGGCGAAGGCATCGACTTGCCCGGCGCGCGCCTGATCGGCGCCTTCATCGCCACCCTCGGTTTGCCGCAGATCAATCCCGTCAACGAGCAGATCCGGCAGCGCATGGGCGACATCTTCGGCGCCGGCTACGACTACACGTATCTGTATCCGGGCATGCAAAAGGTGGTGCAGGCGGCAGGCAGGGTCATCCGCACCCAGTCGGACAAGGGCGTCGTGTACCTGATCGACGACCGCTTTTCGCGGCCTGAAATCCGCCAGCTCTTGCCCGCGTGGTGGGATGTGCAGCTAGCCGACTAATAGCTTGAGCTTTTGGTAGCCCGCCTTGCTCACGGGTATCCTCGTGTCGTCGCGCAGGATGGCCACGTGGCTGTCTTTCGTGGCTGCCTCGATGCGGCGGATGCCGTCGATATTGAGCAGATACGATCTGTGCACGCGCAGGAACTTGGCCGGGTCGAGCTGGGTTTCCAGCTCCGCCAGGGTCTGGCTTTTCAGGTAGGACTTGCCCTCGGAACGGATGCTGATGTAATCGTCCTGCGCCTCGATGTAATCGATACGCGCGCTGGCGATGACGTGGACCTTGGCGCCGTCGCGGATCAGCACGCGGTCCAGCGGCGCGGCGCGCGTGGCCGCCTCGCGCGCCAGCGTTTGCACAGTGTCCGGCGTGCTGCGGTTGGCGCGCGCATGGGCCAGCGCCTGGTCGAAGCGCTGTTCGCTGAACGGTTTCAGCAGGTAATCGAGCGCATGGCATTCGAACGCTTTCAAGGCGTACTGGTCGTAGGCCGTGACAAAAATCAGCTTTGTCTTTCCACCGATCAGCTCGGCCACTTCAAAACCGTCCAGGCGCGGCATCTGGATGTCGAGAAACACCAGTTCCGGCGCCAGTTCCGCGATGGCCTTGACGGCGTCGAAGCCGTTGGCGCACTCGGCGACGATGTCGATATCGTCGTGGCGCGCCAGGTATTCGCGCAACACGCTGCGCGCCAGCAATTCATCATCGACGATGGCCACCCGCATTCTTGCCTGCATCATGCTTCCTCCGTGTCGCCGGTCTGCGCCGGCATCGATAACGTTACTTCAAACGTCGCGCCGCACCGCGCCCAGTGCACGCCCGCTTCGTGGCCATACGCGCCGGCCAGACGCTGGCGCACATTCTCCAGGCCCACGCCATTACCGCGCGGCGGTCCCTGATCCGCATCGACCGGGTTGCGCACGGCGATCTGCAACAGGCTGCCCGCGCGCCGCACTTCGATGGCGATCAGGCCGCCCTCCGTCAAGCCGCAGATACCGTGCTTGACGGCATTTTCCACCAGCGGCTGTATCAGCATGGGCGGCAGCAGACAGGCCAGCGCGGCATCGTCGATGCCTTCCGCCACTTGCAGGCGCGCGCCGAAACGCACCTGCTCGATGGCGAGAAAGTGGCGGATGAGCACCAGTTCCTCTTGCACGGTGATGTGCTTGTGCGCTTCCAGGCTCAGGCTCTGGCGAAAGAAACTGGCCAGCTGCACCGTCATCTGGCGCGCGCCCGCCGCATCGATAGACGTCAGGGCGCTGATGGAGTTCAGGCTGTTGAACAGGAAATGCGGATCGATCTGCGTGCGCAGCATGCGCAGCTGCGCTTCCTGCGCCATCAGCTGCGCTTCCAGGCCCCGCTGCTCGGCCATCCTGGCGCGCACGAATTCGAGCAGCAGATAATGCACGGCGGCGGCCAGGCAATACAGCAGCGCGCCCAGGCCGAAGAATAGGGCCAGCAGCGATGGCGTCAGGTTCACGCCCAGCCAGTGCTGCTCCAGCAACTGACTGACGCTGTTCAGAAATTGCAGCAGGGTTGCCCACAGCAAGCCCGCGAACAGGGCCGCCACGCCCATCACGCCGGCGATGGCGAGCGGATGGCGGGCGTGCAAGGGATAGGCGCGGCACAGGTAAAACGCGGAAAACCCCGAGCCGATCGCATACACGAGCGTGGCGGGCACCACCAGCAGGACGGCATTGAGCCACGGTGCGTGGGCCACCCTGGCCAGGATGGAGGCCAGGGCCAGGCCCAGCGCGATGCAGACCAGGAACACCACCACGGCGCCGCGCCGCTTCGACAAGGGGCCGGACATGCGCGCCTAGTTGCGGATTTCCAGGCCGCCCATGATGGCGTAGCCCGTCACGTACAGGCGCTTGTTCTGGTTCGGCGGCACGATGGTCTTTTCTTCGAAGCCGCCAAGGATGGGCGTGCCCTGCAGCACGACGCTCCAGTCGGGCGGGATCTTGATGGTGACGCCGCCGCACAGGGCGAACACGTTGAGCACGGCTTCGCCTTCGATCGATGCCTGGCGCAAGTCGATTTCGCAGCCCGCCATGATGACGTTGATATCGCCGCCCCTGAAGCGCTGCGATGACACGCGCCGCACGTAGCCGCCGAGGATGGCCGTCACTTCGATGATGCTGTCGTCGTCGGCCTGGCCGCTGGCGCCGGGCGCTGCAGCGGCATCGGCGGGTTCCTTGTCGAGCGATACGGCGCCATTCCTGGCCTGGCCGAATGCGTCAGGCGCAGCGCTGCCCTCGGGCGGCGCGGCAAAATGCCGGCGGCGCTGCCGCTGCTGTGCGCCGGGCAAGGATTTCGACACGACGGCCACGCCGGCGGCGATGATGAGCAGCGGCCACAGCATGCTCCAGTTGATATAAAACAAGCCCATGGCTTTCAGGGTCCAGCTCAGACCCAGCAAGACCATCACGCCGCCGAGAATGTAGCCGGAGCGGTTATGGCTTTGCGATATTTTCAGCAAGCCGAAAATGATGAGGATGGTGGGCCAGAAGCGGAAGGTGTAGCGCACATTGATGAAGCCGAGGTTATCGAGCAGGAACAGCAGCCCCAGGCCGATGACGATGACGCCCAGCACGATCTGCGATGGCGAGTGCAGCGGCGGTCTATTTTTCATGCTCGGACTCCCGGTAGGCAATAAAATGTTTGTTCAACAACGGTTCCAGCACGAGGCCCACGCCCCAGGCGATCAGCAAGGCTGGCCAGCTATTGTAGAAATTCAAGTCCCACAGTTCTTCGTACGACACATACCACCAGGCGGCGAAGAAGATCAGCCACAGGCCGCTCAATACCTGCTTGGCGGACACGGGCGCGACCAGCTTGTTGAGGCCGAAGACGACCAGTATCAGGGGCCAATAATGCCATAGTGCATAGTAATCATGGAGATGGATCACATCGAGCCGGTCCAGCAGGATGACGGCGCCGATGGCGATCAGCAGCACGCCCCACAGCAGCTGGGTACGGCGGTAGTACGCTGGTTCAGGTTTCACGGTCACCCCTTGAAGTTAATTGATCGTAAAGATACGCGGATTTCGGCCGCGCGAAAACAGCGCTTCGGCGAATGGCGGACAGGTGGCGGTGAATGGCGCAACGGAGGGAACGACAGGCAAAAAAAAGACCGGCCAGGGCCGGTCTTGAAGGGGTTCGCAGTTCACACCGCGACCTGGAGTGGCAGTGCATAGCAGCCTGGCGCAAGCGCGCCGGCAGCGGAAATCTGGTGCCGATCCTTGAGGCGACCGGCTGACCTGCTGGAAGATCGAACATGCCGCCAACTTCACGGCAGTGCGTCTCAACCAAGCAAAGGCATCATACTCCCGCTCGGCCAAAAGCACCGTTCGCTAGCGCACACAGATGCGGATTTGCTGAGCTGCATCAAGCAGCCGTGGCGTGCGGCGAACGCACCATGTCGTTCCCGATCCATGCCAGCACGGACGGCCCCTGCGGCTGCCAGCCCAGCAGCTTGCGCGCCCGTTCGCCGCGCACGCGGCTGTTGGAGCCGAGGCCGTACGATGCCATCTCGTAACCCCATTCGGCAATCGCTTCCGGCAGCGGCCAGTCCTGCGCGGGCCCCAGGTCCAGCGCCGAGGCGATGGCGGCCGTCATGTCGCGGAACGCCGCTTCGCCCGCTTCGACAAAGTAAAACGTGCCGGCAGGCGACTTTTCCAGGGCCAGCAAATACAGGCTGACGACATCGTCGATATGCACGTTGGACCAGATGTTGCGGCCCGGCCCCACATGGCGCACGATGCCGCTCTTGCGCGCCTGCTTCAGCAAACGGGGCAGCTGCACGCTGTCGCGCGGCAAGGCGCCGTGTCCGTAGATCAAGGTGTTACACAGCACGCTCGCGCGCACACCCTGGCCTGCGCTGGCCAGCACCAGGTCGTCGATGGCGACCCGGGCCGCCTTGTCGGCCGTGGGCGCCGGCAGCTTGTCTTCGTAATAGATCTGTTCCGTGCCCTCGCCGCCCGACGCGTCGCCCACGATGGACGAGCCGCTGGTATGCAGAAACACCTTGTTCGTGCCCGCCAGCGCATCAATGATGGCTTCCACGGCGCCCCGGTGGTCGCTGCTGGCGGCATTGATGACGGCGTCCGCCGCCCTCGCCTGTTCGATGAGCAATTCGCGGTCATTCAAGGTGCCGACGATGCCGTGTACGCCGATGGTGGCCAGCTCGGCCACCTGCTCGGGTTTGCGCACGAGGCCTGTCACCTGATGGCCGGCGCGCACGAGGCCCGCCGCGATGGAACTACCGATAAAACCCGCCGCGCCTGTCAAAAACACTTTCATATCTTGCTCCCTGTCTGGTTAGATTGCTGTCAATCACACCAGTACAGTATGCCCGCTTTCGTCTTTCGCAAAAAGCAGGCATTCAGCAAAAGATCTATGACTTCGGCGCAACAATCTTGTTTTTCAGCTGCAGGGCGGCGATGTAGCGGCTCCGGTAGGCGGGGTCTTCCGGCGTCAGCAGGGTGAGCCTGTCGCGCGCGCGCGTGGCGGCCACATAGAACCGGTTTTCCTCTTCCAGCGGGTCGGTCTTGCTGCGCGGGAATTCGTCGACGGCCAGGTAAGGCAGGATCACGTGGTTGTATTCAAGGCCCTTGATCTGGTCGATGCAGGCGATGACCAGCCTAGCCTTGCCGGTCGAGACCGTCACGGCGTCTTCCATCTCGCCCAGCCAGCCGGCGAAACCACCCAGCGCCACGCCCGCTTCGCGGCACACGGCGATGAAACCGTGCAGGGAACGGGCGACGACCCGCGCCTGGGCCGGGTCGACATAGATGCGGCGCGCCGTCTGTTCCAGCTGCATCAGGCCAAAGATGTGCTGCAGCGCGTCGCCGGCCAGGGCGTCGGCAGGCAGCGCGCGCAGGTAATCGACGGCGGCCAGAGTCAGCGCCGCCTTGTCCTGGTTGTGCGACTTGGCCAGCTGGTTCGTCAGGAAGCCTTCCAGCAAGTCGGGATAGTTGGCCACGTCGGCCTTGGCTTGCTGGAGCTCCGCGCGCGTAAACGGGATTTCCGCGAAGGCCACCAGGGCTTCGAGGATCTCGCCGCGGCGCGGGCCGCTCTTGATCGCGTGCAAATCCTTGCGGGCGATGGCGACCATGCCGCGCAGCATCAGCACTTCCAGGCTCAGCAGATAGCTGTTCATGTCCACCAGGCCATACGCGATGCCGCTCTGGAACAGGGCCGTTTCCACGCGGATCGCCTGGTCGCGATCGCGCAGCAAGATGGCCGTCGTCCCCGCATGTGCGTGTTCGAGCGCGGCGATCAGCTGGGCGCTGCACGCCTGCGGCTGCGCATGGTCGTACTCGAGCAGCTCGATATGGGTGGCGCGCGTGAGGGCCGACACGCTGGGCTTGTTCTTCAGCACGCCGACAGCCTGCGCCAGCTGCGGGCCGTAGCGGTAGGAGGCCGTCAGCGGCAGGCGCTGCAAGGCGGGGAATTCCTGCTCGAAGCGCTGGCGCAGGAAGCGGTGGTCGGCGCCCGACCACGTGTAGATCACCTGATCCTTGTCGCCGGCGCCGCAGAAAAACGCATTGCCGCGGCGTATCAGCATGGTCAGCAGACGGAACGACGCCTCGTTCAAGTCGTGCAATTCATCGGCCACGATGATCTGGAAGGCGGGCAATTGCTGGCGCAGCGGCTCGTCGCCGTCGAGCATGCGCACCAGGTCGTAGGTGGCGTCGAAGGGCGCGCGGAACTGGATGTCGCCCGTGTCGGCGCCGCGCAAGCCTTCGTATTCGCGCAGCCACAGATAATGCGTGCGCGACATGCCCAGCAGCTCCAGGTTGTCGTCCAGGGAATTGCTCTCGAAGTCAGGGTTCTGGAAATCCAGGCGCGCCTTGGTGCGCAATTGCAATTTCAAAAACTCGGCGATGGCGCCATTCGTCGTATTGATTTCCAGCGGATAGCGGTGGGCGTATTTCTCAGAGACCACTTCCAGCGCTTCCCAGGCCACGGGGCGCAACTCTTCATCGCTGCGCATGACTGCTACCTGCATGTTTTCCAGCTGCAACAGCACCTTGGCGGCAAAGGCGTCGAAGGTGTCGACCGTCAGGCGCTTGACGACGCCGAGCGGCACGCCCACTTCCAGCAGGCGCTGGCGCAGGGCCACGCGCGCCGCTTCCGTGAAGACGAGGGCCAGCATGCGTTCGGGTGCGCGGCCCCGGTGCAAGGCTTCGGCCAGGCGCAGGGCCAGGGTCGTCGTCTTGGCCGCGCCGGCATTGGCGTCGATCAAGACCACTTTCTTTTGCGCCGTCTGGATGGCGACCTGCTCCGGCGTGGGCGTGATGCGTTTGGGAATGAACTGCGGGGCGTTATCTGTACTCAAGGGTATCCTGAAATGATGTCTGTTCTGGCGCGCTACCAGGCGCAGGTGCGCAGGCCGGCAAAGATGTCGCCCCGTTCGGGCGCATGGAAGGCGCGCATGCGGGCCGAATGCAGGCGCGGCGGCGTGGCAAAGGAGGCGCCGCGCAGCACCTGGTGCTGCATGAAATACGGCGCCGAATATTCGCGCCAGGCATCCACCGCAAAGCCCGGATACGGCTCGAACGGCGTCGCCGTCCACTCCCACACCTGGCCCCAGTGAAAGCGCGGATGGCCGGACAGCGCAGCATACTCCCATTCCGCCTCGGTCGCCAGGCGGCGCCCGGCCCAGGCGCAGTACGCCTGCGCTTCGTACAGGTTGATGTGGCGCACGGCTTCGTTCGGCGGCAAGGTCGTGCGCTGGCCGAAACGCATGGTGCGCCACTGCGTCGCTTCGCGCAGCCAGTACAGCGGCGACGAACGTTCCTGCCGCATCAGCCAGGCGCTGCCGGCCGCGCTCCAGAACTGGCGGTTCTGGTAGCCGCCATCGGCGACAAAATCGGCGAACTGGGCATTGGAGACGGCGCAGGCATCGATGGAAAACGGCGCCACGTAGCAGCTGTGGGGCGGCGATTCATTATCGAAGGCAAACCCGGCACCGCGCGGCGAGCCCAGTACGATGGCACCGCCAGGAAAAGCGATCTCGCCCGCTCCGGGCGGCAAGGCCGGGCTGGCCGCGAGGGACTCCGGTGCTTCCAGGCCCAGCCATTGCAAGCCGGCCAGCATTTCCTCGCCACACAAGTCTTCATGGGCCAGGGCCAGCCGGTACGGCGCCAGGGCGCTGTCGACATTGGCTTCGCGCGACAGTTTATCGAGCACCCGATCCAATACCTCGTGGCAATACGTTTTGACGGCGCCGGGGCTGGGCAGTTCCAGCATCCAGCGCGCGCGCTGCTGCACCATGTTGGCGTCGAACAAGTCGTCGCCGCGCGTCAGCAGGGAATTATAAATGGCGTCGGCCGGGTGGCTGGACGCCGCTTCGCGCAGGATGAACCACTCGGCAAACCAGGCGATCTGCGCCAGTTGCCATAAAGGCGGATTGAGGCGCGGATGACGGGGCAGGCCCGCCACCACGTCCAGGCCGGCAGTGACATAACAGTCGAACAGGGAAAGGGTGTCCTGGCGCGCGGCCAGCAGCGACTGGGCCAGTTGCTGCGCGCCGGCGAGGCGAAAAGAGGCGTTGATTAAAGTCATAGCCAGATTGTAACGACTTATGCCAACTTCGCACTAGTCGCACAGGAAACAGGGAGGGAATACTCCCCTCCCCGGCCTACTTGACCAGCAACTCGCCCTGCAGCGGCGTGACGACGGATTTGGGCATGCTGACGATGAAGCTGCTGCCCTTGTCGGCCACGGACTGGATGGCCAACGTCCCGCCATGGCGCAGCAGCACGTGCTTGACGATGGCCAGGCCCAGGCCCGTGCCCTGGGTTTCGCGCGAGCGGCTCTTGTCGACGCGGTAGAAACGTTCCGTCAGGCGCGAAATATGTTCCTGGCTGATGCCGATGCCCGTGTCTTGGGCGATGAACTGCGGTCCGGCCGGGCCATCCTGCCAGCGCAGGGTGATGGTGCCGCCGGCCGGCGTGTAGCGCACGGCGTTCGACGCCAGGTTGCCGAAAGCGCTGTACAGTTCATCGTAGCTGCCCAGCACATCGGGGCCGTCGCATTCCATGGTCACTTCATGCTTGCCGGCCGACAAGCCCCTGGCGTCGCGCAAGACTTGCTGCATGAGCTTTTTGATGTCCACGGGCTCGGGGCGCAGCGGGTAGTCGACCGATTCCAGGCGCGACAGGGTCAGCATGTCCTCGATCAGATGCTGCATGCGGTGGCCCTGCTCCGTCATCAGCTTGAGGTGGGCGGCGCGCGTGGCGGCGTCCAGATCCAGCTCGGCGGAGGCGATTTCCAGGAAGCCCACGATGACCGTCAGCGGCGTGCGCAATTCGTGCGAGGCGTTGGCGATGAAGTCGCGGCGCATCATTTCGATGCGTTCCGTTTCCGTCACATCGTGCGTGACGAGGATCTGGCGGCGGTTTTCAAACGGGATGATTTGCACGATCAGCTTGCGGTTGCGGAAGGTGATCGTCAGCGGCTGGTCGTAGCGACCAAGGATGATGTAATCCATGAACTCGGGGCTGCGGATCAGGTTGGTGACGCGCATACCCTTGTCGCGCTCGTGCGTGAGGCCCAGGTGTTTCTCGGCGGCAGGATTGCACCATTCGAGGAACAGCACGTCATCCATGATGACTACGCCGTCAGGCAACAGATGCATGGCCTGGCGGAAACGCGCCAGCCATTCCGTCAGCTCGGCCTGGTTTTTCTCGTCGTCGCGGCGCATGCGGTACAGGCGCGCGAAGATGCTGGTCCAGGCGCCCCAGCCGTCGGGCAGCTTGGCGCTTTGCGGATTGTCCAGCCAGTTACTCAGCTGGAACAGATACGACAGCTGCACGAACACCATCATGGCCATCAGCACGAAGGCGATGCCCAGCGCATACGTGGCGCCAAACAGATACCAGACGACGGCCACGCCCAGCAGCGCCAGCACCATGCGCAAGGCGGCCGGTACCCAGAACAGCAATTTCGGATTCATAGAGTGAGGCTTTACTTTTCAGACAACATGTAGCCGACGCTGCGCACGGTCTTGATCAGGCTTTCCGCCTCTTTCAAGGCTTTGCGCAAGCGCAATACGTGGACGTCGACCGTGCGTTCCTCGATCACCACATGGTCGCCCCATACCTTGTCGAGCAGCTGGCTGCGCGAAAACACGCGCTCCGGGTGGGCCAGCAGGAATTTCAGCAGCTTGTATTCGGCATGGCCGATATCGATCTTCTGTTCATCCATCATGACGGTGCAGCTGACGGGGTCCAGGGCCACGTTGCCGGCGCGCATGGGCGCCTGCGCGTGTTCCGGACTCTTGCGTCGCAACAGCGCTTTGGCGCGGGCCAGCAGCTCGCGCGGCGAGAACGGCTTGGTGACGTAATCGTCGGCCCCGCTGTTCAAGCCGGCCAGCTTGTCTTCTTCCATGCTCTTGGCGGTGAGCATGATGACGGGGATGGCGGCAAAATTGCGGTCGGCGCGGATGCGCGACAGCAGACGCAAGCCCGTCTGATCCGGCAGCATCCAGTCCAGCAGGATCAGGTGCGGCGTGCGGTGCTGGATGAATTCCCAGGCATCGGCGACGTTTTGTACGGAACAGCAATTCCAGCCGGATTCGCGCAGCGAATAGGTCACCAGTTCAACGATGGCCGGCTCATCTTCAACAATCAATACCGTGGTTTTATCAGATGCCATAAAGCTTACTCAGGGAGCTCCTCGGAAATGGCGGGAGCAGCCACCTTGGTGTGGCGGATGTCCTTGCCTTCAACCACGTAAATCACGTATTCGGCGATGTTTTTCGCATGGTCGCCGATCCGTTCGATGGCCTTGGCCACCCACAGGGTATCGAGCGCCGCCGAAATCGTGCGCGGGTCTTCCATCATAAAGGTAATCAGGTTGCGCATGATAGACCGAAACTCATGGTCGATGATGGCGTCTTGTGCAATTAATTGTAATGCCTGCTTGCCATCGTTGCGCGCGAAGGCGTCCAGCGCGTCGTGCAGCATGTCGGTGGCCGTGTTGGCGATGCCGCGCACCATTTCGTAATGGTTGACGACGGCGTTGCCCCGCTTGTGCAAGTTCTTCGCCACGCGGGCGATTTTGGTCGCCTCGTCGCCTACGCGCTCGAGGTCGGTAATCACCTTGATGGTGGCCATGATGGTGCGCAAGTCGTTGGCGGCCGGCTGGCGGCGCACGATCAGATGGCTGCAGGCGTCGTCCAGCGACACTTCCAGCTGGTTGACGACGTCATCTTCGCGCATCACGCGGTCGGCGCGTTCCGGATTGCCGATGCGAAAGCATGTCATCGCGTCGAGGAACTGGGTTTCAACGATGCCGCCCATCAGGAGCACTTTCGAGCGGATCGCTTCGAGTTCGTTGTCGTATTGCTTGGATGAATGTTCGCCTATCATGCTGTCTCTCCGTATTCAGTAGTCTTGTATATCGTTATTCCGGGCGGATCAGCCGAAGCGGCCCGTGATGTAATCCTGCGTTTCCTTGCGGGCCGGATTCATGAAAATCTGGTCCGTTTCGCCGAATTCCACCAGCTCGCCCAGATACATATACGCCGTGTAGTCGGAGCAGCGCGCCGCCTGCTGCATATTGTGCGTCACGATGGCGATCGTGTAATCCTGTTTCAGTTCGCTGATCAGCTCTTCCACCTTCGAGGTCGAGATCGGGTCCAGCGCCGAGGTCGGCTCGTCGAGCAGCAAGACGTCCGGCTTCACGGCCACGCCGCGCGCGATGCACAGGCGCTGCTGCTGGCCGCCCGACAGCGACAGGCCGCTCTTGGTCAGCTTGTCCTTGACTTCGCCCCACAGCGCGGCCTTTTTCAGGGCCCACTCGACGCGCTCGTCCATTTCGCCCTTCGACAGGTCTTCATACAGGCGCACGCCGAAAGCGATGTTGTCGTAGACGGACATGGGGAACGGCGTGGGCTTCTGGAACACCATGCCGACCTTGGCGCGCAGCATGTTGACGTCCTGGTCGGCGTCGAGCACGTTGCGGCCGCGGTACAGGATGGAGCCTTCCGCGCGCTGGCCCGGATACAGGTCGTACATGCGGTTCAGGGTGCGCAGCAGGGTCGACTTGCCGCAACCGGACGGGCCGATGAAGGCCGTGACCTTCTTCTCGTGGATGTCCAGGTTGACGTTATGCAAGCTTTGCGTTTTGCCGTAAAAAAAGTTCAGGCCCGAAATCTCGATGGTTTTTTTCTTTGGTGCCAGGTCTTGGGCTGGATTCATTTGCGTATTCATAGGGGTTCGCTTCGCTCGCTATCTGTTTAATGTGGGACTTTTTGGCTGAACACGGTGCGCGACAGGATATTTAAGGCCAGCACGCTGAAGGTGATCAGCAGTGCGCCGCCCCAGGCCAGCGAGCGCCAGTTGTCGTACGGGCTCATTGCAAACGATGCGATGACGGACGGCAAGTTGGCCATCGGCGCATTCATGTTAAAGCTTTGGAACTGGTTATTCAGGGCCGTGAACAGCAGCGGCGCCGTTTCGCCGGCGATGCGGGCCAAGGCCAGCAGCACGCCGGTGATGACGCCAGCCTTCACGGCGCGCAAGCGCACCAGGGTGGCGACCTTCCAGCGCGGCGCGCCCAGGGCAAACGCGGCTTCCAGCAGACTGTTCGGCACCAGGCGCAGCATATTGTCCGTCGTGCGCACCACCACGGGCACGGCGATCAGGGACAGGGCGATGGCGCCCGCGTAGCCGGAGAAGTGCTTCACGTGGGCCACGTACAGCGCATACACGAACAGGCCGATGACGATGGACGGCGCCGACAGCATGATGTCGGTGACGAAGCGCGTCACTTGCGCCAGCCTGTTTTCTTCGCCGTATTCGGCCAGGTAGATGCCGGCCAGGATGCCGATCGGGGTGCTGACGACGGTGGCCAGGCCCACCATCAGGGCGCTGCCGACGATGGCATTGATCAAGCCGCCGCCTTCGCTGCCGGGGGCCGGCGTCGTTTGCGTGAACAGGTCGATGGACAAGGCGCCGAAGCCCTTGATCACCAGCGTGAACAAAATCCACACGAGCACGGCCAGGCCCAGGGCCATGGCCGCCACCGACAGGGCGATGCCGATGCGGTGCATCAGCAGGCGCTTGCGGTAGACGGGGTTCATGGCCGGCTTGGCCGGAACGTCGAGGGTGCTAACTTGGCTGAGCTGGCTCATTTCGTGCCTTCCTTGCGGGACATGCCAGCCAGCATCAGCTTGGCGGCGGATAAGACGATAAAGGTGATGACAAACAGGATCAGGGCCAGCGAGAACAGCGACGATACGTGCAGCGACGATTGCGCTTCGCCGAATTCGTTCGCCAGCAAGGAGGTGATGCTGTTACCGGCGGCAAACAGCGACCACGACAATTTGTTGGCGTTGCCGATGACGAAGGTCACGGCCATGGTCTCGCCCAGCGCGCGGCCCAGGCCCAGCATGACGCCGCCGACGACGCCGGTCTTGGTGTATGGCAAGACGATCTTGCGCACCACTTCCCAGCGCGTGCAGCCCAGGCCGTATGCGGATTCCTTCAGCACGGCAGGGACGATTTCGAACACGTCGCGCATCACGGAAGCGATGAAGGGGATGATCATGATGGCCAGCACCAGGCCGGCCGTCAGCAGGCCGATGCCCATCATGGGGCCGCTGAACAGCTGGCCGATGACGGGGACGTTGCCCAGGGTGGCTTTCAGCAGGGGCTGGACGTGGTCGGCAAACAGGGGCGCGAAGACGAACAGGCCCCAGATACCGTAGATGATCGATGGCACGCCGGCCAGCAGCTCGACAGCCGTGCCCAGCGGGCGGCGCAGCCAGGCCGGGCAGATTTCCGTGAGGAACAAGGCGATGCCGAAGCTGACGGGAAAGGCGATCAGCAAGGCGATGACGGACGTCACCAGGGTGCCGATGATGGGAATCAGGGCGCCGTACTGGTCATTGACGGGGTCCCATTCCGCGGACACGATGAAATGCAGGCCGAAGGTCTTGAAGGCCGGTATCGATTCCATGATCAGCGAAATGATGATGCCGACCAGGACGATCAGCACCGACAGGGCGAACAGCATCGTCACCTTGTGGAACATGAAATCCTGGATGCGCTGCTTGCGCATGGTGGAAAGCATTTGCGCGTGACTGATGGAATCGGTCATGGTGCCGCCTGGCAGGGGGATCGTGGAGGAGGTAGATTGTGCGCTCATATTGTGCCAGATGTGGGTGGTACTGCCGGTGTCGCTATTTTGAACTCTTGTTTTATTGTTGCTTCTTTAGCCAGGACCGTCTGCAAGGGCTTGCGGGCGGTCCTGGCTAACTCCCTGCCCCGCCGTGCTGCTGGCGGGGACAAGGATGGATATTGCTGTATTCAGACTATCGGATTAGTAGATCGATTTACCCGATGCATCTTTCAGATTGGCTTTCCACGATTCCTGCACCAGTTTCACGACCGATGCCGGCATTGGCACGTAGTCCAGTTCGACGGCAGCTGGGCCGCCGTTTTTGTAGGCCCAGTCGAAGAACTTCAGGACTTCCTTGGCTTTGGCTGCGTCAGCCTGGACTTTGTGCATCAGGATGAACGACACGCCGGTGATCGGCCAGCTGTTCTTGCCAGCCTGGTCGGTCAGGACCACGCCGAAGCCTGGGGTTTGCGTCCAGGGTGCCGAAGCGGCGGCTGCCTTGAAGTTTTCGTCGTCAGGCTGCAGGAAGTTGCCGTCCTTGTTTTGCAGCTGGGTGTGCGACATCTTGTTTTTCTTGGCGTAAGCCCACTCGACGTAGCCGATCGAACCCTTGATACGCTGTACGTTGGCGGCGACGCCTTCGTTACCCTTGCCGCCCACGCCCACGGCCCATTTCACAGCCGAGCCAGCACCGATTTTCGATTTGAATTCCGGGTTGGTTTTCGACAGGAAGTCGGTGAACAGGAAGGACGTGCCCGAACCGTCGGCGCGGTGCACCACGGTGATTTCCGTGTCCGGCAGCTTGACGCCACTGTTCAGTGCGGCGATTTCCGGCGCGCTCCACTTGGTGATCTTGCCCAGGTAGATGTCGCCAACGACTTTACCCGTCATTTTCAGCTGGCCTGGGGTCACGCCATCCAGGTTGACGATGGTGACCACGCCGCCCATGATGGCCGGGAATTGCATCAGGCCCGCTTCTTCCAGCTCTTCCGCCTTCAACGGCATGTCCGAAGCGCCGAATTCAACAGTCTTGGCCTTGATTTGCTTGATGCCGGCGCCGGAACCGACGGATTGGTAGTTCAGGCCGTTGCCCGTGTTGGCTTTGTACGTCTCAGCCCATTTGGCGTAGATCGGGTACGGGAAGGTTGCACCAGCACCTGTCATATCTGCCGCCATGACGGAAGCGGAAGAAAATGCCATCGCTGCCGAAGCACCCACGACGATAAATTTGAACATTTGCTTCATTTGCATATCAAGTCCTCAGGGTTGTTAGGGCTCAAAGTCCCGGTTGAATGCTGCGCAGTCTAGCAAGCGAATATGACAGCTTTATGACATGGGTAAAAAATCCTGAAATAATTGCCTACGCCCGGGAAGTCGCCCTTTTCGGCGCGAAAAATGACAGCGCGGGCGACGCTTTATGACAGCTTATGTCACGCTTATGTCATATTTCATGATTACACTCACAACGCGTCATACATGATGAAATACGGCTAGAATTAACTATCTGCAAAGACAAAAGAATATGAAACCTGAACTGCACACGGAAGTGACCAAATCGGGCATCCTGCTTGACCGCGAGCTGTCGCAACTGACTTTCAACCGACGCGTGATGGCCCAGGCGGAAGACCCGAACATTCCGCTGCTCGAGCGCCTGCGCTACCTGTGCATCGTCAGCAGCAACATGGATGAGTTCTTCGAAGTGCGCGTGGCCAGCCTGCTGGCGGCCGGCAGCATCGGCGGTTCGCTGGCCGGCCACCCCGCCCTGGCGGCCAATCTGGAGCGCATCGGCAAGGAATGCCATGCGCTGGTGGAACGCCAGTACGAGATATTAAATAGCGAAGTCTTGCCGGCCCTGCGCGAAGCGGGCGTGCATTTGCTGCGCGACAACGACCGCAACGATGCGCAGCGTGCCTGGGTCAAGCAGTATTTCGACCGCGAAGTGCGCCCCCTGCTCACGCCGATCGGACTCGACCCTGCCCACCCCTTCCCGCAAGTGGTGAATAAAAGTCTCAATTTCATCGTCTCGCTGAGCGGCAAGGATGCCTTCGGACGCGGCACGGCGATCGCCATCGTCAAGGCGCCCCGCGTCTTGCCGCGCGTCATCAAGCTGCCGGACGACATTTCCGGCGATGGCGTGTCTTTCTGTTTATTGTCGTCCGTCATCCATGCGCACATTTCCGACCTGTTCGCCGGGCGCGAAGTGATTGCCTATTCGCAGTTCCGCGTCACGCGCGACAGCGACCTGTGGGTCGACGAAGACGAAGTCAAGAATCTGCGCCAGGCCCTGAAGGGCGAGCTCGTGGGGCGCCAGTTCGGCACCTCCGTGCGCCTGGAAGTGGCGCGCAATTGCCCACCAGAATTGTCGCAATTCCTGCTCGACCAGTTCAACCTCGATCAAAGCCGCCTGTACCGCGTCAACGGCCCCGTGAACCTGGTGCGCCTGTCGGAAATGATCGACCACGTCAAGCAGCCGGAACTGCGCTTCCCGCCCTTCTTCCCGGGCCTGGCGCACAAGGCCATCGGTAACGACATCTTTGCCGCGCTGACCAAGCACGACATCCTGCTGCACCACCCCTACCAGTCGTTCCAGACGGTGATCGACTTCATCCGCAGCGCCGCCTACGACCCGTCCGTCGTCGCCATCAAGCAGACGATCTACCGCACGGGCATGAACTCGGACTTGATGGAGTCGCTCATTACGGCGGCGAAGATGGGCAAGGAAGTGACCGTCATCGTGGAATTGATGGCGCGTTTCGACGAAGAAGCCAATATCAACTGGGCCGACAAGCTGGAGCAGGCCGGCGCGCAAGTCGTGTACGGCGTCGTGGGCCTGAAAACCCACGCCAAGGTGGCGCTCGTCATCCGCCGCGAAGAAGGCGCGCTGCGCTTCTACGCCCACCTGGGCACCGGCAACTATCACCCCACGACCACCAAGCTGTACACGGACTTCGGCTTGCTGACGGCAAACCAGGACCTGGCAGTGGAAGTCAATGAGGTGTTCATCCACCTGACCAGCCTGACCAAGCCGCACAACCTGAACCATTTGTGGCTGGCGCCGTTCGGCCTGCAAAGCGAGATCATCAAGGCCATCCGCAACGAGGCGAAGATCGCCCGCTCGGGCCGGCGCGGGCGCATCATCGTGAAAGTCAACGCACTCGTCGACGAATCCGTGATCCGCGCCCTGTATGCGGCCTCGACCGATGGCGTAAAGATCGACCTGATCGTGCGCGGCGCCTGCACCCTGAAGCCGGGCGTGCCGGGCTTGTCGGAAAACATCAAGGTGCGCTCCGTGATCGGCCGCTTCCTCGAGCACAGCCGCATTTACTACTTCCGCAACGACCTGGCGCACGATGTTTACCTGGCCAGCGCCGACTGGATGAGCCGCAACCTGTTCCGCAGGGTGGAAGTGGCCTTCCCCGTGCTGGACCGGGCGCTGAAACGGCGCGTGATCGCCGAGGGCTTGAATCCGTATTTGAAGGATAATACGAATGCATGGGAACTGGAGCCGACGGGCCACTATGCGCGCCGCAAGCCGCGCGGCAAGCAGATGCCGTTCAGCGCCCAGCAATACCTGATGCACACACTGGGCACGCCGGGCGCGGAGGTCGGCGAATAGGCAACTCTACACACAGGAGTACAGCATGGATCTCATCTTGTGGCGACACGCAGAAGCCGAGCCGGGCGTCCCGGATCTCGAACGCGCCCTGACCGTCAAAGGCCAGAAACAGGCGCGCCGCATGGGGGAATGGCTGGCCTCGCAACTACCGGAAAATTGCCGCATCCTCGTCAGCCCCGCCCTGCGCACCCTGCAAACGGCGGAGGCGCTGGGGCGCAAGTTCAAGCTGATGCCGGAACTGGCGCCCGGCGCCGAAGCGGAAGACATCCTGAAGGCGGCCAACTGGCCCGGCGGCAAGGAAACCGTGCTCGTCGTCGGCCACCAGCCGACTCTGGGCCAGGCGGCCGCCCTGCTGCTGACGGGCGAAGAGCAGGAATGGGAAATGCGCAAGGCCAGCGCGTGGTGGTTCTCGCAGCGCGAGCCAGGCGACCCCGTCAGCGTGTATCTGAAGGCCGTGATGGCGCATGACCTGGTCGTGAAATAGAGAAAATGCGCAAAAAGTGCGCTGGGACAAATACTGGTAGGAATTACAACTCGGCAGCCTTGTAAAGCGCTGCCGATCTGCTAGAGTTTAATTGCATCAACTACGTGCTGGAGCGCTGCTCCGGTACATTGAGCAACCCAGCGGACGGCCGTCCAACGGCGGCTGAAAGACCATGTTAATCACCTTCCTCGTTTTTCTCTTCATCGCCATCTTCGCCGCCATCATCGGCTTTGTCGCCTTTGAACTGGTCGAAGAAATGCGCGGCAGCCACCATAAGCTGATGGACCGCTATCACGAGTAGCGTTCACCTCGGCACTATCGCATGGCGCCAGCGACGGCCTAACAGGCCCGTCCCTCGCGCCATCCTTGTATTTACACTCCCGCCTTACACTCCCGTCTTGAACTTCGTATAGATGCGCGTCATCAAGCGGCGGATATCGGCCGTGGTCGCTTCCGGCGCGGCCATGCGTTGCTTGTCGGCGTCCGACAGGAAGATGGCCTTGTTCTCGCCGATATCCTTGCGTACATACTTGATGCTGGCCGGATTCGGATTCGCATAGAACACCTTGTTGCTCAGGCTGGCATGCACTTGCGGGCGCAGGATGTAGTTGATGAACAGGTGCGCATTGTTCGGGTGCGGCGCGTCGGCGGGAATGGCCATGGTGTCGAACATCAGGGCGGCGGTCTTCGGCACCAGCACCTGGATCACATTGCCATTCTTCGCGTCGATGGCGCGCTGGCGCGCGATATTGATGTCGCCCGACCAGCCCAGCGCGACGCAGACGGAACCGTTGGCCATGTCATTGATATAGCCTGACGAGCTGAACAGGGTCACGTAGGGACGGATGGCCTGCAGCACCTTGCCCGCTTCCTGGTAGTCGGCGGCCGTTTTCGAGTACGCGGGCTTGCCCAGGTATTGCAGGGCGGCCGGCAGCACTTCCGACGGCGAGTCGAGGAAGGAGACGCCGCACGATTTCAGCTTGGCCGCGTATTTCGGGTCGAAGATCAAATCCCAGGCATTGTCGGGCATGGGCATGCCGCCCAGCGCGGCCTTGACCTTGTTGACGTTGATGCCCACCGTCGTGTAGCCCCACAGCCAGTCGACCAGGTAATCGTTGTTCGGGTCGATCTTCGACAGCTTCGCCTGCAGGTTCGGGTCGAGGTTGCCCAGGTTGGTCAGCTTGCTCTTGTCGAGCTTGCGCAGCAGGCCCGCATCGATCTGCAGGCGCGCCCACTGGGCCGTCGGCACGACGATGTCGTAGCCGGACTTGCCCGCCACCAGTTTCGCATTGAGGATTTCGTTATTGTCGAAAACGTCGTAGCGTACCTTGATGCCCGTTTCCTTCTCAAAATTCTTGATCGTATCGTCGCCGATATAGTCCGACCAGTTATAGATGTTCAGGACCTTCTCTTCCTGCGCCTGAGCTTGGGCAGACAAGGCCAGTACGGCCGCCGCCAAGGTCAATCCCACTCCAATGCGCCGCCCTGCTTGCCATGTGTTTGCCATCGTACCGCCTCCGGAATTAGTCAGAAAATAGTGACGATGATAGCAAGAAGGGCGGCATCAGGTCTAGCCTGATACCGCCCTGTCAGACGTCGCAAATCGTCGTCACTGCAAATGCCGTGAAACTGGGGGCAGACCCGACGGGGGAAGCTACCCCAAATGGAATAGCTTCCAATCCCGCAGGGACTGACCTGTCAGCATTACACCTTGTCCAGCCCCACCTGCGCGCCCGTGAATACGAGGTTGCCGTTCTGGGCGTCGATGCGGATCTCGTCTTTCGGGCCAAACTTGCCTTCCAGGATCAGCTTCGACAGCGGATTTTCGATCTGCTGCTGGATCGCCCGTTTCAGCGGACGGGCCCCATACACCGGATCGTAGCCCGCTTCGGCGATTTGCTGCAGTGCCGCGTCCGTCAAGCTCAGCTGCATGTCCATGCGCGCCAGGCGTTCTTCGAGAATTTTGAGCTGGATCTTCGCGATCGCGCCGATGTTTTTCTCGTCGAGGCCGTGGAACACGACGATTTCGTCGATGCGGTTGACGAATTCGGGACGGAAGTGCGAGCGTACCTCGGCCATCACGGCCAGCTTCACGACACCGGGATCATCGCTCTCCATCGCCTGGATCTTATGCGAACCCAGGTTCGAGGTCATGATGATGACGGTATTCTTGAAGTCCACCGTACGGCCCTGGCCGTCCGTCATGCGTCCATCGTCGAGCACTTGCAGCAGCACGTTGAAAACGTCGGCATGCGCCTTTTCCACTTCATCGAGCAGGATCACGCTGTACGGCTTGCGGCGCACGGCTTCCGTCAGGTAGCCGCCCTCGTCGTAGCCCACGTAGCCCGGTGGCGCGCCGATCAGACGGGCCACGGAATGCTTCTCCATGAACTCGCTCATGTCGATGCGGATCATCGATTCTTCCGTATCGAACAGGAAGGTCGCCAGCGCCTTGCTCAGCTCGGTCTTACCGACCCCCGTCGGTCCCAGGAACATGAAGGAACCATAGGGACGGTTCGGGTCCGACAAGCCGGCGCGCGAGCGGCGGATGGCGTCGGCCACGGCCGTGATCGCTTCATCCTGGCCCACGACGCGCTCATGCAGCTTCTCTTCGATGTGCAGCAGCTTGTCACGCTCGCCCTGCATCATGCGCGACACGGGTATGCCCGTCGCGCGCGACACCACTTCGGCGATTTCCTCGGCGCCCACTTCCGTGCGCAGCAGCTTCGGCTGGTCGGGATCGAGTTTCGGGATGCCGCTGTCAGCCTGCTTGAGCTGGGCTTCCAGCTGCGGCAGCTTGCCGTATTGCAGCTCCGACACCTTCTGCCAGTTGCTTTCGCGCGTGGCTTGCTCCATCTGCAGCTTGACCTGCTCGATTTCTTCCTTGATGTGCGTGCTGCCTTGCACCACGGCTTTTTCCGCCTTCAGGATTTCTTCGAAGTCATTGTACTCGCGCTGCAGCTTGAGGATTTCCTCCTCGATCAGGCCCAGACGGCGCAGCGACGCTTCGTCTTTTTCCTTCTTGACGGCTTCGCGCTCGATTTTCAGCTGGATCAGACGGCGTTCCAGCTTGTCCATCACTTCCGGCTTCGAATCGATCTCGATCTTGATCTTCGCCGCCGCCTCGTCGATCAGGTCGATCGCCTTATCCGGTAAGAAGCGGTCCGTGATGTAGCGGTGCGACAGCTCGGCGGCCGCGATGATGGCCGCGTCCGTGATTTCCACCTTGTGGTGCAGCGCGTACTTATCCTGCAAGCCGCGCAGGATGGCGATCGTCGCCTCCACGGTCGGCTCGTCGACGAGCACCTTCTGGAAGCGGCGCTCCAGCGCGGCATCCTTTTCGATGTACTTGCGGTACTCATCGAGGGTGGTGGCCCCCACGCAGTGCAGTTCGCCGCGCGCCAGCGCCGGTTTGAGCATATTGCCGGCATCCATCGCGCCGTCGGCCTTGCCCGCGCCCACCATGGTGTGCATTTCGTCGATGAAGACGATGGTTTGCCCTTCATCCATGGCCAGTTCCTTCAGCACGGATTTCAGGCGCTCTTCGAACTCGCCGCGGAACTTGGCACCGGCAACCAGGGCGGCCATGTCCAGCGCCAGTACGCGCTTGCCTTTCAGCGACTCGGGCACTTCGCCATTGACGATACGCTGCGCCAGGCCTTCGACGATGGCGGTCTTGCCCACGCCCGGTTCGCCGATCAGCACGGGGTTGTTCTTGCTGCGGCGCTGCAGGATCTGGATGGTGCGGCGGATTTCATCGTCGCGGCCGATGACAGGGTCGAGCTTGCCCTTGCGCGCCCGCTCCGTCAGGTCCAGCGTGTATTTCTTCAGCGCTTCGCGCTGGCCTTCGGCCTCTTGCGAGTCGACCTTGTTGCCGCCGCGCACAGCCTCGATGGCCGCTTCCAGCGCCTTGCGGGTCAGGCCGTTTTCGCGCGCCAGCTTGCCGCAGTCGGACTTGTCGTCCGTCATGGCCAGCAAGACCATTTCGCTGGACACGAACTGGTCGCCCGCCTTTTGCGATTCCTTGTCGGCCAGGTTCAGCAAGGCCACGAATTCACGGCTGACCTGCACGTCGCCGCCCGTGCCGGACACCTTCGGCAAGCGTTCGATGGACGCGCCCAGGGCCTTGGACAGGCCGCCCACGTTGACGCCGGCACGCTGCAGCAGCGAGCGGGCGCCGCCATCGTCCTGGTTCAACAGGGCCGTCAGCAGGTGGACTGGTTCGATATAGGGGTTGTCGTTGCCCACGGCCAAGCTTTGTGCGTCGGCCAGGGCTTCCTGTAACTTGGTAGTCAGTTTATCTTGTCGCATGAAAAGCGCTCCCGATTAATTAGTTGTTAACCAAATTGGGGTGAGGCAGTACTTTTCAAGCATACACAAAGCAGAAAACTGATGCATTTTGGCAAATGCTAGCGTGCGCGGCGCGTTCGCTTCAAATGGGGCTTGCGTTTATCGTCCATTTGTCCAGGGCCGTCTCGTCGCTGTCGCGCGCATCGACCCAGCGCGCCCCTTCGGGCGTGTCTTCCTTCTTCCAGAACGGCGCTTCCGTCTTCAGGAAATCGATGATGAATTCGCAGGCGGCAAACGCCTCGCCCCGGTGGGCGGACGACACGGCCACCAGCACGATCTGCTCCTGCGGCAGCAGGGGACCGACACGGTGAATCACCAGTGCGCCGGACAGGGGCCAGCGGCCCCGCGCCTGCTCGACGATGGCCTCGATGGATTTCTCCGTCATGCCCGGATAGTGCTCAAGCTCCATGGCCGCCACGTCCAGCCCTTCGTTCATGTCGCGCACCGTGCCGACGAAGCCGACGACGGCGCCCACCTTGGGGTTTCCTGCACGCAATTGTGCAATTTCTTGACTCAAGTCAAAATCGGCTTGCTGGACGCGGACGCTGGTACTCATTTGGCATGCCCTCCGATACGGCGCAGCAGGGTTTCGATACGGCTGGCCGTGCGCGCATCGGTGGTGGCGGCGATCGCGCACAGCTGCATCAGCTGCGACACTTGCGTGAGCGGCTTTTGGCCCGATTTGAGCGAC
Source organism: Janthinobacterium glycogeni (assembly GCF_051380725.1). NCBI lineage: Bacteria > Pseudomonadati > Pseudomonadota > Betaproteobacteria > Burkholderiales > Oxalobacteraceae > Janthinobacterium > Janthinobacterium glycogeni. Next base: position 381,990 of record NZ_JBNYXP010000004.1, on the reverse strand, counting down.
GATTGCAGCACTTCCACCTGCATTTTCAGGCGGTCGCGGGCAAATTCGGCGCCGCTGTCGACGCCGGCGACGATTTCCAGGCGCAGGACTTCACCGAGCAGGCGCTCCTGATTGGCCTGCAATTGCTGCACGTAGGCGGCGCTGCCCTCGCCAAACGCGGCCTGGGCGGCGGCAAAGCGCTGCTGCAGGCTGCGTTCGTACTGGGTGTCGAGCGGCGGCAAGGCGTTCCAGCGCTCGCTCCACGCTTGCGCGTCGGCGCCGGCAGCGCCATCCGCCAGTGCGGCTTCCAGCGATTGCACCAGGCGCAACTTGTCGCGCAGGGCGTTGGCCTGGGCTGCGCCAGCCCGTTCGGCAATGGCGTCCGCCTGCGCTTGCACGCCGGCGACAGCCGTCTGGTAACGCTGTTCGATCTTCGCTTCGCTGGCGCGCGGCACGGGGCCCGTGGCGTTCCAGGCCGCGCGCGTGTCGCGCAGCAAGTGATGGATGAAGGCGGTGCGCGCCTTGTCGTCCCCTTCAGGCACGACGGCCGTTTCCAGCGCGGCGCACAGCGCTTCGCGCGCATGCAGGTGTTCGCGGCGCTCATGGTCGGCCGCATGGGCCGTTTCCTTGCGCTTGGCAAAGATATCGTCGCAGGCGGCGCGGAAACGCTGCCACAGCGCCTGTTCCGCGCGGCGTTCCAGCGGCAAGGCTTTCGCCAGCTCCTGCCATTTATCCTGCAAGGCTTTCAGCATGTCGACCGTGTTGCGCTCCGATGGTTTGAGCAGGCCCACTTCGACGATCAATTGTTCGCGGCGGGCCGTCTCGATCTGGCGCTGCGTGTCCAGCGGCTTCGACAAGGCGTCCAGCGCGGCGCCGAATTCCGTATCCAGGCGTTTCTTTTCCTTGCGGTCGATGGTGCCCAGGCGCGTCCACGCCTGGCGCAAGCGCTGCGAGGCGGAGGCGACCTGTTTCCAGTCCGTACTTTCCTGGGCTGCCAGGGCCGCCGTTTCCGCGATCAATTCCTGGGCCTTGGCCGCATTGCCGTGACGCTCTTCCGCCAGTTGCTTGAAATGCTGGGCCGCCGGCGCATACGCCACGCTGCAGGCGGCGTCGAAACGCTCCCACAAGGATTTCGGTGCGGGGCCGGACAAGGTGTCGAGCGACTTCCAGCGCTCGCGCAGGCTGCCCACTTTCTTGGCCAGCTCGGCCATGGGCAATTGTTGCGCCGGCAATTCCTCGCCCGCCTTGACCAGTTCCTCGCGCGACACATTGCCACCCCAGCGCGCCCAATCGGCCAGGCGCTTGAACTCGCCGCGCACATGGGCCAGGCGGTCCGCCTGCGCGGGCGTCAAACGGCCGTGCTTGCTATCGCGCAAGGTCTTGTCGTGCTCGGAAGCCACGTGCAACAAGCCGTCCTGCAGCGCCGCTTCCATGGCGTCGAGCACCTTGAAGAACTGCTCCGTCGCTTCTTTCGACACGGGCGCATGCTCCTGGCGCGGCTTGCGCGGCGCCAGTTCCGCATGCGCTGGCGCGTCCACGGCTGCGGCAGGGGCGACAGGCGCCGGCGCGCTGGCCAGCAGGGCCGCAAATTGCTGCTGCAGGCTGTCGGACAATGGCGATTCCGGCAGGCGCGGCAAGGCTTGCCACGCGCGTTTCAAGGTGTCTGCATCGAGCGTGGCGGCGTCCTGCGCCTGCCATTCGGCCAGAGCAAGCTGGCGCACGTCGAACACGGCCTGGTGCTGCTGCAGCGCCTGCAAGGCGGACTGCGCCTGCTCGCGCGCCTGCGTGAAATCGGTTTCCAGGTGTTTCGGCAAGGAAGCGCGCTCGGGCGATTGCGCATGCTGCGCATGTTCCGCGTCCAGGCGGGCCAGCGCCTGGGCCAGCTCGCCGACGGACTGGCCACTGGCAGCCAAGGCACGCGCCGCGGCGACGGTGTCGATCACGGCGCGCTGCAGCACCACTTGCGCTTCCAGGCGGGCGGCCAGCGCGGCGCGCGCGGCGGCAAAGGCGCTCTCCAGCTCGGGCGTGGCCTTGATGACTTGCCACTGGCGGTCCAGCTCGGCTACCTGGTTCGGGCTCAACTTTTCATCATTCAACAGGCGCTGGGCCGTGGCGATGCTGGCCTGGGCGCGTTGCGTCTCGGCAGCCTGATGACGGATCAGGTCGATGCGACCCTGCATCAGCTTGGCAACGCGGCGGTCCGTGTTGCGCATGGCATGGTGCACTGTTTCCAGCAGGGCCAAGGCATGCACGTGTTCGGCCGCGATCAGACGGGCATCGGCAAATTCGCTGGACAGGATGAAATCGGCAGCGGCGGCTTCGTCACCGGCCACGGCATGGGCACGCGCAACCTGTTCGGCGCGGCGCGATGCGCTCTGCGCCGAGGCGGCGGCCTGTTCTGCCACGACAGGATCGGGGACGGCAGTCTTGCTGGCAGAACGCTTGAAGAGAAATTCGAACATGACGGGTTTCGCGTGGATCAAAACCACCATCATAACAAAGCCCGGGGTATTGCATCGGACAGGTATGTACAAGTTAGCAATTGCGTAACATAGTGAGCAACATGGCATTTCCCCATGGGAGCGCCGGCGCAAAGCCAGGGCGGCGCCCCCGGCGCAAACGGAAGAACGGGGTGTGCGCTCGCTACCTGCTCAAGCCTGCGCACGCAGCGGCTGTACCGGCACGGGCAACGCGGACGCGGCGCCATCGGCCGCCGTTTCCACGCTGCCGCCGGCTGCCGGCAACGCTACTGGCAAAGGCGCTGACAAAACAAAGGGCAGCACCTGCGCCTTGCCACGGCGCGCCTCCTGCGCGCGCGCATCGTGTGCGAGGAACTGGTAGGCGATGGCAAACCACGCTTCGCCGACGATGACCTTGCGCGCCAGCGCGAACAGTTCGCGCTCTTCTTTTTCCAGGCGCTGCAGCAAGGCCGCGCAAAAGGCGTCGATGGCGGCGCACAGCTGCTCGGCCTGCAATTCGGAATGGTCGATGGCGGCGCCCGCGCGCTGCTGCACCACGTTGATGCTTTCCAGCGCCACGTGGTTCAAGCCATTGAGCTCATTGAGCAAGCCGTCGGCATGGGGTGCGGCCTGGCGGATGGCGGGCACCAGATACATTTCCACCTTGCGCCAGTAGCCGCCCTGGTACAGCCGGCTCAGCCAGTCGCCCGCATACTGCACCTGCGCCAGGCTGAGTCTGCTCTGCTGGCGCAGCTGCACATGCATGTACTTCTGCAAGGCCAGCAGGCTCATGCGGATGCTGGCCTGTTCGACCGACAGGGAAACCAATATATATGTTGCCGTAAGCATGCACTCACTCCCGAAAACGCGCTGGATGTCTGATCCTGGAAGTGAAAGTGTAAAGACTACCGACAGCGATGGGTTTGATCCTGCACAAACCTGCAGCGGGCCAGCCGCGCTTTCTTTTACGGCGCGCGCAGGCCGATATGCAGGTTGACAACGCCGGGCTCTTCCGATGGCGTGACCTCGCCACCAAAGCTTTTCACCAGCCGCTGCATGCCCTTGTTGCGCGCCATCGCCTCGCCCACCAGCGCTTCCGTGCCGCGGCTGCGGAAATAGTCGACCAGCTTTTCGAACAGGATGTGGCCCAGGCCCTTGCCCTTCAGGGCCGAGCGCACGGCGATGGCGAAATCGGCATGGATATTGTCCGGGTCGGCCACGGCGCGCACCACGCCCAGGGTTTCCGGCTTGCCGTCCGGCCCCGTGTGCGTGGCGATGAAGGCCATGGCGCGGTCGTAATCGATCTGCGTCAGGCGCGCCAGCTGCGACACGGGCAGCTCGCGCATGGAGGTAAAAAAGCGCAGGCGCACGTCGTCCGGGTCCAGCGCGTGGAACAAATCCATGTGCTGCGGCGCGTCTTCGGGGCGGATGGGGCGCAGCAGGATGGATTGGTCCATCCACGTCACCTGCTCTTCCAGCTCCTGCGGATACGGGCGGATGGCCAGGCGGTCGCGCTGCTGGCCCGGCTGCAGGCGAATGCGCGCGTCGAGGGCGATCACGCCGTGGGCATCGGCCACCAGCGGGTTGATGTCGAGTTCGGCCAGTTCGCCGATGTCGGCCACCAGTTCGGCCACCTGGATCAGCGTGTAGCAGATGGCGTCGATGTCGGCCGGCGGCTGGTTGCGGTAGCCGGCCAGCAATTTCGACACGCGCGTGCGCGCCAGCATGTCGCGCGCCAGCACCATGTTCAGCGGCGGCAGGCCGATCGCATGGTCGGCCGTCACTTCTACGGCGATGCCGCCCTGCCCCACCAGAATCACGGGACCGAAAGCGGCGTCCGTGGTGACGCCGACGATCAGTTCATGCGACTGCGGCCGGCGCGCCATCTGCTGCACGGTAAAACCGTCGATCAGCGCGTCGGGGCGCATGCGGCGCACGCGCTTGAGCATGGCGGCGGCGGCCGTGCGCAGGATGTCGGGCGCGTCGAGGTCGAGCGCCACGCCGCCCACGTCGGATTTGTGGGCAATGTCGGGCGAATGGATTTTCAGCGCCACCGGGTAGCCGATGTCGGCCGCCACGGCCAGCGCCTCTTCCACGTCGGCCGCCATGCGCGTGGTGGCGACGGGGATGCCGTAGGCGGCCAAAATCTCCTTCGAACGGCATTCGCCCAGCACCGTCTGGCCTGCGGCCAGCGCGGCGGCGACGATTTCGCGCACCCTGGCGCGGCGCGGCGTGGCCGACATGGGCAGCTGCGCCGGCACCTGCATCAGGGTTTCCTGGTTGCGCCGGTACTGCACGATCTGCATGAAGCCATGCACGGCCTTTTCCGGCGTGTCGTAGGTGGGAATGCCGGCGCGATTAAAAACCTGGCGCGCGGGCGCCACCGTGGTGCCGCCCAAGAGGCACGACAGCACCGTGCGCGAGGTGGCCTTGATCAGCGGCGTGACGGCTTCGGCGATGTCGATCGACGAGACCATGGCCGTGGGCGCATGCAGCAGCAGCAAGGCGTCCGCCTGCGGCTCGTCGAGCAGCGGCTTGATGGCGTCGGCATAGCGCTGCACGGCAGCGTCGCCGGGCAAGCCGACGGGATTGTCGTGCGACCACCCGCGTGGCAGCGCCTTTTCCAGCGCGATCACGGTATCGGGGGAGAGTTCGGCCAGCTTGCCGCCGCTGCTCACCAGCGCATCGGTGGCCATCACGCCCAGGCCGCCGCCGTTGCACAAGATCGCCAGGCGCTCGCCGCGCTGGGAACGGATGTGCGTGAGCGTTTCCACGGCGTCGAACAGCTCTTCGGCCGAATACACGCGCAGCATGCCGGCGCGGCGGATGGCCGCGTCGTAGACGGCGTCGGAACCGGCCAGCGCGCCCGTATGCCAGGCCGCCATGGCCGCGCCTTCCGCCTCGCGCCCCGCCTTCAGGACGATGACGGGCTTGCTGCGCGCGGCCGCCCGCGCCGCCGACATGAATTTGCGCGCCGCCTGGATGTCTTCCATGTACAGCAGGATGGCGGCCGTGTCGACGTCGCCGGCCAGGTAGTCGAGCAGGTCGCCGAAATCGACGTCGTAGCTGGCGCCGAGCGAAATGAACTTGGAAAAGCCCACGCCGTGCGCATTGGCCCAGTCGAGCACGCCCGACACCAGCGCGCCCGATTGCGACACGAAGGCGATCTTGCCGCTCGTCGCACCGACGTGGGCGAAGCTGGCGTTCAATCCCAGTTTGGGCACCAGCAGCCCCATGCTGTTGGGGCCCAGGATGCGCAGCAAATGCGGCTTGGCCGCCTTCAGCATGGCCAGGCGCAGCGACTGCTCGCGCACGGGGTCGAGGCCGGACGTCATGACGATGACGGCGCGCGTGCCCAGCGCGCCCAGTTCGCGGATCAGGGCCGTGATGGTGACGGGCGGCGTGCAGATGATGGCCAGATCCGGCGCCTTGGGCAGGTGCGCCAGCTTGCGGTAGCATTTGAGGCCCATCAGCTCGTCGTACTTGGGATTGACGGGCCAGATGTCTCCCTGGTAGCCGCCGCCCAGCAGGTTGTACAGGGCGATGGCGCCCAGCTTGCGTTCGCGCGCCGTGGCGCCGATCAGGGCCACCGAGGCCGGCTTGAACAGCTTGTCGAGATTACGGATACTCATGTTCTGGCCTCATGGATTGCCGGAGCGGGATTGCCGGAGCGACTACGCGCCAGTGTATAGGATGCGTTGCCAAAAAAATTTGACCTTGTCGTGCATTTCACGAAAAAACAATACGCCTACCAGCGCGAGCGGTGGCTTTCCGTCACGCCCGCCAGCTGCGCCACGATGCGCTTGGGCGAGTCCGCGCTGGTGCGCACCCAGCCGCTGAACGTGCCGATGGGCTGGATGTAGCGGCTGGCGGCGATCCCCAGGTTTTTATCCTCGCGCCGCGCCCCCTCGGGTTTGAAGTGCAGGTCCAGCAAATCGTCGTCCGTCCATACGTGCCACGGCGCCAGCGGGTTGTCGGGATTGAAATCGAAATGCGCACGGCCCAGCGGATACAGCTGGCCGTCGAGCCACAGCGCGTTTTCATGCGCGCCGAAATAGCCGGCCTGCAGGTTGAAACCGAGGTCCAGGCTGTGCGCCGAGGCCCAGCGCCATTCCGTCTCGCGCGCCAGCAAGCCGTTCGAATAATCGAAGCTGGCCACGCCGTCGTCCAAACTGTAGCCGACGGCGCCGCAGCGCACGGTGCCCCACAAGGGCAGACCGCCCGATTTTTGCGTCGCATGCGCGCTGCCGCCCTCGCCCACGGGGCCGATGGCCAGCAGGGTAGGCGCCACGGGCGGGCCGCATTCCGCATCGATGCCGAAATGGCCGCAATCGAGCCGCAATCGGTAGCGCTGCTGCGGCTGCGCCTCGATGGAGATCACTTGCGAGAGGAAACGGAAACGGCTGGAGGCGCCAGCATGCGGCGCCACCGTGGCGCACAGGCCGGGGATGCCGTCCTGCGAAAAGGTCGCCACAATCTTGCCCTTGTGGCGGTCGAAGGCATAGGCGAAGGCCGTGCTGGTCCAGCCCAGGTCGACGATGGCCACGCCGCAAAACACGGCCGGTGTCGACAGGGCCACGTAGTGCCAGCGCTTGTGGTGGAACAGGCGCCACAGGGCGCTGCGCGCGTAGGGCGGCGCCAGCGCGGCCCAGTCGTAAGCGTCCAGCTGGCCCGTATAGCGGCCAAAACATGGCCGGCCGTCGGCGGCGAGCAGGGATGGCGGCGCGGGCGGCAGCATCATGCGGCCTGCCTTGCGGCAGCGCCGCCGCCGTGCAGCGCCTCGGCCAGCTGCGCGCCGAAGGCGGCCGGCTGCGCCTGGGTTATCTCGACCTGCGGGCAGGCATGCCAGAGCGCCAGGCGCCGCACGGCGCCGGCCACGTCCTGCACCAGGCGGGGGCTGATGCGCACGCCCTCTTCCAGCACCAGCGACTTGATCTCGAAGCGCCCCTGCACGCGGTGCGCCTTGGCGTCCAGGCGTCCTACGAGCGCGCCGCGGCGCAGGATCGGCAGGGTGAAATAGCCGTAGCGGCGTTTTTCGGCCGGCGTATAGCATTCGAGCCGGTAGTCAAAATCGAACAGTTCCAGCGCGCGGCGCCGGTCCCAGACGACGGGGTCGAACGGCGACAAGATCGTCGTCAGCGTGGGCGCCAGCTTGCCGGCCGCCGCCGCGCGTGCCAGGTCCGCCTGGTCGGCATGCACGTACACGCCATCATCCCAGCCGTCCACCGTGCAGCGCAGCAGCGCGCCCTCGTCCACCAGCGCCTGCAGATCGTGCGCCAGGCTGGCGCGCGACTGTTTGGTGCGGAAATAGTCGCTGATCCATCCGGCCCGCGCCAGGCCCAGCGCCTTCACGCTGGCCAGCAGCAAACGGCGGCGCACCTGTTCTTCCGGCGGCAGCAAGCCGTCGTGCCAGCCAGGCAGCACCCGTTCGGCCAGGTCGTAATAGCGCTGGAATTGATGGCGCCTGGCGATCATCAGCACGCCCGACGTAAACAGCACTTCCAGCGAACGCTTTTCCGGCTTCCAGCTCCACCAGCCGCCCGCCTGGCCATCCGTGCGCTCGAAATCGGCCGAGCGCGCGGCGCCGTTGGCGCGGATGTGGTCGAGCACCGAAGCGACGGCCTCGCCCTGCTCGGCCATCCATTTGACCGAATACTTCCAGCCCATGGCGGCCGGGTCCAGCATGCGGTGGCGGTACAGGCCATAGTCTTCGATGGGCACGAAGCACGCTTCATGCGCCCAGTATTCGAACAGCGCGCCCTCGGCCAGCAATTGCTCGAGCCACGGCTGCGGATAGTCGCCCAGCCGGCTCCACAGCACCAGATACGGGCTGCGCGCCACCACGTGGATGGTATCGATCTGCAGCACGCCCATCTGGCGGATGGCGTTCAGCACGTCGGCCTTCACGGCTTTTTTACGCCGCGCCTGCAGCAAACCCTGCGCGGCCAGGTGCAGGGCGCGCGCGGCGGCCAGCGAGAGCGGGGGGAGGTCGGAAGGCGGGTGCTTGTCTGGTCTGTGCATAACAGAAAGATACCGCATTCCGGACGCGCCTTGTGCGTTTTATCGCTATCGGATCGCGCAGCCGGCAGCCACGCTATGCGGCGGGAAACACCAGCGTCACCGCCAGCCCCCTGCCCTGCAGCCCGGCGCCCAGGACGATGACAGCGCCATGCCGCTCGGCGATGCGGCGCACGATGGACAGTCCCAGGCCGCTGCCTGGCGGCTGCGCGCCGTCCAGGCGCACCAGGCGTACAAAGCGCTCGAACACGCGTTCGTGCCATTCCTCGGCGATACCCGGTCCCGTATCGGCCACGCGCAGGTAGCTGCGTCCCGCTTCCACGCCGCAGCTGATCTCGACGGCGCCCGGCGACGGCGTGTAGCGCAGCGCATTGTCGACCAGGTTACGCAGCAGCATCTGCAGGCTGTCCGCATGCAGCGCGCACGGCGCCGGCGCAAGGTTCACGGCCAGCGACAGCCGGTACGGCGCGGCCAGCGCCTGCCACTGCGCGCCCTGCCCGGCCAGCAGGTGCGCCAGGTCGCCCGGCGCCAGCGCCACCTGGGCTTGCGCCTGCGGATCGAGCCGGGCCAGCGCCAGCAACTGGTTGACGAGGCGCGTGGCGCGCTCCACGCTGACGCCCAGCGCGGCGATGAATTCCTCGCGCTCGTCCGCGCTGCGGGCCCGCTGCAGCACTTGCAGATTCGTCTTGATGGCGGCCAGCGGCGTGCGCAGTTCGTGCGCCGCATCGGCCGTGAAGCGCTGCTCATTGTCACGGCTGTGCCGCACCCTGCCGAACAGGCGGTTAATTTCCAGCAGCAGCGGATGCAGCTCGGCGGGCGCGCCGGCGAGCCTGACGTCAGCCAGCTCATCGGGCGTGCGCGCCGACACTTCATCGGCGCACGCCTGCAGCACGCGAAACACGCGGTGGATGCTCCACCAGATGGCGATGGTGGCCAGCGCCACCAGCAACAGGCCGAACAGCGCGATGCGGTAAAAGAAGCCGCGGCTGATGTCGTCGCGGTGGCTGGTCGGCTCGGCCACCAGCAACTGCAGGCTGCGCTGCGGGTTCCACAGCGAAAACAGACGCCAGCGCTGGCCGCCTATCGTCGTCCACGACAGGCCGTCGGGCGCACTGCGCGACAGGGCGATGTCGGTCGCCGCATCGTTGCGGTACAACACGCGCTGCTGCGCGTCGCGCACCTTGAACAGCAAATACTGGTGGGGATTGCGCTGGCCGCGCAGCGGCAAGTCGACGGGCCCCGTCAAGCCGTGTTCGCGCGCCTCCTTTGTCACCAGCGACAGCAGCAGATGCCCCGTCTCGGTCAGTGACTGGTCGAACAATTCCTGGCTTTCACGGCGCGCTTCCACATACACGATGACGGCGCTGCCCACCCACAGGGCCAGGGTCAGCCCCAGCAGGACCGCCAGCAGGGTGCGTCGCAGCGACCAGGTTTTCACGCCGGCGCCGGCAGTTAAGAATCTCTTAAGAACTTCTGCGCAAGATCCGGAGCGAAATATTTTCTGGGTAGCCATGGACGCAATTGTAAATGATTCTTATTGCTTTCATGATTCCCATTCTCTCGCCAATACAGAGCAATTATTAATTAACCCTTCAGGAGTTTGCATGTCCAACCGCACCCGCCGCGCGCCCTTGCCGCGTCCCACCACCCTGGCCCTGGCTCTGGCCGCCCTGTCCTGCCTGCCGGCTCACGCCCAGACGGGCACGCCCGCCAGCATGCCGGAAGTGGTGGTCTCCGCCTCCGGTTTCGAGCAGGACATCAAACAGGCACCGGCATCAATCACCGTGCTGACGCGTCAGGAACTGTCGAAGGAGCGCTTCGGCAACCTGACGCAGGCGCTGGAAAGCGTGGAAGGCATCGACGTGGGCGCGGCGGGCGACAAGACGGGCGGCATGAACATCAGCATCCGCGGCATGCCCAGCGACTACACCCTGGTGCTGATCGACGGACGCCGCCAGAATGCGGCCGGCAACGTCACGCCGAACGGCTTCGGCGGCACGCAGACGAGCTTCATCCCGCCGCTTGCCGCCATCGAGCGCATCGAGATCATCCGCGGCCCCATGTCGACCCTGTACGGTTCCGACGCCATGGGCGGCGTGATCAACATCATCACGCGCAAGGTGGGCAAGCAGTGGATGGGTTCCGTTTCGGCCGACTACACCGCGCAGCAGGAATCGGACTTCGGCGACGTGAAAAGCGGCCGCTTCTACTTGAGCGGTCCCATCGCCACCGACCTGCTGGGCCTGTCCCTGCGCGGCAGCAAGCAGCGCCGCGACGCGGCCGACATCCGCGTCCCCAACGCGGCCGGCGCGGAAGTGCCCGCCAGCATGGGCGCCAATCCCGTGCGCGCGGACGTCGAGAACTTCGGCGCGCGCCTGGCGTTCACACCCAACCGTTTCCATACCGTCATCCTCGACGCGGATGCGGGCCGCCAGACCTACGACAATGCGCGCGGCCAGCTGGGCACCAAGACCGTGCAGGGCGGCTACGGCCCCGAACAGAAATACAAGCGCGACCAGTGGACCCTGTCGCACACGGGCCGCTTCGGCTTCGGCACCCTGGACAGCAGCTACATGGTGAACAAGACGGAAACCCTGGGCCGCACGATTCCGCCAGGCACGCCCGGCGCCGTCGCCGGCAGCGCGCGCACCCTGGAAGTGGAAAGCCAGGTCTTCGACACCAAATTGGTCATGCCCTTGGGCAAACACATGGCCACCGTCGGCGCGCAATGGTGGAAAGCGGACATGACGGACGGCGTGGCGCCAAAGAAATTCGAATTCACGCAAAAAGCCCTGTTCGTGGAAGACGAATGGCAGGTGCTGGAGAATCTCGCGCTGACCTTCGGCGCCCGTTATGACGATCACAGCATCTTCGGCGGCCAGACCAGCCCCCGCGCCTATGCCGTGTGGAACGCCAACCCGATCTGGACCATCAAGGGCGGCGTCAGCAAGGGCTACAAGACGCCACGCGTGGAACAATTGTCGCCAGGCATCAACGGTTTCGGCGGCCAGGGCACGATTCCCCTCGTCGGCAGCCCGGACCTGAAGCCGGAAACGAGCACGACGACGGAAATCGGCGCCTACTTCGACAACCTGGCCGGCTGGACCGCCAGCGGCTCCCTGTTCAACAATAAGTTTAAGGACAAGATCACGACGGGTACCGGCCTCGTCAACTGCGACTACCGTCCCTCGCCGAACCGTCCCGGCTGCGTCAGCTTCGGCAACTGGCCCAACGTCGATGCATTTGGCCAGTCGGTCAACGTGGATGAGGCCGTCACGCGCGGCGTCGAGCTGAACACGCGCTTCCCGCTGGGCAAGACCTTGTCGGCCAGCGCCAACTACACGTACACGGAAAGCGAACAGAAGAGCGGCAGCAACGCGGGCAAGCCGCTGAGCGACACGCCGAAGCATGCCCTCAACGCGCGCCTGTCGTGGGATATCTCGCGCGACTGGAACGGCTGGCTGCGCGCCGAATACCGCAGCGAGCGCTTCCGCGATCCGGGCACGTCGGCAGCCACGCGCGCCGCCAAGGCCGCGCTGGGCGACTACCAGGGCTACACCATGCTGCACCTGGGCACCAGCTACCAGCTGAGCCAGCGCGTGACCCTGAATGCGGCCGTGTACAACCTGCTCAACAAGGACTTTATCGACTACCAGCCCTACCGCGCACCGGCATTGAACTACGCCAACCGCTACGTCAACAGCCTGGACGGACGCCGCTTGTGGCTGTCGGCCACCGTCGATTTCTGATGATGTGATGGCTTGTTAAGCATCACCGCGACGGGCTGCCTCAAGGCGGCCCGTTTTTCTTATCAAGACGCTTTCGGCTTGTCGATGCAGTAACCGATCGCATGCACGGTGCGTATCACGTCCCGCCCCAGCTTCTTGCGCAGATGGTGGATGTGCACTTGCACGGCATTGCTTTCCACTTCATCGCCCCAGCTGTACAGGTTTTTTTCCAGCTGTTCCCGGCTCAGCACCCGGCCGCCGTGTTCCAGCAGCAGTTGCAGGATGCGGAATTCCTTCACCGTCAAGGTCACGGGCAATCCCCCTTGCGTCACCTGCCGGTCCGCGATATCGAGCACCAGGTCGCCATGCACGAGGTGCTCGCGCAGGCGGCCCGCGGCGCGCCGGCAGGCGCTGCGGATGCGCGCGGCCAGCTCGTCGAGGTCGAACGGTTTCACTAAAAAATCGTCGGCGCCCGCGTCCAGGCCGGCGATGCGCTCGCCCACCGTGTCGCGCGCCGTGACGACCAGCACGGCGCCGCTGTAGCCATTGTCGCGCAGCACGCCCAGCGCCTGCATGCCGTCCTGCCCCGGCAAGCCCAGGTCGAGCAGGATGCAGCCGTAGTCGTGCAGGCGCACGGCCGTGTGCGCGTGTTCGGCGCTCGTGACCCAGTCGACGGCATAGCCGCCCTGTTCCAGGCCGATCTGCGTGGCGCGGCCCAGCTGCGGGTCGTCTTCGGTCAGCAGGATGCGCATGGGGAAGCGGCGCGGTCCGCTCAGTCCTTTTTCTTGATCAGGCCGGCCAGCGCGGCAAACGGATTGTGCGTGGCGGGCGCGACCTCGGCCGACAGCAGGCCGGCGCCACGGTCCGCTTCCAGATAGCGCGAGTGTTCATTGTCATGACAATACAGACACAGCAGTTCCCAGTTGCTGCCGTCGGGCGGATTGTTGTCGTGGTTGTGGTCGCGGTGATGCACCGTCAGCTGCTGCACGTTGGCGCGCGTAAATTCGCGCATGCAGCGGCCGCAGACCCACGGATACATCTTCAGCGAGCGTTCGCGGTAGCCGCTCTCGCGCTGGTCGGCGGCGCGGCGCGCGTCGGCCACGATCTTGTCCAGTCTTGCCGCGTCGGGCTTTTTACTCTGCATGACAACTTTCGATATGGGAGGAAGAAGCATCCATTTTAATGAGGATGGGGGCGCAATTGTACTTTTTCTGCCACTGCGCCAGCCCGTGTCGCCGCCCGCGTGCTTTTTTTAGCGTGCGCGGCACCACAGGTACTTGATTTAACGCAAAATAAGCCCAGCGACAGACCGCAAACAGACGGCGGGAGGCAACAACAGGGTTACGCGCAACACAGCCGATTTCGGCTATGATGCGCGCCACGCCGCCCCTCCCTTTTTCATGACCCTAGCCTGCAAGCGCCCGTGATAGCGATAACAAGACCCCTGCAACGCCTTGCCCGCCGCCTGTACCGTCTCAGCCTGGTGCCCCTGTTCGCGCTCATCCTGCTGCTGGCGCTGTGGGCGGCCGTCCTTTACCAGGTGGGCCAGGAACGGGCCGGCGCCGTACGCGACGCCGTGGCCGTCAGCCAGTCGCTGGCGCGTACCCTGGCCGACCATACCAGTTTCACGCTGCGCCAGACGGACCACGCCACGCAATTGTTCAAGCTCAAATACGAGGAAACGGACGGCGGCCTGCGCCTCAATGAATTCACGCGCCGCCAGGGCCTGCTCGACAGCGTGCTGCCGTCGAAGCTGGAACTGCCGATCGCCCTCGTCGACGCGCATGACAATGTGCTCGACAGCGCCAACGCGTATCTGCCGGAAAACCTGGCCACGCAGCCATTTTTCAGGGCGCTGGCCGCCAATGCGTCCGATACGGCCCTGGTCGACACGCCCATGCTCGACGCGGGCAGCAAGCACTGGACCATCCGCCTGGCGCGCCGCCTGAACGATGGCCATGGCCACTTTGCCGGCGCCATCGTCATCCTCGTCGACCCCACGTATTTCGTCGACGATTACGACCGCCTGAACCTCGATGAACAGGGGGCGCTGATGCTGGTGGCGCGCGACAGCGGCCTGACGGTGGGGCGCATCGGCGAACAGCGGCTCCTCAGCGACCGCATCGACTTCCGCATGCCGGGACCGCCCGAACACGCGCCCGAGGAACTGCTGATCGAGCCGCCCGTCGATGCGACGGCGCGCATCTACAGCTACCGCGAGCTGCCGCGCTACCCGCTGCTGGCGGTGGTGGGCATCAGCCGCGCCGCCGCCCTGGCCCGCTTCGAACAGCGCCGCCTCGCGTATGTGGGCGCGCTGCTCGCCGCCAGCGTGCTCATCGCCGGCTTTACGGCCCTGCTGATGCGCCAGAGCGCGCGCCTGCGCCGCAGCATCCGCCAGGCCAAGGAAGCCCAGGCGCTGCTGCGCGCCGCCCACCAGGGCAGCCTCGATGCCGTGCTGCTGCTGAAAGCCTGGCGTCCCGCGCCGGGCAAGCCGGTGGAAGACTTCATTTTCGCCGACGTCAACGAGCGGGCCGCCGACATGCTGGGCAAGCCGCGCTCCGAACTGCTGGGACAGCGCGTGCTGCCGCAGGTGCCGCTGCTGCGCGGCGAGCGCTTTTTCAAGCGTTTCGTGCTGGTGATGGAAACGGGCCAGCCGCTGGAAGATGAATTCGAGCTGAGGCTGGCCTCGGGCGGCACGCGCTGACTGCGCCATCAGGTGGTGCCGATCGCCGACGGCGTGGCCGTCACCTCGCGCGACATCAGCGCGCGCAAGCATGACGAACTGGCGCTGCAGGATAACCGCAGCTTCCTGCAGTCGCTGATTGACCATTTGCCCGTGCTGGTCTATGTGAAAAGCGCGCGCCCGGAAAACTTCGGCCGGATGGAAGTGTGGAACAAGGCGGCCGAAGACATCACCGGCCACCTGGCCGCCGACGTCATCGGCAAGACCGATTGCCTGGCCTTCCCGCCCGACTTCGGCCTGCACGACGCCGAGGACGACCGCGCCATCCTGGCCGAACGGGGCGTCATCGACCATACGGAAAAGCCGCTGCGCCTGGCTGACGGCAGCCTGCGCTACCTGCGCGCCGTCTCCGTGCCCGTGTTCGACGAGCGCCAGCAGATCGAACATATCCTGTGCATCGCCGAGGATATCTCGCAGCGCCGCCAGCAGGAACTGGAATTGCGCCAGAAACAGGCAGAACTGGCCGCCGTCAACGACGCCTCGCCGCTCGGCCTGGTGCGCCTGGACCACCAGCGCCGCTGCACCTACGTCAACCGCACCTTCGAAGCCATCACGGGCCTGCCGCGCGCGGCCGCCCTGGGCGCCGGCTGGACCAGCGCCCTGCACCCGGACGACTATCCGCTGATGCACGTGGCGCTGGAACAGCTCACGCGCAGCCACGCGCCATTCCAGTCCACCCTGCGCTGCCTGCAGCGCGACGGCAGGCTGGTCTGGGTCTCCGTCAAGATTGCCCCCATCCTCATCGACGGCCGGATCGACGGCTACGTGGGCAGCCTGGACGACATCACCACCTTGCGCGAATCGGAAGTGGCGCTGCTGGAAAGCGAAGCGCGCCTGCGCACCATCGCCGACACCTTGCCCGCCATGATTGCCTACATCGACGCCGACCAGGTCTACCGCTTCCTGAACATCGCCTATGAACGCGAATTCGGCCTGACGGGCCAGCAGGCGCTGGGCAAGAGCGTGCGCGACACGGTGGGCGAGGCGCGCTACGGCACGGTGGCGCCGTATATCGAGCGCGTGCTGGCCGGCGAAACCCTGAGCTTCGAGGAAGAAGACGAGAAGGAAGGCATCGAGCGCTGCATGGAAGTGATCTACATCCCGCAGATCGGCGAAGACAGGCTGCAGGTGGTGGGATTTCACGTGATGCGCCAGGACATCACCGTGCAAAAGCGCGAAAAACAGCGGCTGCTGAAGCTGGCCCAGGTCGATGTGCTGACGGGCCTGTCAAACCGCGCCGGCTTCCAGCAAAAACTCAGCGACGCCATGCACGCGAGCCGCCGCCAGCGGCACCTGATGGCCGTCATGTACATGGATATCGACCGCTTCAAGCCCGTCAACGATACGCACGGCCACGGCACGGGCGACGCCCTGCTGCGCGCCTTCGCCCAGCGCCTGACGCAGACCATGCGCGCCACCGACATCGTCGCCCGCCTGGGCGGCGACGAATTCACCATCATCATGGAACAGATCGCCCGGCCCGACGACGCGGCCGTGCTGGCGGAAAAAATCGTCGTCGCCATGCGGCAGCCGTTCGAACTCGACGGCATCACTGTGCGCATTTCCGCCAGCATCGGCCTGGCCTTCTACCGCGACGAAGACATCTCGCCCGCCGTGCTGCTGCAGCGGGCCGACGTGCTGCTGTACCAGGCCAAGCAGGATGGGCGCAATACTTACAGGGCAGGCGCATTGACGGCTTGATGGCTGAGGGCAAGCCCAACTGAAGGCTGGGGTCAGTCGCTTCGTGATCGGCAAGTTCCCTAACTGGAAACTTGCCCCCAACGGGTCTGCCCCCCTATCATTCCTGCTATATTGGCGCCTGTCTTCCCTACCCTTGCCCCACCATGCGCCTGCTGCACACTTCCGACTGGCATCTGGGCCAGACCCTGCACAATTATGAGCGGGGCTACGAACACCAGCGCTTCCTCGACTGGCTGCTCGACACGCTCGTCGCCGAACAGGTCGACGTGCTGCTCGTCGCCGGCGACGTGTTCGACAACGCCAACCCGTCGGCCGCCTCGCAAAAGCAGTTGTACGTGTTCCTGCAGCAGGCGCGCGCGCGCCTGCCCGCGCTGCAGCTGGTCGTCGTCGCCGGCAACCACGATTCGGCCGGCCGGCTCGAAGCGCCCGGCCCCCTGCTGGCCGCGCATGGCACGCACGTGATCGGCCATGTGCTGCGCGACGAGGCAGGCAATATCGACCTGGAGCGCCTGCTGCTGCCCTTGGCGGGCGCAGATGGGCAGGTGCAGGCCTGGTGCCTGGCCGTGCCCTTTTTGCGCCCCGGCGACGTGCCGAAGCTGCCGGCCGGCGACGCCCAGGACGCCTACCTGGGCGGCATCGCCCTGCTGTACCGCCAACTGGCGGACCTGGCGCTGGCGCGGCGCCAGCCCGGGCAAGCCATCATCGCCATGGGCCACTGCCACATGGTGGGCGGCGAAATGTCGAACGACTCCGAGCGGCGCATCGTCATCGGCGGCACGGAAATGCTGCCGTCTGGGATTTTCGATACGTCCATCGCGTATGCGGCGCTGGGCCATCTGCACAAGGCGCAGGCCGTCGGCGGGCAAGAACATATCCGCTATTGCGGCAGCCCGATACCGCTGTCCTTCGCGGAAGTGAATTACCGCCACCAGGTGCTGTGCCTCGACATCGACGGCGAAGCGCTGCAATCGGTGCGCGTCATCGCCGTGCCGCGCGCCGTGCCCCTCTTGCGCGTGCCCGCCACGCCGGCGCCGATCGCCGAAGTGCTGGCGCAGCTGGCCGCGCTCGACGTGCCCGCCGCGCCACCGGAAGCGCAGCCCTTCCTGGAAGTGCGCGTGCGCCTCGATGCGCCCGAGCCGGGCCTGCGCACGCGCATCGAAACGGCGCTCGACGGCAAGCCGGTACGCCTGGCGAAGATCGAGACGTCGAGCGCCGCGCGCAGCAACGCGCCCGAGAACATGACGCTCGACCAGCTGGGCCAACTGCAGCCCGACGACATCTTCCGCCGCCTGTATCTGCAAAAATACGCCAAGGAAGCGCCCCCCGAACAACTGTCGGCCCTGGCCGAACTGCTGCTGCCCGGCGCCTGAGCACATCTGAAGAACCATGAAAATCCTCACAATCAGCGGCAAGAACCTGGCCTCGCTGGCCGGCGAATTTGAAGTCGACTTCCAGCAGGAGCCGCTGGCGTCCGCCGGCCTGTTCGCCATCAGCGGCCCCACGGGCGCGGGCAAGAGCACCCTGCTCGACGCACTGTGCCTGGCCCTGTACGACGCCACGCCGCGCCTGCTGAAGGTGCTGGGCCGGGGCAGCGCCCTGCCCGACGTGGGCAAGGAAACCGTCAACGCCCAGGATACGCGCACCCTGCTGCGCCGCGGCACGCCGGACGGTTACGCGCAAGTCGATTTCGTCGGCAACGACGGCGGTCACTACCGCGCGCGCTGGAGCGTGCGCCGTTCGCGCACGAAGGCCGAAGGGGCGCTGCAGGCCACCGCCATGAGCTTGCACCAGCTGCCCGCGCTGCAGCCCATCGGCGGCACCAAGACGGAAGTCAAGGAAGAGATCGAAAAGCGCATCGGCCTGTCGTTCGACCAGTTCACCCGCGCCGTGCTGCTGGCGCAGAACGAGTTTTCCACCTTCCTCAAGACGGAAGACAATGAACGGGGAGAGTTGCTGGAAACCCTGACGGGCAGCAGCATCTATACCGACATTTCCATGCGCGCCTTCGAGCGCGCGAAAAAGGAAAAGCAGGTGCTCGAACGCCTGGGCGAAAAACTGGCCGACCAGCGGCCATTGTCCCCGGAGGAACGCGCCGGGACCGAAGCGCTGTGCGGCGCGGCCGAGACCGCCCTGCAACACATCGACCTGCGCAAGGCGGTGCTGGAACTGCAGCAGCGCTGGCACCACGAGACGCACAAGCTGCAAACCCAGGTGACGGCGGCGCAAGCGGCTCTCGATAACGCCGATGCCGAACGGGCCGCCGCGGAAGAACGCCGCGCGGCGCTGGCGCAGTGGGAATTGCTCCAGCCGGCGCGGCCCCTGATCGACGACGTGGCGCGCCTGGCCAGCGACATCGCCGGCACCGGCGCCGCGCTGGAAACGTCGCGCGCGCAGGCGGCGCACGCAGGCGCCAGCGAAGCGCAACTGGCGCAGGCCGTGCAGCTGGCGGCCGAGGCCTTGCAAGCCAGGGAAACGGCGCAGCGCGATGCCGCGCCCCTGCTCGATCAAGCCAAGGCGCTCGACGCGGGCCTTGCCGCGCACTTGCCCGCGCACCGCCAGGCGCACGATGGCGCCCTGGCCGCCGACCAGGCCAACGAGACGGCGCGCGCCGCGCTGCACGCGCTGCGGCAGCGCCAGCAAGCCGCGCTGGCGGAACAGGAAGCGGGCCGCCAGTGGCTGGCATCGCACCAGCAGTGGCAGGCGCTGGCGCAATCGTGGCAATTGTGGGATCAATTGTTTGCCCAGGCCGGGCAAGCCGCCGCGCAAGCCGATGCGGCCGACGCCGGCATGGCCGAGTCAAGACAGCAGGTGCGCCAGGCCTGTGACGCCACGCAGGCGGCGCAAGATGCGCTGGCCAGCGCCGCTGCCGTGTTGGCGGCGCGCGATGCGGAAAGGCGCGAGGCGTCAGCCGCCGTGCAGGCCATCGATGGCCAGGGCTTGCAGGAACAGCGCGGCCAGCTGGAGGCGCATGCGCGCATCTTGACCAGCGCGGAAAGAACCTGGAGCGAACTGGCGCGCCAGCAGCAGGCGCTGGCGCACTGGCAAGCCAGGGCGGCCCAGCTGGCGCAGGCTACGCAGACGGAAACTACGGCATTGGCGGCGGAAGCGGCGCAAACGGCGCTGCTGGAAGCGCGCCTGGCGCAGGCGGAAAAATCGCTGAAAGGCGCGGAAGCGGCATGCGCGGCCAGCGTGGAGCAGTTGCGGGCCAATTTGCAGGACGAACAGCCCTGCCCCGTGTGCGGCGCGCTGGAACACCCGTACAGCCACGCCGACCACGCCTTGCAGGCGATGCTGGCCAGCTTGCAGGATGAGGTACTGGCTTGCCGCACGCAGGCGCGCGGCAATCTGGAGCGGCTGGCCACGCACAAGGCGGCGCTGGCCGCGACGGCGCGCGAACAGGCGCAAACGGAGGCCGAACTGGCAGCCCTGCCGCCCGCCATCGACAGCCTGACCGCACAGTGGCAGCCGCATGCGGATGCCTTGCAGCTGCCGCCGGCAGACCAGCGCGCGGACTGGTTCGCGCAGCAGCTGGCGGCCAATGCGGCGGGCATGCAGGCGCTGGCGCAGCAGGAGGCGGCGCTGCGCCAGGCCAGCGCGCGGCGCGAGCAGGCGCAGGCGGCGCATGAACTGGCGTCCGGCGACCACGCGCGCTGCACCAGCACCGTCGCCGATGCACAGGCGCGGCTGGCGCAGCTGCAAGCGCAGCAAGCGGGCATCGCCGACAAGGGCGAGGCGGCGCGCACGGCGCTCGATGCCTTGCTGGCGCAGCTCGATGGCGCCTTCGCCGACGCCGACGGCGCCGAGGACTGGAAAGACGGCTGGCGCGCCGGCCCCGCCGCCTTCCGCGCGGCGCGCGAAACGGAAAGCCGGCAATGGCTGAAACAGCAGGCGGAGCAGGACCAGCGCGGCCACGCGCTGGCGACCCTGGCTGTGCAGCTGGAAGCGGCGCTGCTGGCCGCGGACAAGGCGCAGCAAACGGCGCAGGAAGCCCACGCCGCCTTTGCCGCCGCCGACAAGCAGCGCGCGGCACTGCAATCGGAGCGCAACGCGCTATGGCAGGGCCAGGGCGTGGCCGAAGTCGAGCGCGCGCTGGCAAACGCCATCGCGGCAGCCAGGGAGCTGCTGGCGCAGCAGCAAACAGCGGCGCAGTCGGCCAGCGCGCAGCGCACGCGCCTCGACGAAGCGTGCGCACAATTGTCGCAGCGCCTGGCCGCCTTGCGTGCACAGGAAGACGGCGCCAGCGCCGCCCTGCACGACTGGCTGCGCCAGTTCCAGCTGGACCACCCTGGCCACGCCCCCGCCACGCTTGACGATTTGCGCGCGCGCCTGGCCGTCGCGCCGGACGCCATGCGGGCCGAACGCGACGCCCTGCAACTGATCGCCGACCGCCACACGGCGGCCGTGTCCGTGCTGGCCGAACGCCGGCAGCAGCTGGCAATGCACGTGCAGCAGCCGCCGGAGGCGCTGGAAACGGACGTCGCCGCGCTGCAGACAGCGCTGGAATCGCTGGGCGCCGAACGCCAGGCGGCCAACCAGGAAGCGACGCGCTTGCGCCTGGCCATCGGGCAGGACGACGCGCGGCGCCACAGCGCACAGGCGATGCTGGCGCAGATCGAGGCGCAAGCCGTCATCGAGCGGCGCTGGGCCAGCCTGAATGAACTGATCGGTTCGGCCGACGGCAAGAAATTCCGCAACTACGCGCAGCAATTCACGCTGGAAGTGCTGCTCGGCTATGCCAACGCGCATTTGACCCACCTGGCGCGCCGCTACCAGCTCGAACGCATCGACAACCCGAGCAATCCGTCGCTGGGCCTGATGGTGCGCGACCAGGACATGGGCGGCGAGCTGCGCTCCGTGCACTCACTGTCGGGCGGCGAATCGTTCCTCGTCTCGCTGGCCCTGGCGCTGGGTCTGGCCTCGCTGTCCTCGAACCGGGTGCGCGTGGAATCGCTGTTCATCGACGAGGGCTTCGGCAGCCTGGACACGGAAACCCTGCGCGTGGCCATGGATGCGCTCGACGGCTTGCAAGCGATGGGCCGCAAGGTAGGCGTCATCTCGCACGTGCAGGAAATGACGGAGCGCATCGCCACCCGCATCCTGGTGCAGCCGGGGCCCGGCGGCAAGAGCGTGGTGACGGTGCGCTGAGTCACTAGCGGCTGGCCGGCTCCCGGCACAGTCTGAGCATATCCCAGCCCAGTTCGCGGCGGATCTGCTCGGGGTCGGGCGGGGGCCGGCGCTGTTCCAGCTCCGCTTTCAGCCACTTCCTCACCAGCTCCTTGGCGGGCTGTGCAGGCTTTTCCTTGTCATGCTTGTCCATGGTGCTACCTCTTCAATGGCGGTCAGACGACCTCCTATATACGCTCAACGTCATGGCACGGATTCAGTTGACGTGCGCGTGGCGCAGATGCAACAACGTGTAACGATGGCCGGAGTGCGTTAAAATCGCCGCCTTCGCGTAACTACCCGCTACGCCCCGCAACAGTTCAAGGAACCCCATGAAAGCCGCCCGCAGCCTCACCTTCAAGTGCGTAAAATGTCACAAATCGATGCAGGTCTACCTGCAAAAAGTCTCCGCCTGCTCGCATATCCAGCCTTACCAGGGCATTTGCGCATGCGGCGAACTCAAGCGCCACGCCACGGGCCAGGCCGATGCCGTCAAGTCTTACCTGGAGTCGGCGGACGGTAGCTGGTCGCACCACCACTAATGGTTAAAGAATGGGGCACGACTGCCGTTAACTGAGTACTTACTCATTCGGAATTTGTTCATGTCCCAGCTTCCCGCCCTCGTTCCCGGCTCGCGCCAGCCCGCCGCCAATACCCTGGCAGGGCAAACGCCGCCTAAAACGGGCGCCGGCCTGGCCGCTTCGCCCCTGATGCAGCGCACGGCGCAAGACGTGGTGGCCCTGTCGAAGAATGGCCTGGACCTGTCGGCCAAGGGACTGTCGCAAAGGACCGATGCGCTGGGCAACGCCACCGTCGACGTGGCGCAAGATTTTCTGAGCAACATGACACGCCAGCTGTTCGGCGACGGCGCCACTGTCGCCTTCGATTCCGTCGATTTGCAAGCCGGTTCCAGCTTCAGCGGCGGCAGCGCCAGCATCTCGGGCGCCAACGGCAGCAGCCGCGCGGCCGCCTTCAGCCTCGATGAAAACGCCCATTTCATCGGCAAGGGCAAGATCACGACGGCCGATGGGCAAACCTTCGACTTCGAAGTGGAAGTGCAATATCAATCGAACATCAGCGCGGGCATCCTCGAGCAAACGCAAGGTGAAACACCGGAAGCCACATCATCCGAAGACGACGCCCTGCCCGCCAAGGAGTTGCCTACCACGCACTTCGGCGGCAATCTGCATGACCTGTTCAAGCTGCTGGGCCAGCAATTACAAAGCAACATCTTCAACAGCAAGGCCGATGGCGCCAGCGCCAGCGGCAAGGATGGCGACCTGGCAGGCAGCCTGAGCTTGCGCTTGCTCAAGCTGGTGCAGCCGGAGCATGCGGCCGAAGCCGCCAAGGTTGACAAGAAAGCCGTGGAAACCACGCCGGAAGACCAGGCGCGCGCCCGCGCGCTGGCACTCGCCTATGGCACGGACACTGCTAACGGCACGGCCAGCGACGTATAATGGAAGACGGCCTGCGCAGGCGACCATGCCGCGCGCCCCCTTCTATCGATTGAATCCCATGTCCGACACCTCTTCACTTACCGTTCATCCGCAGATCCACTGGAGCGAAAACGGCGCCGAGCATTCGGCCCGCTGGCGCTCGGAAAGCGGCATGCCGCCGCCCAAGCGCGTCGTCATCGCCGATGACCGCACGACGGCCGACCAGGCTTACCGCCTGGCCTGCGAAGGCACGGCCATGCTGTGGCGCGGCGACTTCCAGAACGCGCGCCAGCTGCTGCAGGCGCTGGCGCGGCGCGCCGACCACAAGAACGACAAACCGAGCAAAAAGGCCAAGGCCGCCAAATTGGCCAAGCCGGAACCATCGGCCACGGAAGCGTTCCATCTGCACCGCCAGGCGCAGTCGCAGCGCGCCCGCACCCTGGCCATGCTGCTGCTGCCCTTCGACGCCGACTACACGATCCCGCTGCGCCGCGCGCCGGACGTGAAACTGGCTTGCAATGAAGCGTATGGCCGCGGTGAAGAGCCGTTCATCGCCTCGCTGCGCGAGCTGCTGGGCCTGATCGGCGCGCACGAATGGCGCCGCACGGGCGTGGAACTGTCGGCCCTGGGCCAGCGCATCCACCCGCATTACGGCGTGTTCGCACCCATCCGCGGCGAATACGTGGGCCTGGTGGCGGAAGCGCCCCTGCCCGCGCGCGCCAGCCTGGCCTTCGACATCGGCACCGGCACGGGCGTGCTGGCCGCCGTGCTGGCGCAGCGCGGCGTCCAACGCATCGTCGCCACCGACCAGGACCCGCGCGCCCTGTCCTGCGCACGCGAAAACCTGGCCCGCCTCGATTTGATCGACAAGGTCGAGGTGGTGCAGGCCGACCTGTTCCCCGCCGGCCGCGCGCCGCTCGTCGTGTGCAATCCGCCATGGCTGCCGGCCCGCCCAAGCTCGCCCATCGAATACGCCGTCTACGACCCGGACAGCCGCATGCTGCGCGGCTTCCTCGCCGGCCTGGCCGATCACCTGGAACCAGCCGGCGAAGGCTGGCTGATCTTGTCGGACCTGGCCGAGCACCTGGGCCTGCGCCCGCGCGCGCAGTTGCTGGAGTGGATCGCGCAAGCGGGCTTGAAGGTCGTCGACCGCCTGGACGTGAAACCCACGCACCCGCGCGCGCAGGACGCCACGGACAGCCTGCACGCGGCCCGCTCGCAGGAAATCACCTCGCTGTGGCGCCTGGCGGCGGCGTAATCGAGTCAGCCATTGCGCATTGCAGCAAACCCCGCTATAATTCGCCTGCGGGGTGGAGCAGTCTGGCAGCTCGTCGGGCTCATAACCCGAAGGTCATAGGTTCAAATCCTGTCCCCGCAACCAATCTATAAAAGCCGCTGATTCTTGCAAAGGGATCAGCGGCTTTTTTCATTGCGGCGCAACATGTCAATGCTGCCCCATGCAAGTCAAATGCCTTCCGTGTCGATCCGCTCTTTCGCAATGCAACAAACTCGGTTATAATTCGCCTGCGGGGTGGAGCAGTCTGGCAGCTCGTCGGGCTCATAACCCGAAGGTCACAGGTTCAAATCCTGTCCCCGCAACCAATACATAAAAACCGCTGATTCCTGCAAGGGATACAGCGGTTTTTTCATTCCAGGCCAGGCCCATGCTTTTACGCGGTAACGCTGGCCCTGATCTGCCTGGCCGCCGCATGCAGGCTGGCCGCCACCCGTTCCAGCTTGTCGGCTCCCGCCGTTTCAGCCAGCGCGGCAAAGGCGCTGATATGAAACGTGGCCACCATGGCCGGCGACACTTCCAGTTCCAGCGCCGTCTTGCTCAATTCCGTCGACGCCTCGAGATAAGGCTCGCTGCCCGCCTCGAACGCCTGCTTCGTTTCCAGCAATTCCTGGCCGCCCTCGGCCCTGGCCAAACAGGCATCGACCTTTTGCTGGAAAGCAGGCAAGGTATCGCGCACGGGGCCGGCATCCGGCGCCGCTTCGGGTTCCGGTTCCGCTGGCGCAGGCGCAGCGGCGGCCGGCTTGGTCGCCGCCGGCATGTCGCGCATAGTCAGCCAGCGCTCGACGGCGAGAAAATCGGCAAACGGCTCGTCCACCTTGGGGTTCATCAGCCAGACCTCGCCCGTGCGCCAGTCGATCCGGGCGCCGCGCTCGTTTCTCGCCAACAGAATATCCTTGCCGCCATCGGCATTCGACACCCGGCCGATGTCGATCCAGTTCATCAATTCCGCCTGGCGCGACATCGCGTTGACCCGATGGAAATAGGCCAACCATAAAAATCTGGCGACCAGGAGAACCAGGGCACCGCCAACCATCCACATCATTTTTCGCTCCGCACCACATCGACAGCCCGCATTTTCTCACATGCAAGCTTGCACCAAGGAAACTTTTACATCTGCCGTGCGCAGGCACGAAGCCCGCGCCGCGCTTGGCCCGGGCGCGCAGTCGCATTTCAGCAACGCCGCGTTTTCCCGATTGCCCGGCGTGCCCGGTTGCGCTATCATGAGAACAATTCTCATTTAGATTAAGATACCCATCCCATCCCGTCCCGTCCGCATGCTGTCCGCACCTTCCCCGCCGTCCGAGTTCCAGGCCCTGTATGCCGAGCACCACTCGTGGCTGCTGCACTGGCTGAAGCGCCGCCTGCACGATGCGGGGCTGGCGGGCGACCTGGCGCAGGATACCTTCCTCAAGATCTTCGTTGCGCACAGCAGTGCCGGGATCGCGCAGCCACGCCCTTTCCTGGCCACCATCGCCAAGCGCCTGCTGGCCAACCACTGCCGCCGTGAAGAGCTGGAACGCGCCTACCTCGACGCCCTGCTGCACCAGCCTCAAGCGTGCGCACCGTCGCCGGAAGCGATGTCCATCCTGCTCGAATCGCTGCAGCGGATCGACCGCGCGCTGGACCAGCTGTCCGCCAAGGCCAGGGCCGCCTTCCTGCTGGCCCACCTGGACGGCATGAGCTATGCCGGGATCGCCGCCGAACTGGGCACCACCACGCATTCCGTCAAAAAATACCTGAGCAAGGCCAACTTGCTGTGTTTTTTTGCCGTGCCCGATTTTGCCGCGCCCTGACATGCGCGCCGCCACCGTCTACGCCCAGGGCCAGCCCATCGACCTGGCCATCGCCATGCAGGCGGCCGAATGGCTGACCACCCTGATGAGCGGCGACACCACGCCGGCGGAAAAAACGGCCTGGCAGCAGTGGCGCCAGGCGCACCCCGACCATGAACGGGCATGGCAACACATCGAAAGCGTCAGCGGCGGCTTGCGCGAACTCGATGGGCCAGCCAGCCGCAAGGCGCTGCTGCACGGCCCCAGCGCACATTCAGTGTCGCGCCGCGGCAGCCTGCGGCTGCTGGCGTGGGTATCGGCCATCGGCCTCACGGGCTGGTTCGGCACGCGCTCGGACTATGCGCCCGACCTGGCCCGCGCCGCGCTGGCCGACCTGTCCACCGGCGTGGGCGAACGCCGCGAGCTGACGCTGGCGGACGGCAGTCGTTTGCACCTGAACAGCGGCAGCGCCGTCAACATCCGCTACACGGACACGCAGCGCCTGCTGCAACTGGTGCGGGGCGAAGTCTTCATCGCCACCGCCAGCGAAACGGCCCGGCCCTACCGCCCCTTCCTCGTCGAAACCACGCAAGGCCACGCGCAGGCGCTGGGCACGCGCTACTCGGTGCGCCAGGCGGACGGCAGCACCGAGGTCGCCGTCGAGGAAGGCGCCGTGCGGCTGATGCCGCGCCAGGGCGACGGCCATCTGCTTATCCGCGCAGGCCAGGGCGGCGGCATGACGGAGCAGAATACCTCGCCCGCGCACGCGGTCTCGCCCGACATCTGGGCCTGGCGACAGGGCTTGCTGCTGGCCGACGCCATGCCCTTGCGCGACTTCCTGCATGAATTGAGCCGCTACCGCCACGGCTTGCTGGGCTGCGACGACGCGGTGGCCGGCCTGCGCATCTCCGGCGTCTTCCCGCTGGCCGACCTGGACGCCGTGCTGCTGTCGCTGCCCGATTCCCTGCCGGTGGATGTGCGGCTGCGCACGCGCTATTGGGTGCAGGTGGAAGCACGGCGGCAGCGCTGAACATTTATTTTGACGCCAGCGCAAAAAAAAGTACCCGTTTTCGATTCTCGCGTGACCTGTGTAGGCAACGTTCTTTTTGACGACTACACCACAAGGTAACCATGTCTCAAGTTATATCTTCCCGGTCCCGGCCGCGCCCACGGCGCACGCACATGGCGCACGCCATCCAATTCGTCTTCATCGGTTCGGCCCTGCTGCTGAATGTCCCCGCGCCAGCCTTGGCGCAGGAGAGCGCGACAGCAGCCGCAGCCACTCTCGACTTCCAGGTGCCGGCCGGCGACCTGGCGGCGGCGCTGCGCCAGGTCGCCAGCCAGTCCAGGGTCATCCTCAGCTTCACGCCGGACCAGACGCGCGGCAAGACGTCGGCGGGCCTCGCGGGACGCCACGACGTGCTGGCCGCCCTGAACGGCGTGCTGCGCGGCACGGGCTTGAAGGCCGAGCGCAGCGCCAATGGCAGCTACGTGCTGCGCCCGGCCCAGGCCGAATCCGGCGCGGATGCCATCGCCATGATGCCGGAAGTGTCGGTCAAGGCGCGGCAGGATGCGACGGAAGGCTCGGGCGCGTATGTCTCCGCCCTGCCGATCGCCACGGCCACGCCGCTGGGCCTGTCGATCAGGGAAACGCCGCAGTCGGTCAGCGTCATCACGCAGCAGCGCATGCAGGACCAGGGCTTGAGCACCATCGCGCAAGTGATGGCGCAAACGCCGGGCGTCACCCTGTTCTCGCTGGGCAGCGAGCGCACGGGCTTTACCTCGCGCGGCTATTCGATCACCAATTACCAGCTCGACGGCGTCAGCACGCATTCGGAAAACCTGGGCCTCGACGCGATACCGTCGCAAAGCCTGGCCGACATGGCGCTGTACGACCGCATCGAAGTGCTGCGCGGCGCCTCGGGCCTGATGACGGGCGCGGGCGACGCCTCGGGCGCCATCAACATGGTGCGCAAGAAGCCGACGTCGCAGTTCCAGGCCTCCGTCGAGGCCGAACTGGGTTCCTACGATGAACGGCGCGCCATGGCCGACGTTGCCGGTCCGCTCAACGAAGCGCATACGCTGCGCGGCCGCCTGGTGACCGTGTACGAGGAAGGCGACAGCATCATCGACGGCTACAGCCGCGACAAGAAAGTGGTCTACGGCGTGGTCGAGGCGGACCTGTCAAGCGACACGAAGCTGACGGCCGGCGTGACGCACCAGCGCAAGCGCTCGGACGGTTCCCTGTCCTACCTGGGCTTCCCCCTGTTCTACAGCAATGGCGCCATGACGGACCTGCCCCGCTCCTTCAGCCCGGCGGCCAGGTCGAACCGCTTCGACACCAATTCAACCGACCTCTTCGCCACCGTGGAGCACGCGCTGGCGAACGACTGGAAGCTGAAAATCTCGGCCAACCGTGTGCAATCGTCGCAGGAAGAGCGCGCCGTCTACCTGAACGTCAGTGGCGGCTTCCCCGACCAGGCCACGGGCGATGGCCTGCTGCTGAACGCCGACTACCGCGACTACCAGCTCCAGGTCAACAGCGTGGACGTCAATGTGCGCGGCCCCTTCAGCGCCTTCGGCCGCCAGCACGAACTGGTGCTGGGCATGGACTACAGCGAATTCCAGAGCAAGACCGATGGCCGTTTCGACAGGGGCATCGAAAACACGCCCGCCAACCTGTACCGCTGGAATCGCACGGCAACGCCCGTGTTTGGCGACACCACCGTCATCTACGACAGCACGCGCCGCCAGGCCAGCGCCTACGCGGCCAGTCGCTTCAACCTGTCCGAGCGCCTGAAACTGATCGCCGGCGCCAAGGTCCTGCGCTACAGCGAGAACTACATCTCGGACGCGCCTTCCGTGAATTTTTACAGCGCGTCGCCAGCCTCGGAAAGCCGCGTCGTCACGCCGTATGGCGGCCTGGTGTTCGACATCGACGGCACGCACAGCGCCTACGCCAGTTATTCCACCATCCATCAGCCGCAAGCATCGCAAGACCGCTATGGCAAGCTGCTGGCGCCGCGCGAGGGCAAGACCTTGGAAGCGGGCGTGAAGAGCGGCTGGCTCGATGGCCGCCTGAACACCTCGGCCGCGCTGTACCAGATCCGCCAAAGCAACCTGGCCGAATCGGACCCCGGCTACACCGTCCCTGGCACGAACAATCCCGCCAACCGCACCATCAAGGGCGCCAGGACCCAGGGCGTAGACCTGGAAGCGACGGGCGCCCTGACGCCGGACTGGAACATCTCGGCTTCGTGGTCCTACAGCCAGACGGAAAACAATACCGGCAAGGCGATCCTGACCACCTTCCCGCGCCACCTGGTGAAACTGTGGACCACTTACCGGCTGCCCGGCGAGCTGCATCGCCTGACGGTGGGCGGCGGCGTGAACTGGCAAAGCCGCGTGCATTCCGACATCGACGCGTGGCAGATCAACAGCACCCTGCACTGGGAACAGAAGGCGTACTCGGTAGCCAGCCTGATGGCGCGCTACGACGTCAACGACAAGCTCTCTGCCACCGTGAACGTGGCCAACCTGTTCGACAAGCAGTACACGGCTTCCGTGTCGGACTGGTGGTACTCGGGCATGTACGGCCCGGCGCGCAAGGTCGCATTGAAGGTGCGCTACCAGTTCTAGGGCGGGCCGAATATTTCGCACTGGCACAGGGCCGGTGATACAATTTTCCCGCTTCACGGGCGTTGCCGGCCATTGCCGCCAACGCCCGTGCCCATAGAGACACCCAAGGAGAATGTGTGAAGGACCTCGCCCCCGCCCTGCCAGCCGATCCGGCCGACCAACCCGCCAATCCCTCGCGCCGGCGCATTTTCCAGGCCGCTTCCGCAGTCGGCCTGACCGCCAGCCTGCCGGCGCTGGCCGACGCCGCGCCAGCCAGGAAGACCATTGCCAAGGGTTCGCTCGACGCGAAACTCAAGGCGCACGTCAAGAACGTGGTCGTGATCTACCTGGAAAACCGCAGCTTCAACAACCTGTTTGCCAACTTCCCCGGCACCAGCGCGCCCCTGTCCGCCGTCACGGCGGAACAGGCGCAGCAGATGGACCGCGACGGCAAGCCGCTGGCCACCCTGCCGAAGATCTGGGGCGGCCTGGTGCCGAACCAGCAGAATATCGGCGGCATCGATTACCTGATCAAGGAAGACCAGATTGCCGGCCTGCCGAACGCGCCCTACAAATTGAGCGACGCGGCCGGCAAGCCCCTGCCCGAGAGCATCATCACGCGCGACCTCGTGCACCGCTTCTATAACAACCAGATGCAGATCAACGGCGGCAAGAACGACGGCTTTGCCGCGTGGGCCGACAGCGGCGGCCTGGTGATGGGCCATTACGGCGAAACGTCGAAAAACCTGAACCTGTGGCAGATCGCCGAACAGTACACCCTGTGCGACAACTTCTTCATGGCGGCCTTCGGCGGCTCCTATATGAACCACCAGTTCCTGGTGACGGGCCGCGCCAACGAATACTTCAACGCGTCCGGGACGGCGGCAAAGAAAAAGATCGCCGTGCTGTCCGACGGCCCGCAAGGCGTGCGCCTGGCCATCGCGGAAGACTGCCCGCCTTCCGCGCTGGACGGCAAGCCGAAGTACGTGAACGACGGCGCCATCACGCCGGACGGCTATGCCGTCAACACCATGGCGCCGCCGTATCAACCGAGCTATGTCCGCCCCGCCTTCGACGGCGACCCGCTGCACGCCGACCCGGCCGATGCGAATACCCTGCCGCCGCAAACCTATGACACCATCGGCGACCTGCTGTCGCGCAAGGGCGTCAGCTGGGCGTGGTATGGCGGCGGCTGGCAAGCGGCGCTCGACCACAAGGGCGGCGGCAGCAAGCCGAACTTCCAGTTCCACCACCAGCCGCTGAACTACTTCAAGCAGTTCGCGCCTGGCACGGCCGCGCGCGCCGAGCATCTGCGCGACGGCGGCACGGGCGACAGCCCGATTTCGAACAAATTCCTCGCCGCCGCCGTGGCGGGCAAGCTGCCGGCCGTGACCTTCTACAAGCCGCAGGGCAACCTGAACCTGCACGCCGGCTACTCGGATATCGAGTCGGGCGACCAGCACGTGGCCAACGTCATCCAGCATCTGAAGGAGTCGCCGCAGTGGAAGGACATGATCGTGGTGATCACCTTCGATGAAAACGGCGGCTGGTGGGACCACGTGGCGCCGCCGAAGGGCGACCGCTGGGGTCCGGGCACGCGCATTCCCGCCATCGTCGTCTCGCCATACGCGAAGAAAGGCGCCGTCGACCACAGTTTCTACGACACGACGTCGATCCTGCGCCTGATCACGCGCCTGCACGACCTGCCGCTGCTCGAAGGCTTGAAGGTGCGTAATGACGCGTTCGCCTCACGCGGCGCGCTGCCGCCGGGCGACTTGACGGGCGCCCTCAGCTTCCGCTAAGCCTCCCACAATGCGGCACGCCTGTGATACACTGCGTGCCGCACTTAAATCCGCAGGACAGGTATTCCTGACGGTTGTTCCAACAATGAGCCCGACTCCAGTAGCCGGGCTTTTGTTTTGTGGACGAGACGCACAGAGTATTCACACAGCGGACAGCTTTTTGCCCGCTCCCCGGCGCCATTTTTTCGCGGCCAGGGACCAGAGGTTCAGAAATGAGAGATAAAAAAGACAACGCCACCATCGACTTGCCCGGTTTCGGCCCGCCGCCAGCGCACGAAGCGCCAGAGCCGGCGCCGGAGCCACAGCGCCGCGCGCGCGCGCGCAAGGTGGCGCTCAAGCAGGTACAGCTCGAATTGCTGGAGCCGACCGACGCCACGGGCCTGCCCGTATGGACGCGCGACGCCGGCCTGGATCTGACCGGCTTGCCCATCTGGGCGCCCGACAATTAATACCACACGCGGGCGGCCGTTTGCCGCCGGCTTCCACACCACCATCCGCACAAGGGCGTAGAACGCCTGTAGACTGTGCCCATCCACCCGCTTTTTACCGGCTCCGCCCCTATGAACACCACCACTGACACCACCACTTCCTTTGCCAGCCTGCCGCTGACACCCGCCTTCCTGGCCAACCTGGACTCGCTCGGCTACCACGAGATGACCACCATCCAGGCGCAAAGCCTGCCGGCGGTACTCGATGGCCGCGACCTGATCGCCCAGGCGAAAACAGGCAGCGGCAAGACGGCCGCCTTCGGCATCGGCATCCTGCACAAGCTCAATCCGGCATGGTTTGCCGTGCAGGGCCTGGTGCTGTGCCCCACGCGCGAACTGGCCGACCAGGTGGCCAATGAATTGCGCCGCCTGGCGCGCGCGGCCGGCAACATCAAGATCCTGACCCTGACGGGCGGCGCGCCGATGCGCCCGCAAATCGCCTCGCTGGAACACGGCGCCCACATCGTCGTCGGCACGCCGGGCCGCCTGCGCGACCACCTGGGCCGCGGCACCATCAACCTGAACCACGTGCAGACCCTGGTGCTCGATGAAGCGGACCGCATGACGGACATGGGCTTTTACGAGGAAATCGCCGGCATCGTCAGCGCCTGCCCTGCGCGCCGCCAGACCTTGCTGTTCTCGGCCACGTACCCGGAAGACATCCGCCGCGCCACGGCGTCGTTCCTCGTCAATCCGCTGGAAGTGACGGTCGAGGCGCAGCACGACAACGACAAGATCGAGCAGCGCTTCTATGAAATCGGCTTCGACGAGCGCAACAGCGCCGTCGGCAAGCTGCTGAAGCACTTCAAGCCGGAATCCACGCTGGCCTTCTGCAACACCAAGGTGCATTGCCGCGAACTGGCCGAGGAACTGCGCCAGCAGGGCTTTTCCGCGCTGGCCCTGTACGGCGAGCTGGAACAGCG
This sequence comes from Janthinobacterium glycogeni, assembly GCF_051380725.1. Classification (NCBI taxonomy): domain Bacteria; kingdom Pseudomonadati; phylum Pseudomonadota; class Betaproteobacteria; order Burkholderiales; family Oxalobacteraceae; genus Janthinobacterium; species Janthinobacterium glycogeni. The sequence goes on along the minus strand of NZ_JBNYXP010000004.1, from coordinate 348,863 downwards.
CGAGCGCGATGAAATCCTCGTGCTGTTCGCCAACCGCAGCTGCTCCGTGCTGGTGGCCACCGACGTCGCCGCGCGCGGCCTCGATATTTCCGACCTGGGCGCCGTGATCAACGTCGACGTCTCGAAAGACACGGAAGTGCATATCCACCGCATCGGCCGCACGGGCCGCGGCAGCAAGAAGGGCCTGGCCCTGTCGCTGTGCGCACCGAACGAGAAAAAATGGGTCAAGCTGATCGAGCAGTACCAGAACAGCGCCGCCGAATGGCACGACCTGAAGGAACTGGCGGAAGATGACGGAATGGAGGCGCTGCCGGCGCCGATGGTCACCCTGTGCATCATGGGCGGCAAGAAGGACAAGCTGCGCCCGGGCGACTTGCTGGGCGCATTGACGGGCGATGCCGGCCTCACCAAGGAGCAGGTGGGCAAGATCAACGTATTCGAGTTCATGACCTACGTGGCGCTCGACCGCAAGGTGGCAGAAGCGGCCTTCAAGCGCCTGAATGCGGGCAATACCCTGGGCCGCGACTTCGGCAACATCAAGGGCCGCAGCTTCAAGATGCGCTTTATCGAGGCCTAAGCTCTTGCAGTTCCCGCAGGACCGCCATGGTCCTGCGTCCCGGATAATCTTCCCACACGGGATAGCGCCAGCGGTAGTAGCAGTTCCAGTAGCTGATGGCGCGCCGCTCCAGCGTATCGAGATACGCTGGGTTCTCCCGCAGGTAGCGCGCCAGCGCCTGCGCATTCCAGGCCGGCAGCGCCGCGCCGATTCTCTCGACGATCTCCAGCACGTACTCGCCGCACAGGTGCACGACGAACGGCACCGTCCACGCGCGCTCCTGCCGCAACAGCTGCCTGACACACGCTTCGCGCAGATGGCCGTCGTGGTGGCGCGTGCCCAGGCACAGGGCGATCACGCCCGCGTCGCCGGGCAGCCGCGTACAGGCCAGCAGCCGCTCGCGGTCGTAATAAGTGCGCGTCGGGATCAGCAAGGCCTCGCCATTCTGATACACGGCAAAAGGCGGGTGTGCCCGGCTGTTTCCCAGGGCGGGCAGCAGCTGCGCCAGGGCGCCGGCCAATGCCGCCGGAAAGGCGTCCGCTTCAGCCATCGCGCCCCTCGCGGCACGCCTTGCGCACGCCCAGCGCAGGTTTATCCATCTTTTCAAAGATCACGTTCGAATACCAGTCCGCAGGGTCGCCTTCGGCGGGCTTGCCCAGCGAAATATAGTAGCCGCCATGGGTGAACAGGGCCGTGGTTTCCTTGCCCGGCGCCGCACCTTGCAGAAAGGCCGGCCAGGCCGCCTTGTCGACCGGCGTAAACCGCGCGGCCAGCAGCGCCAGCAAGCGCGCGTGCGTGGCCGGCGCATACGGGAACAGATACAGGTATTCGACCAGTTCGCCGCCATCGGCCAGGCGCGTGACGGCGGCTGTCGCCGCATCGACCTCGCCGCCAAAGCGGCACAGGGTGCCGCCGCTGTAGGCGAAATCGATGACGGTCGCCGGCGCGCACGCCTGCCGCTCACGGTCGATGCCGACGGGCGGCAGCGCGCGCACTTGCGCCAGCAGCGCCTCGCTCGACGTGGCCAGCACGGGAAAGCCCGGGCACTCGCCGGCCGCCTGCGCGGCAGAAAAGGCAAGACAGCAACTCCATAACAACACGCCACGCTTCACGGCATCTCCCGCGTTTATCATGCGGCCATTATGCATGGCCGCCGCAGATACGGCCACACGCTCACAGGGGACGCGCCTGCTGGCCCTGCGGCGTATCGTCGATGTCGTAGCCGGCCGCGCGCGCCAATTCGCGCAAGCGGTCCGCCTCGGCCCACTGGCGCTGCGCGCGGGCGTTGGCCCGTTCCGCCAGCCACGTCAGCACCGGCTGCGGCACTTCCACCTGCGCCGGCTGCCAGGCCAGCAGATCGAGTCCCAGAACCGCATCGAAGCGGGCCATGGTGGCCTTTTTCACGCCATCGGGCAGCGCGCTTTTCAGCAGCTCCCAGGCCACGGCCAGCGCGCGCGGATAATTCAGGTCATCGTTGATGCAGGTCCTAAAACGCGCCAGCCATGTCGCATCGGCCTCGCCGTCCGCATCCCCCAGGCCATGCACGGCCACGCGCAAGCGTGCCAGGCCGCTGCTGGCGGCGCGCAAGGCCTCGTCCGTAAAATTGAGGCTGCTGCGGTAGTGGGCGCCCAGGCACAGGTAACGGTAGGCCAGCGGATCGATGCCCTGCTCCGCCAGGCTTTGCAGGCGCAGGAAGTCGCCCGAGGATTTCGACATCTTCGCATCCTGGGTCTTGAGGAAGGCGCCGTGCAGCCAGAAGTTGGCCAGGCGCGTGCCGTGGCGCGCTTCCGTTTGCGCGATCTCGTTGCTGTGGTGCACGGCCACGTGGTCTTCGCCGCCGCAATGGATGTCGAAATACGTGCCCAGGTGCTTTTCCGCCATGGCCGAGCATTCGATGTGCCAGCCCGGGAAACCCAGGCCCCACGGACTGTCCCACTCCATCTGCCGCTGTCCCGGCACGCCGCTGAACTTCCACAGCGCGAAGTCGCAAATGTCGCGTTTTTCCCCAATATCCACCCTTTTCCCCGCCTGCAGGCCGTCGCGCTTCAGGCGCGCCAGCTTGCCGTAACTGTCCTGGCGCGTCGTGTCGAAATAGATGCCGTCGTCCGTGCGGTAGGTATAGCCCTTCGCTTCCAGGTCGCGGATGAAATCGATCTGTTCCGCGATGTGGTCGGTGGCGCGGCACCAGACGGTGGGCGGCAGGATATTCAACTGGCGCAGATCGTCCTCGAACGCGCGGGTAAATTCAAGGGCGATGTCCCAGGCCGACTTGCCGCTGCGGGCGCTGCGCGCTTCGATCTTGTCATCGCCGCTGTCCGCGTCCGACGTCAAATGGCCCACGTCCGTGATGTTCATCACGTGGCGCACCTGCAAGCCGTTGAACGCGAGCGCGCGGCGCAAGCCGTCGACGAACAGATAGGTGCGCAGGTTGCCGATGTGCGCGTAATCGTAGACCGTGGGGCCGCAGGCGTACAGGCCAGCCTGGCCCGGGGCGATGGGTTCAAACGGGCGCAGGCTGCGCGCATAGGTATCGTACAGATGAAGTGTCATGCGGAGCTTTCATTAACGCTGCGGAAAAAGAAAATGGCCACAGGTTTTTCAACACTGTGGCCATCGAATGAGGAGTAAAACGTCAGCGGCGCGCAGCCGCATCCTCACGGGGCCAGGCGCACGGACACAGCGCAGCAGCGGCGCCGGATGCAGAAACTGGAGTGAGGGTGAAAGTGGTCATGGGACGAATATCGCATGTACGCAGGCGGGCCGTCAAGCCCTCCCGCGACGCTGGCCTATTTTTTCGCCTGCTCGATCTGCGGCAGCAGCACCGTCAGGATGCCCAGCAGCGGCAAATAGGAACAGATTTTATACACATAGGCGATGCCGGAGATATCAGCCAGGTGGCCCATGGCGGCGGCCGCGATGCCGGACACGCCGAACATCAGGCCAAAGAAAATCCCCGCGATCATGCCCACCTTGCCCGGCACCAGTTCCTGCGCGAAGACGACGATGGCGGAAAACGCGGAAGAAATCACGAAACCGATGATGACCGTCAAGACGGCCGTCCAGAACAGGTCGACGTATGGCAGCAGCAGGGTGAACGGCGCGGCGCCCAGGATGGAAATCCAGATCACGCGCTTGCGGCCGATGCGGTCGCCGATGGGGCCGCCCATGAAGGTGCCGGCCGCCACGGCGGCGAGGAACAGGAACAGGTAGAGCTGGGCATCGCCGAGCGACAGCTGGAATTTGTCGATCAGATAAAACGTGTAGTAGCTCGACAGGCTGGCCATGTAGATGTACTTCGAGAACACCAGCAGGGCCAGCACGCCCAGCGCTTTCAACACCTTGTTGCGCGACAAGTTCGGGCCATGGCCGCCCGCCTTCGGCTTGAAGCTGGCCAGGTGGCCGCTGTACCATTGGCTGACCTTGTACAGCACGCCGATGGCCAGCACGGCCAGCAAGCTGAACCAGGCGACATTGCCGTGGCCGCGGTTCACGATGACGGCGGCCGCCAGCAACGGCCCCAGCGCGGAACCGACATTGCCGCCCACCTGGAACAGGGACTGGGCAAAGCCATAGCGCCCGCCCGACGCCATGCGCGCCACGCGCGACGCTTCCGGGTGGAAAGTCGAGGAACCGACGCCGATCAGGCCCGAGGCGAGCAGCAGGGTCGGAAAAGTCGAGACGACGGACAGCATCAGCACGCCGGCCAGGGTAAAGCACATGCCGACCGGCAACAGGAACGGCAGCGGACGGCGGTCCGTGTACAAGCCGATCCAGGGCTGCAGCAAGGAGGCCGTGCACTGGAACGTCAGGGTTATAAGGCCGACCTGGGTAAAACTGAGTGAAAACTCGGCTTTCAGCATCGGATAAATCGACGGCAATAATGCCTGGATCAGATCATTGAGCAAATGCACGAAGGCGACGGCGCCCAGGATGTGCATGGCCAGACCGGATTGTTGTTGGGAACTATGAAGCGAGGGAGCCGCCGGCACGGACTTGGCCAATGCTGGGGCAGTTGTGGTTGTATGCATGTGTCATCCGCAATAATCGGGCACGGCGGGCAGCCCGGCAAAGAAGCCAGTATAGTATGGTCACTGAACTGATAACTTCCAATAATCGTCGCCCAAGTGACAACTAAGTGACAATCCGGTGACAATCCGACGATCCATATGTACACCCACCAATCCGTCCAGACCCACCCCGATGGCGTGCCGTTCAGCCGCAGCACCAGCTCGCACGATTACCAGCACGTGCCGCGGCCCGTGACGGCCATGTCCAGGCAATATGCGGCCGGCGACTACACGGCGCCGCACAGCCACGTGCGGGCGCAACTGCTGTATGCGACGGAAGGCGTGATGCGCGTCTCCACCGGGCACGGCGTGTGGATATTGCCGCCGCGGCGCGCCCTGCTGATCCCCGTGGGCGTCGTGCATGAAGTCCACATCTTGAGCGAACTGAGCATGCGTACCGTGTACATCGATGCGCAGGTGGCGGCCCAGTATGGCGCCGATTGCAAGGTGCTGGAAGTGAGCCGGCTGCTGCGCGAGCTGATCCTGGCCTTGCTGGCCGAACCGATCGAATATGCGCTGGCGGGGCGCGGCGACTGGCTGGCACACCTGATCCTGTCGGAACTGGCGGCGGCCGATACCGTGCCCCTGGCCATCCCCTGGCCCCGCGACCGCCGCCTGGTGGCCGTGTGCTCGGCCATCATGGACGCGCCAGGCAGCCGGCGCAGCATCGAGGACTGGGCGCAGGATGCGGGCGCCAGCGCGCGCACCCTGATCCGCCTATTCCCGAAGGAAACGGGTTTGCACTACCGCCAATGGCTGCAGCAAGTCCACCTGGCCGAGGCCTTCTGCCGCCTGGACCGGGGCGAAGGCGTGGCCGCCATCGCCTATGCGCTGGGCTACGCCAGCCCCAGCGCCTTCAGCGCCATGTTCCGCCGCATCCTGGGCCGCACGCCGCAGCATTACCTGAGCGAATGGCGCGCCGCCGACTAAACAAAAAAAAAGCAGCCCGTGGGCTGCTTTCATCAAGTCGTTTGCCGGCATTGCCGGCTTACGCCCTGCGCGGGCTAAGCCGACCTACGACGATGCCAGCGCACCGGACAAGGCGCCAATGATGGACGCCACCGTAGGTCGGCTTAGCATGGCAAGGCCGCGCGTAAGCCGACAAGCTACGCTGTCGGCATTGTCGGCTTACGCCCTGCGGGCTAAGCCGACCTACTCTTTTTCGCCAGCAATCAAGCGGTAGGCCAGCGCACCCAGCAAGGCGCCGATGATGGGTGCCAGCCAGAACAGCCACAGCTGGCTCGTGGCCCAGTCGCCCACGTACAGGGCCACGCCCGTGCTGCGGGCCGGGTTGACGGAAGTATTGGTGACGGGGATGCTGATCAGGTGGATCAGGGTCAGCGCCAGGCCGATCGGCAACGGGGCGAAGCCGGCCGGTGCGCGCTTGTCGGTGGCGCCCAGGATGACGATCAGGAAGAACATCGTCAGCACGATTTCAATGACCAGCGCCGACAGCATCGAATACCCGCCCGGCGAATGGGCGCCGAAGCCGTTCGAGGCAAAGCCCTTGCTGACATCAAAACCGGCCTGGCCGCTGGCGATCACATACAGTACGCCGCCGGCCACGATGGCGCCCAGCACTTGCGCGATGATGTAAGGCAGTAACTGGCTGGCGGGAAAGCGGCCGCCGGCCCACAGGCCGATCGAGACGGCAGGATTGAGGTGGCAACCCGAGATGTGGCCGATGGCGTAAGCCATGGTCAGCACCGTCAGGCCAAACGCCAGCGCTACGCCGGCAAAGCCGATGCCAAGGCCGGGAAAGGCGGCGGCCAGCACGGCGCTGCCGCAACCGCCCAGTACCAGCCAGAACGTGCCGAGAAATTCGGCGCCATATTGTTTCATGATGTATTCCTTTAAAGTGACGAGAAAACGTGCCAGGGACGACCAATCGGACCGCTCACCACCTTCGCCCCGCCCAGGGGCGAAGGCAAAGCACAGCACCAGCAACGCACGCTGCAGAGCGCGCATAATGACACGACGTCATTATCAATGCAACATTATTACGTACAATAATGTTAATAGTTCTCTTGACACCTAAAGGTTGTTTTGATAATTCTCACGGCGCGGGGCGGCGCATGTACTTTTGCGGCGCCTCCAGCGGCGCAAAGCCAAAGCCCGCATACAGGCCATGCGCGTCATCGGTGCCCAGCATCCAGGCGACATCGCGCAAGCGCTCATCGCCGAGCACGGCGGCCACCATCTGCCTGCCGTAGCCGCGCCCCTGGTATGGCGGCAGCACGAACACGTCGCGCAGGTAGGCAAAATCCGTGTAGTCGGTGATGACCCTGGCGAACGCCACTTGCTGGCCGCCCACATAGCCGCCGAAACACAGCGCGTTGGCAATCCCCTTGCGCACCGTTTCGATCGCCACGCCGCGCTTCCAGTACGACTGCTCGCTCAGGTAGCGGTGGATCAGGGGCACGTCCAGCTCGCCGCGCTCGCTGGAAATGCGTAGCGGCGCGTGCATCAGTTCTTGTACAGCAAGTCGGCTTCGGCGATGCTGGGCTCGCCGAAGTACACGGTGCGCGAGCCGCCCTTGCCATCGCTGCCGATATACACGCCCGTCATGCTGCGCGCGACGGGGTCGTACAAAATGGAATAGCGGTGGCCGCAATTGTGCGGTTCGCAGACGCTGCTCAGCAGGCGTGCCTTGCCGTCGATCTCAACGGGCTTGAGCGGGCTGGCCACGCCGTTCGGCACCCAGCGCTGCCGCTTCAGGCCCGCCTTTTTCAAACCCTCATTGAAGGCCTTGCGAAAGGCGAAATCCGCCTTGTAGACGTCGGGAAAATACGGGCAGGTGTGGCCGCCGTCGCAGCTTTGCGCCTGCTCGATCAGCGACAGTTTGGGCGTACGCGCTTGTGCCGGCACGGCAGCCAGCGCCACGGCGGCGCCCAGGAACACGGGTAAAAGCAAACGTACAGACATTCAATCTCCTAAAAGCCTAGTGCAATGCCGGAAGCATAGCAGAATGGCATGCTTGTGCGCGCGCCTCAGGGAGAACAACGGATGCCGACCACGCCGTTGACTTTGCCTTCCGGCCAGCCCGTCTCGCGCCAGCGGTATACGCCCGGCGCGACGATGATCAACTGCCATTCCACCAGCTTGCCGGCGGCATTGAGGCGGGTTTCATTGTCATAGCGCAAGGTCAGACTGCGCTCCGTTTCCGCCACCACCGTTGCGGCAAAGCGGTTGGTTTCGCCCAGTTTGCTTTTCCACGTGCGGTCGTTGAAGATCGCCAGCCGCTGATGATCGTCAGACAGCTGCATGCGCGTAAAGTGCCGCGCTTCTTCGCACACACTGTTCGTATTCACGCTGTCGGACCAGCTGCCGGACAATTGCGCGGCATCAAAAGGGAGGGAAGCGGCGGCCGCGGCCGTACTCAGCAGCAAAGTTGCAAGCATAGTTTATCGAAAGAAAACGAAAGGAATCATCATGGTCAACGCAGCGCCAGGGTGATGCTCGATGGCAATGCGGGCGTGCGCCGGTGCAAGGTCGCCTGCTCGTAGGCATACGCCATCGCAATGAGCGGCAGGTCGCCGTGGGCCGGGCCGATGAAGGACAAGCCGACCGGCGATCCTCCGGCCATGCCGGCAGGCACCGTGATATGCGGCAAGTCGGACTGCGGCGATACGCCATGGCAGGTCGGCCCCACCAGCGCATCGAGCGCATGCGAACGCAGCAGCGCTTCGATGCCGCCAGACACGGACGCGTGCGGCGGCTCGATCAGTTCGGCGCCCTGTTCTCGCAACACCAGCAGCGCCTGCTCGATCACGGCATCGGTTTCGGCGCACAGGCCGAACAGGCTGCGCGCCACGCCGATGCGGCGCCCTTGCAAGCCCGCAAGGTCGAGCGCCAAGCCATCGGCCAGGCGCTCGCCCGTCAGCGCGGCGAGCAGCCAGGCAGCCTCGCGCACGCTGGGCGCCATCGGTCCTGCCGTGGCTGGCTCACCGCCCTGCCCGCCGGCGGCCCTGCCCGTGGGCTTGATGGCGACCAGGCCGCAGTTTGAAGCAGGCGCGACGATGGAGCCGTCCGCCGCGCTGTCGACGGCCAGGATGGTCAGGCCGGCCCAGCTGGCACTGGCATGCGGCACGCTGACGGCGGCCCACTGGCGCAAATTGCTTTTGCCGATGATGACGGCGCCGGCCGCGCGCAAGCGCGCCGCCACAAAGGAATCGCAGCTGGCATGCGTGGCCAGGGGCGCCTGCGTGCGCGTCTTCATGCGGTCGCCCGTGGCGATATTGTCGCGCAGGACGATGGGGATGCCATGCAAGGGGCCGCGCACCTTGTGCACCTGCCGCTCACGGTCCATTTCCAGCGCAATTTTCAGCGCGTCGGGATTGATTTCAATGCCGGCATAGGCACGCGCGCCGATGCTGCACAGCGAGCGGATGCGCGCCAGGTACTGCGACGTCAGCGCATGGGAACTGAGTTTGCCTGCCTGCATCATCTGCTGTTGCGGCAAGACGCCTGCGTCGAGCAAATGGGCCATGGGGCTGGCGGGCGCCGTGGCACGGGCCAGTACGGGGCGCGACACGCCCCGGGACGCGCCACTGCGTAACATCTGACTGCGCTGCATCGTATCTCCAGGAAACCTCAGTGTTTCTAACGCAATAATGTACTAGCCATAGCATAGCAGTCCTTGCAACTCAATTGTTGTTGAAAGGAATTATTTTTCAAGCAAAAAAAACGCCGCCCGAAGGCAGCGTTTCTTGATGGTCAGGCGCTGGGGCAAATCAGTTGCGCACGACACGCTTGTATTCGTTGGTACGGGTGTCGATTTCGATGACGTCGTCCTGTGCCACGAACAGCGGCACTTGCACGGTGTGGCGGTGCGCGTCGATGGCGTTTTCGATCTTGGCTTCTTTCAGGACGTTGCCCGACGTGTTGCCCTTGACCGCAGGCTCCGAGTACACCACTTGACGCGCGATGGTCGTAGGCAGCTCAACGGAGATCGCCTTGCCGTCGTAGAAAATGGCTTCGCATTCCATGCCATCCTTCAGGTAATGCAGTGCATCGCCCAGGTTTTCTTCTTCGATTTCGTACTGGTTGTACTCGGTGTCCATGAAAACGAACAGCGGGTCGGCGAAGTACGAATACGTCACTGGCTTTTTATCCAGAACAACCACGTCGAACTTGTCGTCGCCGCGGAACACGTTTTCCATCGGGGTGTTCGTCAGAAGATTTTTCATCTTCCATTTGTAGGTGAAGCCCGTGCGGCTCGAACCGTTGACATCAGAACGCAACACGATCATTGGCTTGCTGTCGACCATGATGATATTGCCAACACGAATTTCTTTTGCGGGTTTCATAGGAATGTACGTAAAAAGTGGGTTGCATGAAGACCATCTGCCGCCTGTGCGCCATCAGCGCCGCAAGCTTGCGTTTGATCGGTTAAAAATACGTTAGAAATAACCGGGCATTTTACCTTAATTTTTGGCAAGCGCCTATCTCGTCGCGCCAGCGAACGCCAGCAGGTTACTTGCCAGATCGCCAAGAGCCTGCATCTGCCGCTGCCAGGCGTGCGCGCGCGCCCGGATGCGCGGCAGATCGGCCTGCAATGCGGGCCACAGCTGCGCCCACGGCAAGGCGTCCGCGCCGGCGCCATTCCAGGCCAGCGCCGCCCGCACCAGGCTGTCGATGGCGCCGTCCGCGTCCATCGCATAGCGCTGCAGGAAGGCGCGCAATTTCACGTGATGCAGGTTTTCATCCTGCAGATAGATATGCCAGAGAAACGGCTGGCCCGCCCATTGCGCGCGCACGAAGGAATCCTCGCCACGGACAAGATTGACATCGCACGCCCACAGCAGGCGGTCGTAATCGTCTTGCGGCACGAATGGCAGCACGCGCACGGTCAGCGCGCCGCGCGTGCGCGCCGCCCCCGGCACCGCCGCATCGTCGCCGATAAACGCTTGAACGGCGTCGAACGCGACACCTTCCGGCACCAGGCAGGTCACGGGTTCCTTCCCGGCCTGCCAGGCGGCAAACAGTTCGGCGACGGGCGCGGACGGGTAGCAGAACAGCGATATTTTCAAGGCGCACATTTCTGCAGCCGTGACGCCGAACTGCCCGAGAAATGCCGCCATGGCGGGCGCGTCGGACTGGAACGCCAGCCTTTTTTCATCGAGCGCCGCTTCGCGCAGCAAGCCGCCCGTCTTATCGGTAAAACCGGGAAAGAAGAAATGCTTGATCATGCCGTGGCGCGGCGACGTCAGCGCATGGCAGCCCTCGACCCACTCTTCCGCCGTCAAGCCTTCCAGGTTCAGCCACACGGGATGCGGCGAACACTGCGCCATCGCAGCAATATAGCCGGGAGGAATGTCGCAGGCAAAGAATTCGATGACGATGTCGGCGATATCGGCCGGCGCAAACACGCCATTTTGATCGCGCCAATGCCGCACCGTGACGCCGGACACCTGTTGCGTCTCGGCCTTCGCGTCGATTTCGGGGCAGATGCGCCGGAAACTGGGTAAATCATCGACCCACAGGGTGACGGTCACGCCATGCTCGCCGCTCAACTGCCGCGCCAGGCGCCAGCAAATGCCGATATCGCCGTAGTTGTCGACGACTTTGCAGAAGATGGCCAGGGATGGTGCGCGATCGGTAGGTAGTGGCATAGTCAAGGGGAAGAGAAAAACGTGGGCATGGCGGCCAATAACAAAAAAGCCGCGCTGTTACCAGGCGGCTTTTTTGTTGGCTGATTCAGCCGGTCTGGCGTCCCCAAGGGGATTCGAACCCCTGTACTCACCGTGAAAGGGTGATGTCCTAGGCCTCTAGACGATGGGGACAGAAAATCTGTCCAAGATGCATTATTCCGCATCCCGACCTGTTACTTTACTTGCTGACTGCTTGCGAATCTGGCGTCCCCAAGGGGATTCGAACCCCTGTACTCACCGTGAAAGGGTGATGTCCTAGGCCTCTAGACGATGGGGACAGAAATCTGTCCTGAATGCATTACTTCGCATCCTGACCCGGTACTGCAGCGATATGGCAGAAACAAAAAAAGCCTGACTTGTCAGGCCCGTTCAGCACTGCAATCTTACTTTACAACTAAATCCTGGCGTCCCCAAGGGGATTCGAACCCCTGTACTCACCGTGAAAGGGTGATGTCCTAGGCCTCTAGACGATGGGGACCTGTGCTGGCTCTACTCTCAGCGGACTCTTCGTTGAAGGCTTTGCTTAGCCCCTCAAAAAAGCGTGCGCGAAGTATAGCACGGGGCCATTCACAAAATCAACCGCGGGCGCATCTTATTTTCCATGGAGGAAGCCGTTCCCGGCGGCGATTGCTCAATGTGCAATCGATCGGCTGCGCGGGCGAGGTACAGGTCCTCAGCAACAGCAGCCAGACAAGCAAAAGGAAAGCCTCTTGCCCCCCTTCGTTTGTACTGGCCCAAACCCACGTCATACAAGGGTTGGGCGGCGGGAGGAGCTGAGCAAGCTTGGCCCGCCGCCTTGACCATCAGTTCTTGTAATGGCTGAAGCGATAACCTTGGTCGAAGTATGCTGCCAATGCGACGATCACTCCGGAGCACGTGAGCATCAAGGCCACTGCGCTCGTGTCACGAGTCGCAGACTGGGCAGCCATTGATAACGCCCACAACGGAGCAATACCGCCGGCAATGGCAGTGCCGATTTCACGCCCCGAACCGACCCCCGTCGAGCGGTTTTGCACGGCAAACTGGCGACTGAGGAAAGAGCCCTGTGGGGCGAACATCATCGGCGCCAGCACCCCGGTGCCGACGATCAGCGCCAGGTAAATCAGCCTGTTCTCGCCGCTGTCCAGCAACTGCATGAACGGGTACGCGAACAATGCTGACAGCAGGCCGCCGACGATCAGCAGCTTCTTGCTGCTGAACTTGTCACACAGATAGCCGAAGAGCGGGACGGTAAAGATTGCGACCAGACTGGCCAGTGTCACCGATAGCGATGTCACGCTGGCCGAAATGCCCTTGAACTGGGTCAGGTAGGCCAGCGAGAAGGTCTTGAAGACATAGCTCAGTGCGTTGTAACCGATGGCGACAAAGAAGACGACGCCCAGGCCCTTAAGATTGGTTTTCCACAATTCGCGGAACGGCCTCTTCCGGCGATGGCTTTCCTCGAAGTGGTGATACTCTGGCGTTTCCGGCAGACTCCCGCGCACCCAGAGCCCAACCAGTACCAGCACGAAACTGAGGATGAAGGGAATGCGCCAACCGTCGGCAAGCAAAAACTTGTCGCCATTGACGGTCAGCAGATAAACGGTCAGCGACGATAGCAACAGGCCAAGGTTCAGCCCCAATGCAGGCCACGCACCTTGTCGCCCCTTCTTGTTGTCGGCCGCATGTTCGTAGGAAGTTACCGCCGCCCCCGCCAGTTCAGCACCGGCACCCAGGCCCTGCACGATGCGGATCAGCACCAGACACAGGGGCGCCCAAAAGCCGATGCTGGCGTAGGAAGGGACCAGGCCAATGGCGGTCGTGCACAAGCCCATCATACAGAAAGTAACGAACAACATTTTCTTGCGCCCGTAGCGGTCGCCGAAGTAGCCGAAGAACAGCCCCCCGATCGGTCGCGCCACAAAGCCGATGGCAAAGGTGGCAAAGGCTTGCAGCGATGCATTCGCCGGGTCCGAGGTATCGAAGAAGACCTTGCTGAAGACAATCGACGCCATCGTCGCGTAAAGATAAAAGTCATACCACTCCAACATTGAGCCGACGATGGTCGCTGCCGCCACTTTGCGCAAACGACTTTTTGTCTGTGCCGGGGTTTCCTGTTCCGTTTTTTGAATGTTCAAAATGTCTCCTTCATGAATTAATTTTTTTTCTTTTTCGCCTAGAGCGTTCGAGTTGGGGCTGGCTGGGGAGCGACAAACAACCGTACGTTGTCCGCTACGCAAACTCAGCGCCTCATCACTTCACGCACAATGTATTCAGCAATGGCTAGCGACGATGTCGCCCCGGGTGACGGTGCATTGCGGATGTGGGTAATATTGCCGTGTTGGCGAATCACGAAATCGTCAACCAGCGCACCATTGGCCTCCATAGCCTGGGCACGGATCCCACGAACCGCCGGAACAATACCGACCGAGGCAAGCGTCGGCACATAGCGCGCCGCCTCGCGGACAAAGCTCGCCTCGCTGACCACAGTCTTCAGTTCCCGAAGCGTCGCCGGCAGGTTACGGGCAGCAAACTTCCAAAAGCCGGGGTAGCTGGCAAAATTGAAGATGTCGGCCAGGTTCATGCTGCGGCCGTCATAGTTCTCGCGCCCGAAGGATATGAAAGCATTCGGGCCGATCGTCATCTGTCCGTCGATACGCTTTGTGAAATGCACCCCGAGGAAAGGAAAGCGCGGGTCCGGCACCGGGTAGATCAAGCCTTTGACATGCGACTTGAAAGCCTCGTCGATCACGTAATACTGGCCGAAGAACGGTACGATGCGTGGCGTGTCCTGATCGCCCGAACGCTCTGCCAGGCGATCTGACTGCAAACCCGCGCAGGCAATTGCCTGATCGAATACCGTATCGAAGACCTCTCCGTCTGCAAGTTCGATCCGTACTTCGCCGCCCTGCTCAAGCAGGCGCTCAACCGGCGAATTCAGACAAATGCGCCCGCCACGTTCCCTGATTTCATCGGCGATTCGGGCCGCAATTTGACCGTAACTGACAATCGCCGTTTTCGGTGAATGCAAGGCGCCCAGGCCGATGCAGTTGGGCTCGATTTCGCGCAGCTCATTTGAGCCGATCAGCCGCACGCCAGGCACACCGTTGGCCTGCGCTTTCCGATAAATCGCCTCCAGGCGAGGCAACTCTTCCTCTTGTAGCGCGACGACAACTTTGCCGCACTCGTCGTAAGGGATCGCATTGTCGCGGCAATAGTTGCCAATCAATTCGCCCCCGCGCCTGCAAAGTCGTGCCTTGAGCCCCCCCGGCTCATAGTACAGACCGGCATGGACCACACCGGAATTGTGGCTGGACTGATGACTGGCGACACTCGCCTCCTTTTCGAACAGCACCACCGTGGCGTCGGGAAAATCCAACAATAACTGACGTGCGACTGCGAGGCCATTTATCCCCCCGCCGATAACTGCATAACGCTTCTTGTTCATTGCGCCTCTCAAAAAATAGCAAACTCGTCATTTCACTGCTACATGCATCACTTTGGCGAAGGGCGAGGGCCTGCATATGCCGCCCGCCCAACGCCTGGCACCGACGCGATTTGCCCTGTCAAGCATTTTTGATCAACCACAATTTAGATAAAAGCGAAAAATTATGTACAATTAATTTCGAAAAAAGAGAACAAGTGATGTCCATGACTTTAAAGCAACTCGAAGCGTTCTACTGGGCCGCCACCTGCGCCAACTTTGCGATTGCCGCCGAACGCCTGCATTTGTCCGTATCCTCTCTCTCCAAGCGCATTTCGGAACTGGAGGAAGCGCTTGGCATCAATCTGTTCGACCGGAGTGGCCACCGCGCCGTACTCAGCGATGCAGGCCAGGCATTGCTGCCACGCGCGCTGGCGCTGCTCGATGACGCCGCCGCAATACGTACCGCCTTCGCCCCCTCTGCCGGGCTAGTTGGCCGTTGCACCTTTGGTGTTGGCGAACTCAGCGCGCTGACCTGGCTACCGCAGTTCATTGCGCAAGTCCGGGCACTGCATCCCAAATTGACGCTCGAACCCTATGTCGACGTGGGCTCAGTTCTGGAAAGCCGTGTCACCAAGGGCGAGCTCGATTTTGCGATCATTGCCGGACGCTCATCGCACCACGGCATCCTGTCGCAACCAGTCAGCCAAGCACAATTCATCTGGCTTGCCGCGCCAACCCTGGCTGTATCTGACAGCCCGCCTGGCTTACGTGGCGCCGCCGATTTACTTGACGCTGGACAGCCCATCGTTGCCTTACCGCCATCAGCTGGCACCACGCGGCTGATTGATGACTGGCTACTGGCTCACGGCATCGCTGCCGTTGAGCGTATAAATTGCAATAATTGGGGGGCCATTGCCGGCATGCTGATTGCCTCTGTCGGGATCGGCATACTGCCCACTGGCTGGAGTCAAAAGCTGGTTGACCAGGGTCTGCTGCTCCCGCTCGCCGCCGCCGAAATGCCAGCGCCGGTAATCTATTCTTTTCAGTGGCGGCGCGGAGACAACCGTCCACTGATCGAGCAGCTACGCGGGCTTTCCACCCAATATGTCGACTTCACTGCCGATCTATCGCGACCGCTGGGCAGCATAACGGAACGCTGATAACGGCCGGCCATGCGCCGCCCGCTGGCCACCTCGACTTCCAGCACAACCCATGCATGGGCATCAGCGGGAGCCGAGCGCTGACGTCTTGCATGCCATGCCAACGCGCTAACAGCTTGGCCACGCTCGCCGAAGGGTATGGCGATAAGTGCCCCGGAAATAAAAAAAGCCGCCCAGGGCGACTTTGATTATCATGTGATTTATGCGCTGTTGGTGGAGGCGGCATGGATACGGATGTTGGCTTCAGAAGATGGTGCTGTCGGATTACGCTACGCTAATCCGACCTACGCCACACTCCCCCTGCCGGGTATGGCGATAAGTGCCCCGGAAATAAAAAAAGTCGCCCAGGGCGACTTTGATTTATTCACTGCCTGTTTCTGCGCTGTTGGTGGAGGTTTACGGGAGCCAATCCTGACCTCTTGCATGCCATGCTGGCGCGCTCACAGCTTAGCCATATTCCCCCGAGCGAAGAAACCGCTGATGCAGATAAAAAAAGCCGCCCGTGGCGACTTTGATTATCATGTGATTTCTGCGCTGTTGGTGGAGGTTTGCGGGAGCCAAGCACTGACCTCTTGCATGCCATGCTGGCACGCTCACAGCTTAGCCATATTCCCCCGAGCGAAGAAACCGCTGATGCAGATAAAAAAAGCCGCCCGTGGCGACTTTGATTATCATGTGATTTCTGCGCTGTTGGTGGAGGTTTGCGGGAGCTAAGCACTGACCTCTTGCATGCCATGCTGGCGCGCTCACAGCTTAGCCATATTCCCCCGAGCGAGGAAACCGCTGACGCAAATAAAAAAAGCCGCACGTGGCGACTTTGATTATCATGTGATTTCTGCGCTGTTGGTGGAGGTAAGCGGGATCGAACCGCTGACCTCTTGCATGCCATGCAAGCGCTCTCCCAGCTGAGCTATACCCCCCGGGCGCAGAAACACTGCTACTTCTTTACAACTACAACACCAGACTGAACTGGCGTCCCCAAGGGGATTCGAACCCCTGTACTCACCGTGAAAGGGTGATGTCCTAGGCCTCTAGACGATGGGGACCTCGGCACTACAGTTTTACCACCTTACTTCTGCGCTGTTGGTGGAGGTAAGCGGGATCGAACCGCTGACCTCTTGCATGCCATGCAAGCGCTCTCCCAGCTGAGCTATACCCCCCGGGCGCAGAAATAATAAAAGCCGCACTTGGCGACTTTGTTCCACTACTTGCTTTCCATCCAGATTCCGCTTTTTACGGGCCTGAACTTACAACAATCAGTACAAACAACTGCCACTACTATACCACAACTACCTGGCGTCCCCAAGGGGATTCGAACCCCTGTACTCACCGTGAAAGGGTGATGTCCTAGGCCTCTAGACGATGGGGACCGCGGAACTTCCCAACAACATCTGCACCACTTCAACGACTAACAAAACCTGACTGCGATTTTGCTGCTGGTGGAGGTAAGCGGGATCGAACCGCTGACCTCTTGCATGCCATGCAAGCGCTCTCCCAGCTGAGCTATACCCCCGTTGGTGCAGAAACAAGAGTATAGCAAAGAAGTTTCACTCTGCAAATACCCTTTTTCGTCTATGAGCAACTTTTCATAGGGACGGTTTCCGCACCCTGTTTTTCCGGCGATTTGATCGCGATGCTTACAGCCACTTTGCCAGGCGCGCCAGCACGGTGTCGCGGCCGAAGATCACCACCACCTGGTCGATGGCAGGCGTCTGCAACTGGCCCGTCAGGATCAAACGCAAAGGCATGGCCAGCAGCGGCATCTTGATGGTGTTGGCGGCCAGCACTTCCTTGATCATGGCGGCGACGGCTTCCTTGCTCCACTCCACCGTGGCGATACGCTCGGCAAACTGCGCCAGCACGGGCTTGATGGCATCCGTGATGTGCTGCGCCGCCAGTTCCGCTTCCGGCTGCGGCTCGCGGAAGAACAGCATCGAGGCGGCAGCCAGTTCATTGACGGTGTTGGCGCGCTCTTTCATCATGCCCAGCACTTGCGCCAGGTCCGGGGCGCCCTCAAAGACGGCGCCGGCGGCGACCATTTGCGGGCGCGCCAGATCGGCCAGGCGCGTATTGTCGGCCTGCTTGATATAGTGGTTGTTCAGCCAGGCCAGTTTTTCATTGTTGAACTGGGCCGCCGATTTCGACAGGTGGTTCAGGTTGAACCACTCGCAGAACTGCTCGGTCGAGAACACTTCATCGTCGCCATGGCTCCAGCCCAGGCGCGCCAGGTAATTCAGCATCGCTTCCGGCAAGAAGCCCTGCGCCGGGTAATCCATCACACTGACGGCGCCGTGGCGCTTCGACAGCTTTTCGCCGTCCGCACCGAGGATCATCGGCAGGTGGCCGTACAGCGGCAGCGGTGCGCCGATGGCGCGCAAGATGTTGATCTGACGCGGGGTGTTGTTGACATGGTCGTCGCCGCGGATCACGTGGGTAATCTGCATGTCCCAGTCATCGACGGCCACGCAGAAGTTGTAGGTCGGCGTGCCGTCCGGGCGGGCGATCACCAGGTCGTCCAGCTCTCGGTTCGATATCGTGATCGTGCCCTTGACCACGTCGTCCCACGTCACATCGCCATCGAGCGGATTCTTGAAGCGCACGACGGGCTTGCGGTCGGCCGGTACGGCCGGCAGGGTCTTGCCAGGCTCCGGACGCCAGGTACCGTCGTAGCGCGGCTTTTCACCGGCGGCGCGCATGCGCTCGCGCATCGCTTCGACTTCTTCCGGCGACGAGTAGCAGTGATACGCCGTGCCCTCGGCCAGCATCTGCGCCACCACTTCGCGGTAGCGGTCCATGCGCTGCATCTGGTAGAACGGGCCTTCGTCGTGGTCCAGGCCCAGCCACTTCATGCCTTCGATGATGGCTTGCACGGCTTCCGGCGTGGAACGCTCCACGTCCGTGTCTTCGATGCGCAGCACGAAAGTGCCGCCGAAGTGACGGGCATACGCCCAGCTGTATAAAGCGGTGCGGGCGCCGCCCAGGTGCAGATAGCCGGTCGGGCTGGGAGCGAAACGGGTACGGACGGGAGTAGCGTTTGTGGTCATCGAAGTAATCAGGCTTGAATAAGTAAAACGCCATTTTACTCTGTTGACCGCCGCCGCTCCACAAGCGCCGTCACAGCTGCAGCAAGCGCCTTTTTACTTCCGCCGCCTGCGCATGCAGCGCCTGCTCGAACAGGGCGACCAGTTGCGACAAGGGCCGGTGCAAAGGTTTCACGAGATTCACCGTGAACGGCAGGGTCACGCCAAAGCGGCGGATCTGCAAGCCCTGCCCCGCATAGTCCAGGGCCGTGAGCGGATTGACGATGGCCAGGCCCACGCCTTCGCGCACCATGGCGCACACGGAGGCGGCGCTGTGCGTGTCGAGCGCCATGCGCCGCTCCACGCCCGCCTGCGCAAAGATGGCGTCGATCTGCTGGCGGTAAGGGTCGACGGCGGCCAGGCTGATGAAAGGCTGGCCTGCGAAGTCGGCCGGCTGCAGCACGGCCTTGCCGGCGAGCGCATGGCCGTCGGGCAGCACGCACACTTCATCGACGGACATCAAGGTATCGAGCGCCGTGCCCGGCGGCGCATTGCCCACTTCCGTCAGGCCGATATCGTGGCGCTGCGCCGACAGCCACTCTTCCAGCAGCGGCGACTCCTGCGGCGTGATGCTGATGCTCACCTTGGGAAAATCGGCGACGAAGCGCTTGCAGGCCTGCGGCAGCAAGGATTGGGAAAACACGGGCAGACAGGCGATCGACAGCTGTCCCTGGTCGAACTGGCGCAGGGCCGCCGCCGTGCTGACGATGCGCTCCAGGCCGAAATACGCGCGCTGCACCTCCTCGAACAGCTGCAGCGCCTGGGCCGTGGGGCGCAGACGCCCCCGCTCGCGCTCGAACAGGATCAAGCCCGTCAAATGCTCGAGGCGCGCCAGTTCGCGGCTGACGGTGGGCTGCGAGGTGTGCAGCATGGCGGCGGCGGCCGTGACGCTGCCCGTCGTCATGATGGCGCGGAACACTTCGATATGGCGCAAGGAGATAGTCATGCCCATATCATAAATGAATAAGGTAGACCTAAATGGATATTTTATGTTTACAAAGAAAACCCGCATCATGATCTGCACGTAGGTCGGATTAGCGCACAGCGCGCAATCCGACACCGCCTCCGACACCACCATCACACGACAAAGACCACCGCCATGAAACCAGTGCCAGACGCCACCCTCGCCCAACTCGCCCAGGAACACGGCACGCCCTTGTGGGTGTATGACGCGGCCACCATCCGCGCGCGCATCGCCCAGCTGGCGCAATTCGACACCGTGCGCTTTGCGCAAAAAGCCAATTCGAACATCCACCTGCTGACCCTGATGCGCGAGGCCGGCGTGCACGTGGACGCGGTGTCGCTGGGCGAGATCGAACGCGCGCTGCAGGCAGGCTTTACGCCGGCGCAAACGAATGGCGCGGCCGGCGTGGTGTTCACCTGCGACCTGTTCGACCGCGCCACCCTGGCGCGCGTGGCGGCAGCAAAAATTGAAGTCAATTGCGGCTCCGTCGACATGCTGCGCCAGCTGGGCCCCGTGTCGCCCGGCCACCGCGTCTGGCTGCGCATCAATCCCGGCTATGGCCATGGCCACAGCAACAAGACCAACACGGGCGGCGAAAACAGCAAGCACGGCATCTGGCATGAAGAACTGCCGGAGGCGCTGGCCGTCATCCGCGCGCATGGCCTGCATCTGGTCGGCCTGCACATGCACATCGGCTCGGGCGTCGACTACAGCCACCTGGAAACCGTCTGCGGCACCATGGTCGACCTGGTGAAAAACATGGGCCACGATATCGAAGCCATTTCCACGGGCGGCGGCCTGTCCGTGCCCTACCGCGAAGGCGAGCAACCGGTCGATACAAGCCACTACTTCCAGCTGTGGGATGCGGCGCGCAAGCAGATCGAGGCGCACCTGGGCCATCCCGTGCACCTGGAAATCGAACCGGGCCGCTTCCTGGTGGCCGACGCGGGCCTGCTGGTGGCCGAAGTGCGCGCCACCAAGCAAATGGGCGGCAACCATTTCACCTTGCTCGATACGGGCTTCAATGAACTGATGCGCCCCGCCATGTACGGCAGCTACCATGAAATGTCGGTCATCGCGCATGACGGCCGCGCTCTCGATACGCAGCGCGCCACCGTGGTCGGCGGCCCCCTGTGCGAATCGGGCGACGTCTTCACCCAGCGCGACGGCGGCGTGGTGGAAACCCGACTCCTGCCCGCAGCGCAGGTGGGCGACTACGTGGTCTTCGAAGGCGCGGGCGCGTATGGCGCGTCGATGTCGTCGAACTACAACAGCCGCCCCCATGCGGCCGAATACCTGGTCGATGGCGCCGATGATCAACACCCGTCGCGCCTGATCCGCCGTCGCCAGACGGTGGCCGAGCTGATCGCGCTGGAACAACTGTAACACCTCGCCCGCGTGCGGGCATGCGCATCTGCTAACATCGGGGCAACTCGATGAAAGCCCGCCATGCCCGCCCAAGCACTTCCCTTCCGCAACGCCACCCGGCGGCTGCTGCCCCTGCTGCTGTCCGCCATCCTCGCCGGCTGCGCCTCGCTGCCCTCGCTGGAAGGCCGCGTGGCTTCCAGCGTCATCGCCGACACAAAGCATACCCAATTGGCCACGGCCATCGCTCCCATGGTGGCGCAGCATCCCGGCACCTCCGGCATTTACCCGCTGGTCGACGGGCGCGACGCCTTTGCCGCGCGCGCCCTGCTGGCCGCCGCCGCCCAGCGCAGCCTGGACGTGCAGTATTACATCTGGCACAAGGACATCACGGGCACCCTGCTGTTCGACGCCCTGCGCCAGGCGGCCGAACGGGGTGTGCGCGTGCGCCTGCTGCTCGACGATAACAACACGGCGGGCCTGGACCAGACCCTGGCCATGCTGGGCAAGCAGCCCAATCTGGAAATCCGCCTGTTCAACCCCTTCGTCCCCCGCGCGCCGCGCGCGCTGGCCTTTGCCACGGATTTTTCCCGCCTCAACCGGCGCATGCACAATAAATCGTTCACGGCAGATAACCAGGCCACCATCGTCGGCGGGCGCAATGTGGGTGATGAATATTTTGGCGCGGCCGGCGACGTGCTGTTCGCCGACCTGGACGTGCTGGCCATCGGCCCCGTCGTCGACCATGTCTCGCAGGATTTCGACCGCTACTGGAACAGCGCCTCGGCCTACCCGGCCCGGCTGCTGCTGACCAGCCCCGTCGAGGGCGACGCGGCCACCATCGCCGCCGAGGCGGACCGCATCGACGACACCAAGGCGGCCGAGGAATACGTGCAGGCGCTGCGCACCTCGCCCTTCGTCAAGCAGATGATGGAACGCACCCTGCCCTTCGAATGGGCGCACACGCGCATGGTCAGCGACGACCCGGCCAAGGTGCTGGACAAAGCCAGGCCCGGCACGGGCGTGGCGGAGAACCTGCAAAACCTGCTGGGCGTGCCGGAAAAGGAAGTGGACCTGGTATCGCCGTATTTCGTGCCCGGCAAAGCCGGCACGCAAGCCTTCGCCGATCTGGCGAAAAAAGGCGTGGGCGTGCGCATCCTGACGAATGCGCTGGAAGCGACCGACGTGGCGGCCGTGCATGCCGGCTATGCGAAGTGGAGAAAGCCCCTGCTGGAAGCGGGCGTGCTGCTGTATGAATCGCGCCGCTCGTGGGAACGGGGCGATGCGCGCGAGCAGCCGGGCCGCTTCGGCAGCTCCGCATCGAGCCTGCACGCGAAGACCTTTTCCGTCGACGACCGACGCATCTTCGTCGGCTCGTTCAACTTCGACCCGCGCTCGATCGAATTGAATACGGAAATGGGCCTCGTCATCGACAGCCCCGTGCTGGCAAGCCAGCTGGGGCAAGCCATGCGCACCACCATCCCGCAGCGCGCCTACCAGGTGCTGCTGGGCGACGACGGCGCGCTGTACTGGATCGCCCGCGACGCCAGCGGCGCCGCCACGCGCTACGACACGGAGCCGGGCGCCAGCGTGTGGAAGCGCATGGGGGTGGCGATTCTGTCGGTGCTGCCGATAGACTGGCTGCTGTAACAGTTACCGGGGTCAGACCCGCCGGGTCTGACCCCAAGCAAGCGCCAACTCGCCTTACCGCACCACCTCCGTCAACACGCGCCCTTCCGACGCCGACGGCTGGCGTATGCGCAGCAG
Organism: Janthinobacterium glycogeni; assembly: GCF_051380725.1. Taxonomy (NCBI): domain Bacteria; kingdom Pseudomonadati; phylum Pseudomonadota; class Betaproteobacteria; order Burkholderiales; family Oxalobacteraceae; genus Janthinobacterium; species Janthinobacterium glycogeni. The sequence goes on along the minus strand of NZ_JBNYXP010000004.1, from coordinate 325,845 downwards.
ATGGGCGAGCGTGGGGGCGATGTCGACCACTTCCGCGTACTGGCCGTAGGCGCCCGGCTTGATCCAGCGGGGGCCGAACACCATCAGCGGCACGTTGGTGTCATATGTGTATGGCGTGCCGTGCGACGTGCCGCCAGCGCCCTTGCCGAAGTACCAGGCAGGCTTTGTGACTACCATCAGGTCGCCCGACAGCTGGCGGTTCCAGGCGCGGCGCATCAGGGTGTCCATGCGCGTGGCGACGCCCCCCGCTTCCATCTGCGTGCGCGTGTAGACCTGCGCCAGGCCGTCCTGCTGCAACAGGAAGCGGGCCGCCGCGTCTTCCAGGGCGGCGCGCTTGACGCCGCTCTTTTCCGCCAGCGCGTAATCGAGATAGATATTCGGCAGCGACGACGTCGTCACCAGCTTGTCGATACCCAGGTTAGTCGCCAGGTGCTGGTTCAAGGCATCGACCAGTTTGGCGCCGTCGATGCGTCTGGCGGAGAAGCCGCGCGTTTCGGCAAATTCCGGCACGTTGGCAAAGCCATGGTCGGCCGTCAGCACCACCAGCACGTTATCCATGCCGACTTTTTTATCGAGGTCGGCAAAGAAGCCGGCCAGCATGCGGTCCAGGCGCTGCAGGTGGTCGTGCGACATCCTGCTTTCCGGGCCGTAGGCGTGATTCACGTAGTCGTGCGCGGACAGGCTCACGCCGAGGATATCGGACACGCCGGCCGGGTTGCGGCCCAGGTTTTCGCCATCGATGGCGGCGCGCGCGAATTCCAGGGTCAGCTCGTCGAGGAAGGGGCCGGACTTCAAGCGGCTGTAATACTCGCCATCGAGCTTGCCGCTGTCGCTGTAGTAGGCGAACGGGAAGGTGTTGCGCGTGCCCGGCTTGGCCGGCACCAGATCATCGCGCGCATCGTTGACATAAGCCCCGTCGGCCAGCAGCGGCGTCCAGCTCTTGCCGTAATAACGGTCCTGCGGCTTGGCCGCCTGGTAGCGCTGCACCCATTGCGGGTGCTGCTGCATGTAATAGGTGCTGCTGGCGAAGTTGCCCGTCTTTTCCATGTACATATAGGCCGTGCCCGTTTTCCCGGCCAGCAGGATGGCGCCGCGGTCCTTGCCCGACACGGTGACGACCTTGGCCTTGTCACCCGTGGAATAGCGCAATTCGTCGCCCAGGGTGCTCACGCGCAGCCTGGTCGGCGCCGTGCCGTCATCGGGCTGCGTTTCTTCGCCGATGTAATGAAAATTACCGTCTTCGGTGCAATACACGGATTTTTTCGTGACGGGATCGATCCAGTTATTGCCGATCACGCCATGCTGGTAAGGATAGGCACCCGACAGCACGGCCGAGTGGCCGATGGCGGTGACCGTGATGCCGTGCGCCTGGTGCGCATCGCTGAACCACGCGCCCTGCTCCAGCAGGCGGCGGAAACCGCCCTGGCCGAACTGCTCGCGGTAGCGCGTCACCTGCTCTTGCGGCAAGCCGTCGACCACGAGCACCACGACCAGCTTCGGCTGCGCCGCAGTCGTGGGTACGGCCTTGGCCGCATATGCCTGGCAAGCCGCCACGCTCGACACCAGCAGCAGCGCGTGCGCCAGCTGCCGGGAAAGGGAGAAATGTTTCGTCATATCCGCTCATCAAAAGTTAGGCCACCGGGCAGCATACGCCGACTATATGACACAACAATGACAAGAGGCAACAACATGAAAAAGGCCGGACTCCATCGCTGGAACCCGGCCTTATACTGAAACGACGGAATTTGCCTGACTTATTTGACCGTCACCTTGATGCTTTTGCTCAACTCCGGCCCATACGACTGGTGCGCACCGTTGGCGAACTGCATGGTCAGGGTGTACTGGCCCGGCGGCAAGGTGACATCCGTTTCCGTCTGCCCTTTGCCGAAATGTAAATGTTTTTCGTCCATGGGGATCATCTCGCCCGCCTTCATCGGCCCCGTATTAATGAGCAGATGATGATGGCCCGTCTTGGCCGTCATGTCGCCGGCCGGCTTGACGTCCATGCCGCTGACGGCAAATTTCACCTTGAACGGACTGGTCACTGTCGCGCCATCGACAGGCTCGACGAACGAAACGGATTGCGCAAACGCGCTGGCGGCCAGCAGGCTGCCGGCAACCAGGACTGCGGCCTGGCGCAGGAATACGGTAGTCAATTGCATGATGTCTCCTCTTGTTTAATAACAACACGGACTGCATGAAACCATATTCCTGACGACAATGGCGCCGGGGAGCTGCTGGGGTCAGTCGCTTCGCGATCGGAGCGCATCCCATTGGGACGCACTCCCCCGGCGGGTCTGACCCCATGGCCGATCATCAATCGTTCTTGATGACGATCGACGGGAATTTACTTGTCATATCCTTCGCCTTTTCCGCCACCTTGATCGCGATGGTGCGGGCGATCTGCTTGTAGATCACGGCGACGGGGCCATCGGGCTCGGCCACGACGGTCGGCGTGCCCGAATCCGTCTGCTGGCGGATCGCCATGGTCAGCGGCAAGGCGCCGAGGAATTCCACGCCGAAGTCCGCGCACATCTTCGCGCCGCCGCCGGCGCCGAAGATTTCTTCCGCATGGCCGCAGTTCGAGCAGATGTGCGTGCTCATGTTTTCCACCACGCCGAGGATAGGAATGCCGACTTTCTCGAACATTTTCAAGCCCTTGCGCGCGTCGAGCAGCGCGATGTCCTGCGGCGTCGTAACGATGACGGCGCCCGTGACGGGCACTTTCTGCGACAGGGTCAATTGAATATCGCCCGTGCCTGGCGGCATGTCGACGATCAGGTAATCGAGGTCGCGCCAGTTGGTCTGGTCCAGCAGTTGCTGCAAGGCTTGCGTGACCATCGGGCCGCGCCATACCATCGGCTCGTCCGGATCGATCATGAAGCCGATCGACGACACTTGCAGGCCGTGGTTTTCCATCGGCTCCATGCTCTTGCCGTCGAGCGTCTTCGGCTGGCCGCTGATGCCCAGCATCATCGGCTGCGACGGGCCATAGATATCGGCGTCCAGCATGCCGACGGTGGCGCCTTCGGCGGCCAGTGCCAGGGCCAGGTTGACGGCCGTGGTCGATTTGCCAACGCCGCCCTTGCCCGAGGCGACGGCGATGATGTTTTTCACGTTGCTCATCGGCTTCAAGCCGCGCTGCACCGTGTGCGAAATGATTTTCGACGACACGCCCACGCTGACATTGCCCACGCCCGGCAGCACGCGCAGGGCGGCCAGCACGGACTTGCGGATCAGGTCGATCTGGCTTTTGGCGGGATAGCCCAGCTCGATGTCGAGCGAAATGTCATCGCCATCGACCTTCAGATTCTTGACGGTTTTGCTGGAAACGAAATCTTTATGTGTATTGGGATCAATAACCTGGGCCAGCGCGGCCTTGACGTCTTCTACTGTGATGCTCATGTAAATCTCCGTGTGTACTACATATGTGCAATACGCGCAGTCTAGCGCAAATTTGCACGGCGCGATGGCGGCAAAAGCATCACTTGCCGGCGCTGCATCTGCTCATATTGCCTTTCCGCTGTTAAAATGACCTATTATCCATCCCAAAAGTGCATCAATCATGACTCGCAAGCTGTTCGTCACCACTGCCCTGCCTTACGCAAACGCCGCTTTTCACATTGGCCACATCATGGAATACATCCAGGCCGATATCTGGGTCCGGTTCCAGCGAATGCAACGCGATGGCGCAGCCGGCCGTGAAGTGCACTTTGTGGGCGCCGACGATACGCATGGCACGCCCATCATGATCGCCGCCGAAAAGGAAGGCATCACGCCGCAGCAATTCGTCGCCAACATCGCGGCCGGCCGCGCCCAGTACCTGGACGGCTTCCATATCGCCTTCGATAACTGGTATTCGACCGACTCGCCGGAAAACGTCGACCTGTCGCAATCGATCTACCGCAAGCTGCGCGATACGGGCCTGATCGTCACGAAAACCGTCGACCGCTTCTTCGATCCGGTGAAAGGCATGTTCCTGGCTGACCGCAACATCAAGGGCGAATGCCCGAAATGCGGCGCCAAGAACCAATACGGCGACAATTGCGAAGTGTGCGGCGCCGCTTATCAGCCAACCGACCTGGTCAACCCGTTCTCGGTCTTCACCAACGCGACGCCCGTGATGAAGCCGTCGGAACAGTATTTCTTCAAGCTGTCCGACCCGCGCTGCTTCGAATTCCTGAAAAGCTGGCTCAACACGCCAGGCCGCTTGCAGCCGGAAATGGTCAACAAGGTCAGCGAATGGCTGGGCGAAGCCGGTGAAAAGCTGGCCGACTGGGATATCTCGCGCGACGCACCCTATTTCGGCATCCCGATTCCCGATGCGCCGGGCAAGTTCTTCTATGTGTGGATGGACGCGCCGGTCGGCTACCTGGCCAGTCTGAAAAACTATTGCGACAAGAAAGGCATCGATTTCGACGCCTTCCTCAATGACCCATCGACGGAACAGATCCACTTCATCGGCAAGGACATCGTTTCCTTCCATTTGCTGTTCTGGCCCGCCATGCTGAAATTCGCCGGTCACCCGGTGATCGACAAACTGAAAGTCAATGTTCACGGCTTCCTGACGGTCAATAACGAAAAGATGTCGAAGTCGCGCGGCACGGGCATTTCGCCGCTGCGCTACCTGGATCTGGGCATGAACCCGGAATGGCTGCGCTACTACATCGCGTTCAAGCTGAACTCGAAAGTGGAAGACCTGGACTTCAACGGCGAAGATTTTGTCGCCCGCGTGAACAGCGACCTGATCGGCAAATACGTGAACATCGCCAGCCGCTGCGCCGGCTTCATCGCCAAGAAATTCGACGGCAAGCTGGCCACCAGCCTGTCGCCAAAGGCGCAGGGCTACATCTGGCGCGCGCTGACCTACAAGGTGCCGTCCGGCGACGAAGTCCTGAGCAAGGAACGCCAGGCCAGCATCGCAGCCCACTACGAAAACCGCGAATTCGGCAAAGCCTTGCGCGAGATCATGGAAATCGCCGACATCACCAACCAGTATGTCGATGAAAACAAGCCGTGGATCCTGGCCAAGGATGCGGACAAGACGGCCGAGCTGCACGAAGTGTGCACGACGGCCCTGATCCTGTTCCGCCAGCTGACCATCCTGCTGTCGCCGGTCTTGCCGGGCGTGGCCAAGAACGTGGCCGGCTTCCTCAACGATGCCGAATTCAGCTGGGCCGATACGCAAGTCGATGACGTCTCGAGCAGCATGCTGGGCCGCACCATTGGCAGCTACAACCATTTGATGACGCGCATGGATGCGAAGATGATCGAAGCGCTGTTCGACGCGCCGCAAGCGGCAGCCGCCGTGCCCGCCGCCGACGCCGCCAGCGACGTGGCCGCCACCCCGGCCAGCGCCATCGAGGAACTGGCGCCCGAGATCAAAATCGACGACTTCCTCAAGGTCGACCTGCGCATCGCGAAAATCGTCAATTGCGAACTGGTCGACGGCTCCGACAAGCTGCTGCGCCTGACCCTGGACGCGGGTGAAGGCCGCTTGCGCAATGTGTTCTCGGGCATCCGCTCGGCTTACCAGCCGGAAGAGTTGGTCGGCAAACTGACGGTGCTGGTGGCCAACCTCGCGCCGCGCAAGATGAAGTTCGGCATTTCGGAAGGCATGGTCATGGCCGCCTCCGCCGCCGACGAGAAGGCCAATCCGGGCATCTACATCCTGAACCCGTGGCCGGGCGCCGAACCTGGCATGCGCATCCGCTAAGGACCGATGATGAATATCGTGGTGCGCGAAGCAACAAATGCCGATGCACAACTGATGGCCGAGCTGACCCGCGCCGCGTGGGCCGGCAAGGTGGCCGCGTCATCCAGTGGACACCACGAGACGGCGCAGCAAGTGGAAGCGCAATTGCGCCACGGCGGCGGTTTTCTGTTGCTGATCGACGACATTCCAGCCGGTTCGCTGCGCTGGATGCCGCTCGACAGCGACCCCGCCATCTGGAAGATTTCGCGCATGGGCGTGCTGCCCGCCTACCGGGGCAGCCACGTCTCGCAGCACTTGCTCGAAGCCATCATTCATCACGGCCTGTCGTGCCAAGCCGAGGAATTGCGCCTGGCCGTGCGGCGCGACCAGCGCAAGCTGATCGATTTTTATGCGGCCTTCGAATTCGAGCTAGCCGAAGAACTGGAATATTCGCACGCCAACCCCGCCGAACCGGCGCCGATGGTGATGCGGCGCCTGCTGCGTTATTGATTTTTAGCAATTTCGCCCCGGACTTGCCGATACAACAACCCGCCAGGCGGCACGGCGCGGTAAAATACGGCCGGCTGACCTTACCCATAAGACACTCAGAAGAGAATATGAAACTGCCTGCAAAACACAACAACTACGTATCCGACCACACCTTGTTCATCGCCGAACTGAAGGCCAAGAATCCTGGCATGGAAGCGGGCCAGCAAGCGGGCCGCGCCCTGCTGTGGGACAAGCCTGCCGTCAGCATCGATGAGCAGGAACGCCAGCTGGCGTCGGCCGTCAAGCAACAGGCTTACGTTTACCAGAACAAGAACTAAGATCTGGAACCGGCACGATGTTGCCTGAAGAGTCTGCAGTCACGCCGGAAGCCGACGCTTCCGGTGCCGGCGCAGTCATCGAGTCGCCCGAACCTGTCGCCGGTGGCGACGGCAGCGGCGACCCTGCAGCATCCGCAACCACGGACGCGGCGCCCGCCGCCGACCCGCTGGGCATCGCCCGCCTGTATGGCGAGCCCATGCTGCGCATGCCGACGGATCTGTACATTCCGCCGGACGCGCTGGAAATCTTCCTCGAAGCCTTCGAAGGCCCGCTCGACTTGCTGCTCTACCTGATCCGCAAGCAAAACTTCAACATTCTCGATATCCCGATGGCGCAGGTCACCCTGCAATATCTGAAATATGTCGACCAGATCCGCGTGCGCAACCTGGAACTGGCCGCCGAGTACCTGTTGATGGCCGCCATGCTGATCGAGATCAAGTCGCGCATGCTCTTGCCTTCGCGCAAGAGCGACGTCGAGGAAGATGGCGGCGACCCACGTGCCGAACTGGTGCGCCGCCTGCTCGAATACGAGCAGATCAAGCTGGCCGCCTATGACCTGAACGCCATTCCGCAGTTCGAGCGCGACTTCGTGCGCACGCAGATTTTCATCGAGCAAAGCCTGACGCCCACCTGGCCCGACGTGGAACCGGTGGACCTGCAGCAGGCGTGGCTCGACGTGCTGAAACGCGCAAAGCTGACCCAGCATCACCGCATCAGCCGCCAGGAGCTGTCCGTGCGCGAGCACATGTCGAGCATTTTGCGCCATTTGCAATCGTCGCGCTTTGTCGAATTCAGCGAACTGTTCGACATTGCCGGCGGCGTGCCCGTGGTCGTGGTCAACTTCGTGGCCCTGCTGGAACTGGCCAAGGAAACCCTGATCGAAATCACACAGGCAGAACCGTTTGCCCCCATCTATGTCCGGCTGGCCTATTCGCCCGCCTGATCCCTTCCCTTTGTCACTGACCACCGTACAACGGGGTTTTAGCGAAAGCAATCCATGAAAATTATTTCCGACATTGAAGAATTGCGCGACCAGCTCAGCGGACAGCTGCGCACGGCGTTCGTCCCCACCATGGGCAACCTGCATGAAGGCCATCTGTCGCTGATGCGCCTGGCGCGCAAGCATGGCGATCCTGTCGTCGCGTCGATCTTCGTGAACCGCCTGCAATTCGGCCCGAACGAAGATTTCGAGAAGTATCCGCGCACCATGGCGGCCGACATCGCCAAGCTGGAAAAGGAAGGCGTGTACGTGCTGTTCGCGCCGACGGAAAAGGAACTGTACCCGGAGCCGCAGGAATACCGCGTGCGCCCGCCCGATGACCTGGGCAATACCCTGGAAGGCGAATTCCGCCCCGGCTTCTTCGAAGGCGTGTGCACGGTCGTCACCAAGCTGTTCTCGTGCGTGGGTCCGCGCGTGGCCGTGTTCGGCAAGAAGGATTACCAGCAACTGATGATCATCCGCAACATGGCGCGCCAGTTCGCGCTGCCGACGGAAATCATCGCCGCCGAGACCTACCGCGCCGACGATGGCTTGGCCCTGTCCTCGCGCAATATGTATCTGTCGGAAAGCGAACGCGCGGAAGCGCCAGAGCTGTTCAAGGGCCTCAATTTCGTCGCCGAGGAAGTGCGCAAGGGCAACCTGGCCGTCGCTGAACTGGAACAGGCGGCCATGCAGCTGCTGAACGGCCGCGGCTGGAAATCGGACTACATCGCCGTACGCAAGCGCGCCAACCTGCAGGCGCCGAACGCCGCCGAACTGGCCGCCGGCGAGCCGCTGGTGGTGCTGGCCGCCGCCAAGCTGGGACAGACCCGCCTGATCGACAACCTGGAAATCTGACATCTGACACAAGCTGCCGCGCGTCGCGCTGTGCGGTCTGCGATGCTCACCGTGCTTCAGCACAGTTGCGCGTCTTAGCCACAAATCACTGCCGCTCGCTACGGTTTTGTCAGATGTCTGTCAATGCAATCACAACGGGGCCATTCGGCCCCGCTTTCATTCCTACTTCTCCATCCCTACCAGCTTGAGCTCGGCAAACAGCGGCTTGTTGCTGCCGCGTGCCGCTTGCAGCATGTCATAGCTGGCGGCGTCGAGCACGATTTCCTCGCCCGCCCACAGCTTGCGCTGGTTCGCAGGCAGCCTCAGGCTGCGCAGGATGGCCCGCACCTGGGCCGGATCGGCCGCCAGCAGGCGGATGGCGTGCGCATGGCGCTGCGTGCCCGTGAGGATCGGCAAGCCGCCCTCGGAGCCGTGCTGGCTCAGACTGACATAATCCTGGCCGCCCACGCGGTGCAGATAGGCATGCCGGCCATCGGCTTCGGCTGCCGGCTGTGCGGCCGGCTCCTGCAGCTCGGCGGACGCGACAGGCGCAACGGCGGTTTGTTCCAGGCTCACGCCACAGGCCGCCAACAGGGCCGTGCTCAGGGCGAAAAATAATACGGGTGCTCGGCGCATCGTGCGCTCCTTCTTGTCGGGGTCGGGGACAAAGGGGGAATACTGCAGCGATCATGGGCCAAATCATTTGACGTGTAAAGTTAACTATGGGAAATATTTCATTCCTTTACGCAATTTCATCTGGTCAGGGCGAAGGATACGTGGCATGAGCGTGGTGTAAGCACGGCGCAAGCCGACGAAAAAAACGCCGCCGGTTTGCACGGGCAGCGTTTTTCTTGATCGGTATCAAGCCGTGATCAGGCGCCGGCTTTTTCCAGCTTCTCGAAAATCTTGTTCAGCTTTTCATCGAGGGTCGCTGCCGTGAACGGCTTGACGACATAACCGCTGGCGCCAGCTTGCGCGGCGGCGATGATGTTTTCCTTCTTCGCTTCGGCGGTGACCATCAGCACGGGCAGCTTGGCCAGTGCGGGATCGGCGCGGATATGCTGCAGCATCGTCAGGCCATCCATGTTTGGCATGTTCCAGTCCGACACGACGAAATCGAACGATTCCGCGCGCAGCTTGGCCAGGCCCATCACGCCGTCTTCCGCCTCATCGACGTTGGCATAACCCAGTTCCTTCAACAGATTCCGGACAATGCGGCGCATCGTCGAAAAATCGTCAACGACTAAAAATTTCATCTTTGGATCAGCCATGAATAACTCCGTTGTTTCTGTAGCGGTTTGTTAATAATATCGACATGAATGCCGACATTATGGTCGACACTACGGCAGCAAGTTGTAGGATAGCATTTTCGTTGCTTTTAGGCGAACAAACTTGCCTCAGATCATATAAAACGTGGCTTACACGCGCAAAGCACGCATACCATGCGCCGCCAGATGTCCCAGCACCATGCCAGGCAGCGCCGTCAGGGCGCCGACCTCATGCGTAGCGCCGACAGCGATCGCCTCGCGCGGCATGCCGAACACCACGCAACTGGCTTCGTCCTGCGCAAAATTATACGCTCCTGCGGCCTTCATCTCCAACATGCCTTGTGCGCCGTCCTTGCCCATGCCGGTGAGGATCACGCCGACGGCATTTTTACCGGCCGATTGCGCGGCCGAACGGAACAGCACATCGACCGAGGGACGGTGGCGGTTGACCGGTTCACCCTGGTCGATCTTGGTCATGTAGTTGGCGCCGCTGCGCGTCAGGGTCAGGTGCGAATGGCCGGGCGCGATGTAGGCGTGGCCGGGCAGCACCCGCTCGCCGCCCGCCGCTTCCTGCACCGAGATTTTGCACAGCGAATCGAGGCGGCGCGCGAACGAGCGCGTAAAGCCTTCCGGCATGTGCTGCGTGATCAGGATGCCGGGACAATCGGACGGCATCTGCATGAGAAATTCGCGGATCGCTTCCGTGCCGCCCGTCGAGGCGCCCACGATGATCAGCTTTTCGCTCGACGTCAATGGGCTGCGCAGCGCAGGCAGCGGCGCGGCCACCTTGTCGCCGGCCGACGGCAGGGTGCGCGCGCGGATACGCGCCTTCGAGGCGGCGCGGATCTTGTCGGCGATCATGTCCGTGTACTCGCGCATGCCGCTCTGGATGGAAATCTTCGGCTTGGTGACGAAATCGACGGCGCCCAGCTCCAGCGCGCGCATGGTGATTTCCGAACCGCGCTCGGTCAGCGACGACACCATCAGCACCGGCATCGGGCGCAAGCGCATCAGCTTTTCCAGGAAGTCCAGGCCGTCCATCTTCGGCATCTCGACATCGAGGGTCAGCACGTCGGGGTTGGTCTGCTTGATCATCTCGCGCGCCACCAGCGGATCGGGCGCCGCGCCCACCACTTCCATGTCGGGCTGGCTGTTTACGATTTCCGTCATCACGCTTCGGATCAGGGCCGAATCATCCACGATCAATACTTTGATCTTCATAGTTATCCTTCCAGGCCTTGCGGCCCTTCTTCTTTATTAAATTAGTACACCGGACAAAACCTGCGCAAGCCGCACAACGCGACGCGCGGCAGGTTTCGCCTGATATTTATCAGAACAGTTCGACCTCGCCGCCCACCGGCGCGACCTTCAAGCGGCTGGCGTAATCGAGTTCGCGGCGTACCAGCGTATCGTTATGCGTCTGCATCAGCTTTTTCACCAGCACCTTGCCGCTGCGGGGGAAAAAATACACCTTGCGCGGGTGGATGTCGTTGAGGTCTTCCGCCACCACGCGCATCTTTTCCGCCTTCAGGTAATTGATGACGAAGGCCGCATTGCGCTCACCGACGTTAATCGCCGTGAAGCCGCGCAGCACGGCGCCGCCGCCGAACACTTTCGCTTCCATGTTCTCGCGCCGTGCGCCCGCCTTCAGCAAATCATTGATCAGGATTTCCATGGCGTAGGTGCCATAGCGCATCGACGCGGAAATCGGGCTGTTCGGATCGCTGCCGCCATCGGGCAGCATGAAGTGGTTCATGCCGCCCAGACCCGTGACACGGTCGCGGATGCAGGCCGAGACGCAGGAGCCGAGCACGGTGACGATCAGCATGTCCTTGTTGGTAAAGTAATACTCACCAGGCAAGATCTTGGCGGCGTCACAGTTGAACGTCCTGTCGTAATAGACGTTAGTGGCGAATTGCTCTTTGGATTCCAGGCTCATATTTCACTCTCATGTACGATGCGACGGTGCCTTGGGCGCGGCGCCCCGAGGCTGGTCGAGCTCATATACTGTTTTACCGCGCAGCTTCAGTGAATCCGACACGTACAGAAAATTCTCCGAATGGCCCGCAAACAGCAGGGCATCGGGTTTCATCAGCGGCACAAAGCGCGACAGGATCTTGCGCTGCGTCGCCTTGTCAAAATAAATCATCACGTTACGGCAAAAGATGACGTCGAACTGGCCAGTCAATGGCCAGCCGTCGGCCAGCAGGTTGAGCGGCTTGAAGGTGATCATCTGGCGCAGTTCAGGACGCACCCGCACCTGCCCTTCGCGGTCGCCCTTGCCGCGCAAGAAGAAGCGCCGCGCACGGTCGGCCGGCATCTTGTCGAGCCGGTCCAGGTTGTAGACGCCATTGGCGGCCGTGGCCAGCACATTCGTGTCGATGTCCGTGGCGATGATGGTGACGGGCGGCGTAAGCGTATTGAACGCCTCGCACACCGTCATGGCGATCGAGTAAGGTTCTTCGCCGGTGGAACTGGCAGAACACCAGATGGTGATCGGCCCACTCAGTTTTTTCACATGCTCGGCCAGCAGCGGGAAGTGATGCGCCTCGCGGAAGAACGACGTCAGGTTGGTCGTCAGCGCATTCGTGAACGCTTCCCACTCGTCGCCCATGCGGCCCGCTTCCAGGTCGTCCAGGTAGCGGACGAACGAGGAGATGCCGGTCGCGCGCAGGCGCCTGGCCAGGCGGCTGTAGACCATCTCCTGCTTGCTGTCGGCCAGCGCGATGCCGGCCCGCTTGTAAATCATGGCGCGGACCCGCTCGAAGTCCTTGCCGGTGAAATCAAATTCCTTGACCGAATCCGTTTTAGTTTGCGGCATTTTGTTTTTACCTCTCTATGACTACTCTGACCAATGCCTTTGCAAGTATAACTAGCGGGACCGGGTTGGCGTCAGAACTCTTCCCAATCGTCGCCGCCAGCCGCCGCCAGCTTTTTCGCGGGCGGTGGCGTGCCGGCTTGCGCCGTCGTTGCCAACCGCCGTGTATTTGCCGCCACACCCGGTGCCGGCCGTGCCGCCGCCTTGACTACTGGCGCGGACGCGGGCATGGCTGCCTGCGCCGCGCTCTCGCCGTCCAGCTTGAAGATGCTGACGGCGTCGGCCAGTTTCTGCGCCTGCTCCTGCATGCTTTCGGCGGCCGCCGCCGCTTCCTCGACCAGCGCCGCATTCTGCTGCGTCATCTGGTCCATCTGCGCGATGGCCTGGTTGACTTCTTCGATGCCGTGGCTCTGTTCCTGCGTCGCCGCCGTGATCTCGCCCATGATGTCGGCCACCTGCCGGATCGACGTGACGATCAGACCCATGGTCTGCCCGGCCTCGTCCACCAGGCGGCTGCCGGCATCGACCTTGTCGACCGAGTCGCCGATCAGGCCCTTGATTTCCTTCGCCGCGCCGGCAGATCGTTGCGCCAGATTGCGCACTTCCGACGCCACCACCGCGAAACCGCGTCCCTGCTCGCCTGCGCGCGCCGCTTCGACGGCCGCATTCAATGCCAGAATATTCGTCTGGAACGCAATGCCGTCGATAACGCCGATGATGTCGACGATCTTGCGCGAACTGTCCTTGATGGAACCCATGGTATCGACCACTTGCGACACCACCTTGCCTCCCTGCTCCGCCACCGACGACGCCGACACGGCCAGCTGGTTGGCCTGGCGCGCGTTGTCCGCGTTCTGCTTCACGGTCGACGTCAGCTCTTCCATCGACGACGCCGTCTCTTCAAGCGAACTGGCCTGCGTTTCCGTGCGCGCCGACAGGTCCGCATTGCCGCTGGCGATCTCGCGCGACGCCACGGTGATGGTGTCCGTCCCGGTGCGCACGTCGCTGACCGTCTGCACCAGGCTCTCGTTCATGTCCTTGAGCGCCTGCTGCAGGGCGCTCGTTTCATCCTTGCCTTCGACCACCACGCGCGACGTCAGCTCGCCGGCCGCCACCTTCTGCGCCACGGCCAGGGCGCCGGACAATGGCACCGTGATCGAGCGCGTGATGAAGATGGCGCACCAGGCGCCGATCGCCACGGCCGCGCCGCCCAGGATGAACAGTACCATCATCAGGCGCGCATCGGCCGTCAGCGAGTCGTCCATGAAGCTTTGCTGCGCCACGTGCTGCAAGTCGAGCAGCTTGTTGATATCGGCCAGGGTCGTCTTGTTCAAGGGATCGATGCGGGTGGCGATCACCTTCGCCGCGCCCTCGCTGTTAAACGCCAGCACCTGTCCCATCGCTTCCTTGAAGGCGGCATCGACTTCGCCGTCGACCTTGGCGATATTGGCCAGCAGCGCCTTCTCGCCATCGGACAAGCCCAAGGTGGCCAGCTTGCCGCGCGCGCCGTCGTACAGCTTGCGCTGCTCGCGCACCTTGCCCTCTTCCGCCTGCATCAGACTCACATCGCCCTGCAGGCCGATATTGCGCATGGCAATACCGGTTTCCAGCATCGCGCTTTTCATCAGCGACGCCTGCGTATTCTTTTCGCTTGCCAGCTCCAACCCCGTGAGCAGCTGGGCCTTGTTACGGTAATTCAGTGCATTCGCCGAAACGATCACCACCACCAGGATGGCGAGGATGCTGCCAAAACCTATCCCCAGCCGGGTGCCTATCTTGAAATCGCGCAAACTCATTACAGTCTCCAATATTTATGTGAACGGCGCCCGTTCAACCGGACGGCGCCGTGTTGTGGCCGGGTCTCTGTCGGACCTTGCAGCCTGCCGGCGCGCCTCTGCCCGCGCCGGTACATGCATATCTGTAGTGATTCTTTGCGTTCTAAAACGGCGGCGCGCCGGGCGCCGCCTTGCTGCCGCTTAGGCCGCCAGCTTGTCGATCAGGCCCATCTCGCTGCTCGACATCAGCTTGTCGATGTCGACCAGGATCAGCATGCGCTCGTCGATGGTGCCCAGGCCGATCATGTAGTCGGTCGAGAAGGCCGTGCCCATTTCCGGCGCCGGCTTGACCTGCTCCGGCGTCAGGGTGGTGACGTCGGAAACGCTGTCGACCACCATGCCGACGATACGGCCGCCGATGTTCAGGATGATCACCACCGTGAACTGGTCGTACACGGGCGTGCCCAGGTTGAACTTGATGCGCATGTCGACCACCGGGATGATGATGCCGCGCAGGTTGATCACGCCCTTGATGAATTCAGGCGCGTTGGCGATGCGGGTGACCGCTTCGTAACCACGGATCTCCTGGACCTTCAGGATATCGATGCCGTACTCTTCGGAGCCCAGGGTGAAGGCCAGGAATTCACGGCCGGCGATGTCCTTGCCGTCGCCCGCATTGCTTCCGGATGTTTGTTGAGTATCTGACATGGTGCGTTTTCCTATCTTTATCTATCGGTGTTACGAAAAAATGGACTCGTCGGCCAGCTGGCGAGAGGAACGGATCAGGGCGGCGACATCAAGAATCAGCGACACGCCGCCATCGCCCAGGATGGTGGCGCCGGAAATACCCACCACCTTGCGGTAATTCGATTCGAGGTTTTTCACCACGACCTGCTGCTGCCCCACCAGGTCGTCGACAAACAGGGCCGCCTTGCGCCCTTCCGTCTCGAGGATCACGCAGATGCCTTCCGAGGGACTGGTAAAGCGCGGCGCGATGTCGAACATCTGATACAGCGGAATCAAGGGCAGGTATTCGCCGCGCACTTTCACCACTTGCCCCTTGCCGCTGATGTCCTTGACATCCTCAACGGCTGGCTGCAGCGATTCGATGACAAAGCCCAGCGGTAAAATATACACCTCGTCGCCAACGCGGATCGACATGCCGTCCAGGATGGCCAGGGTCAGCGGCAGCGAAATGGAAATCGTCGTGCCGAAACCCTTGGCCGAACGGATGTCGACGACGCCGCCCATGGCGCTGATATTGCGCTTGACGACATCCATGCCCACGCCGCGGCCCGACACGTCGGTGACCGCTTCGGCGGTGGAAAAGCCGGGCGCGAAGATCAGCTGCCACACGTCGGCGTCGCTCATCGACTCGGACACGTCCAGGCCCTGCTGCGCAGCCTTGGCCAGGATGCGCTCGCGGTTCAATCCCGCGCCGTCATCGGATACTTCGATGATGATATTGCCGCCCTGGTGGCTGGCCGAAAGGAACAAACGTCCCGCCTCGGTCTTGCCGGCGGCCACGCGGGCGGCCGGCATTTCCACGCCATGGTCGATACTGTTGCGCACCAGGTGCGTGAGCGGATCGACGATGCGCTCGATCAGGCCCTTGTCCAGTTCCGTGGCGGCGCCATTCGTGATGAAGTCGACCTTCTTGCCCAGTTTCGTGGCCAGGTCGCGCACCATGCGCGGGAAGCGCGAGAAAACGAAATCCATCGGCATCATGCGGATCGACATCACCGCTTCCTGCAAGTCGCGCGTATTGCGCGTCAGGTGACTGACGCTGTCGAGCAGTTTTTCATGCAGCATCGGATCGAGCACGCTGGCGCGCTGCTCGATCATCGCCTGCGTGATCACCAGTTCGCCCACCAGGTTGATCAGCTGGTCGACTTTCTCGATCGAGACGCGGATCGACGACGATTCGGCGCCGGCCTTGTCGCCCTCTTTCTTCGCCGGTTTCTTTTCCTGCTCCGCTTCGGCCACGGCGCTCGCCACAGCCGGCGCGGCGGCAGCGCTGGCGTTGCCCGCCTTGGCCGCGTCTGCGCGAATCTGTTCGAGGGGCTGGAAGAAACCGTAGCCCTGTTCGGCATCGCTCTGCACGCCGGCGGCGGCGCGGATATCCTCGATCGGCTGGAAGAAGCCATAACCGGGGTCCGTGGCGCCCTGCGCGCCAGGCGTGCCTGGCAACGGCTCGAAGAAACCGTAGCCTTGCGCCTTTTCCTGCGCCGTGCGGGCCGCTTCGGCCTCGCCTGGCGCCAGTGGCGGCGCCTGCGTGATCACCATGTCGTCGGGATTGAGCACGAACGAGCAGATGGCCAGGATATCGTCCAGGCTTTCATGCGTCGTCACTTCCAGCACCTTGCGCGCGTCGGGCAGGCTCGATACGGCGACGTCGCCCAGCAAGCCCAGTTCGGCCGCCAGCGCATCGACTTCGCGCGGCTCCATGGCCGGCAGTTCCAGGCGAATGCGATGGCCGCCGGCATGGCTGACGGCGGCCTTTTCCGCCGTGTGGAAGGCCGGCGCGACAGGCGTGAGCGCGGCCACGGGCACGTCCTGCGAGAACGACTGCAGCATCATGCGCACATTGGCCACGGCATCCTGGTCGACGGCGCTGCCCAGGCGATGGCCGTCGAGCTGCATCTTGAGGATATCCTTGGCGGCCAAAAAGGCGTCGACGTGTTCCGCCGTCAGGGCCATCTGGCCCTGGCGGATGCGGTCGAGCAGCGACTCGAGGATGTGCGTCACCTCGCTCATGTCGGAGAGGCCGAACGTCGATGCGCCGCCCTTGATCGAGTGGGCGGTGCGGAAAATGGCATTCAGATCTTCGGCGTCGGGCGCCGCAATATCAACGGCCAGCAGCAGCCGTTCTTTTTCAGCCAGCAGTTCTTCGGCCTCATCGAAAAAGACCTGAAAAAACTGGCTAATATCGATGGTCATAGGGTGACTCCGTCAATTGCATCATTGCGCTGCGCGGCTGGCATCAGCCGATCACCTTCTTGACCACTTCGATCAGGCGTTGCGGATCGAACGGCTTGACCAGCCAGCCATTGGCGCCGGCGGCACGGCCTTTCGATTTCATCTCGTCCGACGACTCCGTCGTCAGCATCAGGATGGGCACCTTCTGGTAGGTCGGCAGTTCGCGCAGCAGCTTGATCAGCTCCAGGCCATCCATGCGCGGCATGTTCTGGTCGGTCAGTACCAAGTCCACGGTTTGCAGCTTGGCTTTTTCCAGTCCGTCCTGGCCGTCCACGGCCTCCACCACCTGGTAACCGGCGGCTTTCAGGCTGAACGCCACCATCTGGCGCAATGAGCTGGAATCGTCCACTGCAAGTATCGTTTTGGCCATCTTTGCTCCCACTTATTCCGGGCATCCTGCCCGAGTATTTGATTAATCAATCCATGCGACCACAAGCGCTCCGCACTGGCATGCTAGAACAGCTCAATGTCGCCGCTTTCCAAATGCTGTTGACTGACAGCCTTGCGCAGCACGCTGCGCAACTCCAGGCTTTGAATCGCCAGCGCCATGCTGACCCGCCCCAGCAAGGCGACAATTTCTTCATTGTCGCTCTCCGGCAACATCTCCGCGCCATGCTCGCCCAGGGTCCCGAGGAACTCGCGCAAGCCCGTCACGCGCTTCAAGGTGCGCTCGATCAGCTGGCTGGTCATGTCCTGGAACTGCAGGCTGGTGATGGCGGCATTCACATAGCCCCCCACCTCATCCTGCAACGCCAGCAGTTTTTCGCGCTGCTGCTCGGCCGGAATACCGCCGTCGAGCAGCAGCGCGATAGTGTCTTGCTGCGCAGCGACGGCAGCGTGTATCGCCATGAAATTGAAGGACAGCTTCTCGATCGCCTCTTCCAGCAAGATGCCGGTCTGCACCAGGTCGGTTTCCACCTCCGTCAAGTGCTTGCGGCCATGGTCCGACACGCCGGACAGCAGGCGCTTTACATGCGAGCCAAGTATTTTCTTTCTTGTCATAAAGGTCTCATTGTTTCAATACACCACGCGTCGACCGCCTTGCGTGTTATTTTTTCGCCGCTGCCGGGGCGGGCACTGGCGCCGCCGCAGGCGGCGCACCGGCAGCCAACCCGGAAGCGACAGCGGCGGCAGCGGCATCGCTCACCGGCAGCTCGATCGCCGAACCATCGCGCAGGACATTTTCTTCCGTGCGCTTGTTCATGACGATAATGCTGATGCGCCGGTTGATCGGATTGAAGGGATCGAGCTTGTCCAGGTGGGCGGCCGAGCCCAGTCCCACCACGCGCAAGACTTTTTCTTCCTTCATGCCGCCGATCACCAGTTCGCGCCGCGACGCATTCGCGCGGTCGGCCGACAATTCCCAATTGCTGTAGCCGGCATCGCTCATATAGGGCGTCGAATCCGTATGGCCGGACAGGCCGATGCGGTTCGGTACTTCATTGAGCACGGAGCCGATGGCGTGCAGGATTTCCTTGGTGTACGGTTGCAGGTTCGCATTGGCGAGCGCAAACATCGGACGGTTCTGCTCATCGACGATCTGGATGCGCAAGCCTTCGCTGGTGATATCGAGCAGCAACTGGTTCTTGTATTTTTTCAGCAGGGGATTGGCGTCGATGGTCGCTTCGATGCGCGCCTTGAGCGCCTGCAGGCGCTTGCCTTCCTCGCGTTCGAGCGCCGCCTTGGCGGAGTTCAGGTCGAACGATTTGCGCTGCTGCTCTTCCTGCGCCTTGCGCACCTGCCCATCCTGGCGCGACAGGTCCTGGCCGCCGCCCTGGATCACGGAATTGCTTTCGCCGCTGCCGGAGCCGCCCGCCATGGCCACTTTCAACGGCGTCTTGAAGAATTCGGAAATGCCGTTCAAGTCGCCCTTCGAGGTGGAACCGAGCAGCCACATCAGCAGGAAGAAGGCCATCATGGCCGTGACAAAGTCGGCGTAGGCGATTTTCCACGCCCCGCCATGGTGCCCGCCAGCCGTCTTCTTGATACGTTTGACGATAATCGGGCGCATGCCTTCATCGGCCATGGCGTCCCCCTTCCGTGTGCTGCAAATGACTCATGGTGTCCAGGCGTATATTCACTGCTTACTTCGTTTTCGATTTCTTGATGTGGTCTTCCAGCTCATTGAACGTCGGGCGCTCGGTCGAGAACAGCACCTTGCGGCCGAACTCCACGGCCAGCGCCGGCGCATAGCCGTTCAGGCTGGCCAGCAGCGTCACTTTCACGCACTGGAACATCTTGCTCGACTCTTCCAGCTTCTGCTCCAGCAGGCTGGCCAGCGGACCGACGAAACCATAGGCCAGCAAGATGCCGAGGAAGGTGCCGACCAGCGCGTGCGCGATCAGCATGCCCAGCTCGGCCGGCGGTATGCCCACCGACTCCATCGTGTGCACCACGCCCATCACGGCGGCGACGATACCGAACGCGGGCAAGCCATCGCCCACCTTGGCGATCACGTGGGCCGGCACGGCGCCCTCGTGATGGTGCGTCTCGATTTCGTTGTCCATCAGGTTTTCGATCTGGAACGCATCCATATTGCCCGATACCATCAGACGCAGGTAATCGGTCATGAATTCGACGATGTGGTGGTCGGCCAGCACCGCCGGATACTTGGAAAACAGCGGGCTTTCTTCCGGCTTGTCGATATCGCCTTCGATCGACATCAAACCTTCCTTGCGTACCTTGCTGAGCACTTCAAACAACAGCGACATCAGTTCCATGTACAGCTCTTTGGTATAGCGCGACCCCTTGAACAGGCTGGGCAAGGCGGCGATCGTCGCCTTGATGGCCTTGTTATTGTTACCAACAAGGAAGGCGCCCAGGGCGGCGCCGCCGATCATCAGCAACTCCAGCGGCTGGAACAGCGCCGCCAGATGGCCGCCGGCCATTGCGAAGCCGCCAAAGACCGAAGCGCAGACGATGATGTATCCGATTATGACTAACAAGTGCCCTGACTCCCAATAATGGCCGCGGCTGTATGCCCGGCATGTTCAAACCTGTTCCTGTCTTCTGGCGGCTGCGCCGCCGGCAAAGACAGCGGCAAAAAAAGCAACCGGAAGTTAATTGAAATGTGCTGCTTTTCAATGCAAATCCGAGAAAATGCCGTGTGGAACTACAATAACGTGAGATTGCCCCACGGGCAAGCAAATAACGCAGACAATTGCTTAAAAGCACCATATGTAAAGCAAAGGACCACCCTCTGTGGCGGCGATGGTCTTATCGGGCTCGCGTGCCGCAATCTGGAATTCGTAACTAAGAAGCATGCTACCGGGCAACATTTCCTTTTCCGCCTTGATCCACAGGGCCGCCATCGCCGCCGGCGACAGGTAGGCAAACACGGCATCGTAGCGGCCGAAGTCGAGCGCTTCGTAGTCGCCGCGCAGGAAGCGCGCGCGACTGCCCGCCAGCCGCGCGCGCAAGCGGCTTGCCAGCCAGGGAAGCGGCGCCAGTTCGATACCGGAAAACTGCCCGTCGGGCCGGCGCCGCGCCAGGTCCAGCACCAGACCGCCCAGGCCGCTGCCGATATCGACCAGGCGCACGCCGGGACGGTCCGCGATCAGCCCGGCCACCGCCTGCCACACCTTCGGCCCGGACGGATAAAACGGCACTTGCGTGCGGAACGTGGACCAGTACAGGCTCAACAGGAAAACAAAGGCTGCCAGGAACACGGCCGGAGGCCAGTCGAGCAGGCTGGCGCCGAGCAAGGCGGGCGCAAACAGCAGGCCGATGGCGCACCACCAGCGCGCCAGTCCCGCGCGCCAAGTAATAAGCGCCGCCAGCACGCCCTGCAACAGCGCCACGGCCGGCAGCGACATGGTCGCGCCGGCGCGCGCCAAGCCATATACCAATAGCAACATCAAGGGAAAGGCCAGTGCCTGGATCAGGATGGCCTTGAGCGCGGGCGCGCGCAGGATTTGTTGCAGCATGGGCTAGTCAAAGAAGGAAAACGCCAGTGTAAGCGATGGAGACATGAAAAAGCCGGAGTGCGGTCAGGCGACCGGCTCCGGCTTATTTTCTGTCTTATGTATGGCTCAGGCAACCGCGCCCGGCGCAACAGCGGCCGCTTCATCGCGCGCCTTCTTGGTCTTGCCGGCGCGCGAAGGCATGTGGCACAGGCCGCACACATAATCGGCGTTCAGGTCGAGGCAGTTGACGACAAACTTGCCGCCGCATTTGCCGCAGGGCGCCATGTCCAGCATCTTGCTGCTGAAAAAGCGCACGAGGGTCCAGGCCCGCGTCAGCGACAGCAGGGGCTCTTCGCCCGCTTCGGGCGGCATCTGTTCCAGATACAGCTTATACGCCTTCATCACGGCTTCGATGCCCGTGGCGCCGGCATGGTCGACGAGGAATTTGTGGATGTTGATGAACAGCGAGGAATGGATATTCGGTTGCCAGGTGAGGAACCAGTCGGTGGAAAACGGCAGCATGCCCTTGGGCGGCGAAACGCCCTTCAATTCCTTGTACAGATTCAGCAGGCGCTCGCGCGACAGCGAGACTTCCGTCTCCAGCAGTTGCAGGCGTGCGCCCAGCTGTATCAATTCGATGGCCAGCTGGATTTCCTGCGCTTCCGATACGACACTTTTCTTGGCCATGCTGTGTACTCCGCGACTGACTGATGCTAACTAACTGATACTGACTGATAAGGTTGCCAGAAAAATGTTCAGGGCAAGGCGCGTTGCCGAAGACAGTACGAATGTACGGCAAGGCAATGCAACGCCGCCATGGACGTTTTGAGGGGAACCTTAAGCGATTTCTTCGACGCCCTGGCCGGCCATGAGGATGGCAGCGTGCGACTGGGCCAGCGAGCGGTCTTTATTGTAGTTCGTCAGCATGCCCAGGATGGCGCTGTCGTCGAAGCGGAAGCGGGCCAGCATCATGTTGCCTCCGGCGAGTTTCAGGATCTGCGCATTGCTCATGCCTTCGATCAGTTCGGCGATGTCGGCGGCGATGCCCAAACGGAAGATGGCCGTTACCTTGTCCGCACGAATCATTTGCTGGGCCAGCATCAGGTAGCTCAGGTTAGCGTCGCGAATCTCAGCCATCATGTCGTTAGCAGTCATTTCCATCTCCTCAATCCGTTGAATTCAGCTGGCGTTGTGTGTTGCCAGTGAGATACATTCTGCAGGAGCAACATTAAATGCAACAGAGGCGTAGCGCTGTATTTTTGGTCGGGCAATAGCGGATGGGATCGTAGGTGTTTGTCTGACAAACACTGCTCGATCATGGTCGCGCGCCAGCAACGGCGCGGATGTGGGAGGTTGGCTCTGCGACGGGTTTACCCGACTTTTGGCCTGTAAAAAATATCACTTTTTTACAACAACTTGATCGGAATCAAGCCTGTCTACTGAGATAACGGCTGCCTTGGCAGGAACTTTAGGGCTTTTTCGAAAAATATTTCAAAGACCCGTATTCTCTTTCGGCCGGTTTGACACCGTTCATGTAATCGTTGACGGCGGCGTCCGGCGAAACTTTAGGGTGATTTGAAAATATTTTTAAAAATCGTGATTTTTTTCGTTGACGCCCCTCAGGCAGGCACTTTTCGCGCTGCAGCCAGGGTGGAAATTCCGCTTTCCGGCGTGGATTTGCTACACTGCCTGCTTCCGCACAATACTTTAAGCCTCAAGCAATATTGCGCCATTGAGACAAGTATCAACATGAAAGCCACCATGATTTCTCGATATGACTGCAGCGCGCGCGACCTCGACGATCCCCTGGCGCCCTTGCGCCAGCAATTCGACTTGCCGCAAGGCGTAATTTACCTCGATGGCAATTCCCTGGGCGCGCGGCCGAAAGCGGCGCTGGCGCGCGCCCAGCACGTCATCACGGCCGAATGGGGTACCGACCTGATCCGCAGCTGGAATACGGCGGGCTGGTTCGACCTGCCCAAGCGCCTGGGCGACCGCCTGGCCCCGCTGCTGGGCGCCGGCACGGGCGAAGTGGTGATCACCGACACCACCTCCGTCAACCTGTTCAAGGCCCTGGCCGCCGCCCTGCAGATGCAGGCCAGCGACCCGGTCCATGCCGCGCGACGCATCATCGTCAGCGAACGCAGCAACTTCCCCACCGACCTGTACATGGCGCAAGGCCTGGCCGCCTGGCTCGACCGCGGCTACCAGCTGCGCCTGGTCGACAGCCCGGACGACCTGGCGCACGCCATCGATGCCGATTGCGCCGTCGCCATGCTCACGCACGTGAACTACCGCACCGGCTACCAGCACGACATGGCCGCCATCAGCAGCCACTGCCACGCGCAGGGCGCGCTGGCGCTGTGGGATCTGGCCCATTCGGCCGGCGCCGTGCCGCTGGACCTGAACGGCGCCGGCGCCGACCTGGCCGTCGGCTGCACCTATAAATACCTGAACGGCGGCCCCGGCTCGCCCGCCTTCATCTGGGTGCCGGCAAAACACCAGGCCCGCTTCCGCCAGCCTTTGTCCGGCTGGTGGGGCCACGCCACGCCGTTCGCCATGGACCCGGGCTTCGCGCCGGCCGACGGCATCGCCCGCGCCCTGTGCGGCACGCAGCCCATCGTCTCGCTGGCCCTGGTCGAATGCGGCCTCGATATCTTCGCGCAAACGAGCATGGAAGCCATCCGCCGCAAGTCGCTGGCCCTGACGGACCTGTTCATCGCGCTGGTGGAACAGCGCTGCGCCAGCCATCCGCTGGGCCTCGTCACGCCGCGCGAGCATGCGCGGCGCGGCAGCCAGGTCAGCTTCACGCACCCGCACGGCTATGCCGTGATGCAGGCGCTGATCGCGCGCGGCGTCATCGGCGACTACCGCGAACCGGCCATCATGCGCTTCGGCTTCACGCCCCTGTACACGAGCTTTGCCGACGTGTGGGATGCGGTGGAAATCCTGCGCGACATCCTCGACACGCAAGCCTACGACATCGCCGCCAAGCGCGACGCCGTCACCTGAACCATCCCATGAGCGACGACAAGACTATGAACAAGGAAAACACGAGCGGCTGCCCCATGCATGCCGGCGGCCAGGATGCGCAGTGGCATGGCGCGCAGATGGATTTCAGCGAATCGATGAGCTACGGGAACTACCTGGCGCTGGACCGCATCCTCACGGCCCAGCATCCGCTGTCGCCGAACCACAACGAGATGCTGTTCATCGTGCAGCACCAGACGAGCGAACTGTGGATGAAGCTGATGCTGCACGAAATGCACGCCGTGCGCGCCAACCTGCAAAGCGGCGACCTGGCGCCCGCGTTTAAAATGCTGGCCCGCGTGGCGCGCATCATGGACCAGCTGGTCCATGCCTGGGACGTGCTGGCCACCATGACGCCGCCCGAATACACGGCCATCCGCCCCTACCTGGGCGCCTCGTCCGGCTTCCAGTCCTTCCAGTACCGCGAAATCGAATTCATTTTGGGGAACAAGAACGCCGCCCTGCTGAACGTGCACACGACAGCGCCCGATACCTACAAGGTGCTCGACGCCGCCCTGCGCACGCCGTCCGTCTACGACGAAGCCATCAAGCTGCTGGCGCGCAGCGGCTTGCATATCGCCCCCGAGCGCCTGGACGCCGACTGGACCCTGCCGACCGCCTCCGACGCCTCGGTCAAGGCGGCGTGGCTGGAAGTGTACCGCGACCCGTCGAAACACTGGGCCCTGTACGAGCTGGCCGAAAAGCTGGTCGACCTGGAAACGGCCTTCCGCTTCTGGCGCTTCCGCCACGTGACGACGGTCGAGCGCATCATCGGCTTCAAGACGGGCACGGGCGGCACGGCGGGCGTGAGCTATTTGCGCAAGATGCTCGACGTGGTATTGTTCCCGGAACTATTCGCCCTGCGCACGGAGCTTTGATTTTACAAGGAGATTTGATGTCGCCTCTCGTCCTGACCCTGGCCGGCCTGTGGAATTCCGGGCCGCAGCACTGGCAAACCCATTGGGAAGCGCGCCACCCGCAATGGTCGCGCGTGCCGCACCGGGAATGGCAGACGCCGGACAAGGACGAATGGGTGGCGGAGCTCGACCGCGCCATCGCCGCCTGCGAGCGCCCGCCCGTGCTGGCCGCGCACAGCCTGGCCTGCACGCTGGTGGCCCATTGGGCGGCCAGCGGCTCGCCGCACAGGATCGCCGGCGCCTTCCTCGTCGCCCCCAGCGACGTGGAAGCGCCCTCCTACCCGTCCGGCACCACGGGTTTCTCTCCCATGCCGCTGCAAGCCTTGCCGTTTCCCAGCCTGGTGGTGGCCAGCGGCGACGATCCCTACGTCAGCTTCGCGCGCGCACGCGCCTTTGCCGCCGCCTGGGGCAGCGACTTCACCATGATCGGCGACGCCGGCCATATCAACGGCGACGCCGGCTACGGCCCCTGGCCGGATGGCGAACAGCTGCTGCTGGACTTCTGCGCCGCGCACCAGCCCTGAACCTGGGCGCGCACGCGCACACGATAGACGCGCGCGCATTTGCCCGCAAGTAAGAACGCAGGCAGAATCGTGGCCTTTCCATTGCGGCGTCCCGGCGCCAGCCTCACGATGAAACGTCCGCTCCTGCCAGTTCTCCTGTCCTTGCTGCTGTGCTCCGCCCTCGCCCACGGCGCGCCCTTCTACGAAGGCAAGACCCTCGCCCATCCCGCCATCACCGCCTCGCAGGACAGCGGGCTGGATATCGCCTTCATCAAGGAAAAAGAGGGCGTCAACGGTTATTACTGCGAGTGCACGAGCAGCAGTTCGAAAACCTTCCAGCTCGACCAGTTCGGCAACGCCGTCATCCGCTCCGTCTTCTACGCGTCGCTGGACAAGGAATCGGACACCAGCGTGCAAACCATGCTGGTGCTGTTCCGCCAGGGCGACAGGAACGGTCTGCGCGCCTACCGCTACCATCGCAGCTCCGGCAAATACCGCCGCCTCGACGGCTTGCAGCCGGCCCTGAACCGCATCGTGGCGCAAAGCGCCGCTCCCAATGCGGGCCAGGTCAAGGCGGCGCTGGCGAAACTGGCGCCGATGGACTACAGCGTCGCGCGCGGCAAGAGCGGCAATGCGGACTTCGACGCCATCGACCACACGCAGGGCACCGTCGTCGGCTACTACAGCGATGACGGCAAGCCCGTGGCCGGTGCTGGCAAGGAGGCCATCACCTACAAGAAAACCTTCCAGAAAAAAGGCGACCGTTTTCTCACCGCCAGCTACACGCTGTACAGCGACGCGGGCGCCGGCATCCTGCCCAATTACCGCCTGTGGCAAGTGACGTGGGAGACGGCGCCGCAGCAGTTCACGGGCAGCGAAGACGGCCCGTCCGTCATCTACAGCCTGGCCTGGGACGACGGCTCGGTGGTGGAGCGGGGCCAGTACG
Organism: Janthinobacterium glycogeni; assembly: GCF_051380725.1. NCBI lineage: Bacteria > Pseudomonadati > Pseudomonadota > Betaproteobacteria > Burkholderiales > Oxalobacteraceae > Janthinobacterium > Janthinobacterium glycogeni. The sequence goes on along the minus strand of NZ_JBNYXP010000004.1, from coordinate 299,365 downwards.
TAAAGGGCAAGCGCCAGGGACTGTGGGTGCGCGATGACATGCACGAAGGCAGCGAGAAAGGTCAATACGTCAACGGCCTGCAGGAAGGCATGTGGTACTTCAACTATCCCAAACAGAGCGAGAGCGGCATGTACCGGGCCGGCAAGCGCGAAGGCCGCTGGACCGTCGTCAACTATGCCGACGAAGACGAAGTGACGGGCTTCGACACCTACGCGGGCGGCCAGCTGAACGGCCCGCACGAACGCCGCATGGGCGGCAAGCTGCGCACGCGCGGCAACTACGTGAACGGCACGCGCCACGGAGCATGGGTCACGGAAGACGGCGACGGCAGCTTTGTCGACGGCTTGCGCGACGGCCCGTGGAAGCTCAAGCTCAAGGACGGTGTCACGCAAAGCGTCACTTTCGTCAAAGGCAAGAAACAGGGCGAAGCCCTCGACACGGATGCGCAAGGCGCGCTGCGCATGCGCGACCATTACCAGGCCGGCGTGCTCGAAGGCAGCCGCACGCGCTATCTGGGCCCGGCCGGCAAGGAGTACGTGGTCTACACGGCCACCTATCGCAACGGCCAGCTGGACGGGCGCGAACAGGCGTTCGACGACAGCGGCAAGATCCTGCGCCTCGATACGCTGTGGGACAACGGCAAGAAGCAGGGCCTGGACGCGCGCTACTACCCGAACGGCAAGCCGGAACGCCTGGCCGTCATCGACCAGGGCAGGCTGCTCACGCACCTGCGCGAATACTACGAAGACGGCCAGCTGCTCAACGACATCCACCGCTGCACCTTCAAGGAGTACGGCAGCACGCGCGACGACGTGTGCGAGTACCACCACATGTACTACCCGGACGGCAAGCCGCAGTACTACTACGCCTTCCAGTACGGACAGCGCCAGGAGGGATACGAGAACTACCCGAACGGCAAGCGCAAGAATGAACTGCTGGTCGACCGCGCGGCCGACACCTCCGTCTTCAACGCCTATTACGAAAGCGGACAGCTCAAATGCACGGAGCCGCGCAGCGGCCACAACACGCGCACGGTCAACGGCCAGACCATGATCAGCTATGCGTCGGCCGACCGCGACGGCGACAATATCTGCTATCACCCGAACGGCAAGGTGGCCAGCATCTACACCTTCCGCAAACGCGTGCTCGTGGAATGTGGCAAGCGCTACGACGACACGGGCAAGCAGACCTTCCCGGGGCCGGAAGGCTGCCCGCCCCCCAGGCAAGTAGACTATCCGATAGGACTGTGAGCATGATGGAAACAGGACAGCCGCTGCGCATACAGAACCCCGAGCGCATCGACGCCGGGGCGATCCGCGCCGCCATCGCCGGCGGCCAGCAGGTGCTGGTGCAGTTCAGTACCCTGGGCGAGCCGGAGCCGCTGCTGGCCGACCTCGACGCCTTGGCCGCCACTTGCGGCACGGCGCTGACCATCCGCATCTACGGGTACGAGCCGAGGATATTCGATGCCCGCATCCTGCGCGCGCTGCCGCATGTGGCCAGCCTGTCCATCGACTGCCACCGCAACGCCCTGTATCTGGAAACGCTGGGCGAGCTGCGCCACCTGAAGCGCCTGAGCCTGGGCGTGTACGAACTGGCGCAAACCGACATCCTGCAGCTGGATAATTTGCGCGGTCTCGATTACCTGCATCTGGGCGAATCTGCCAGGAACAATATCGATCTGGCACCGCTGCGCCAGTATGCGCAGCTGGCCAGCCTGGTCCTCGAGGGCCACCACCAGCATATCGACACCCTGGCCGGCCTGCCGGCGCTGCATGACCTGTCGCTGTACCGCATCAAGAACAAGGTGCCGCTGGATTTCATATCGGAGATGGCCCGTCTGGACAGGCTGCTGCTGTAGCTGGGCGGCCGCGAATCGCTCGCGCACATCGAGGCGCCGCTGTTGAGGAAACTGGAAGTGATACGTGTACGCGGCCTCGAAACGCTGGGCGATATCGGCCGCTTCCCGCTGCTGCAGGCGCTATGGGTGGAAGACCAGATCAAGCTGCGGCAGATCGCGCTGGGCCCCAATCCCGCGCTCGAACACCTGCACCTGCACACCTGCAAGACGCTCGACAGCCTGCCCGGCCTCGCCGCCTTGCCCGCCCTGCGCCAGCTGTCGGCATCCGAGACCATGCTCGACATCGACGCTTTGCTGGCGCATGGCTTGCCCGCGTCCCTGACCCATGCGCGACTGCGCACCGGCAGGAAAACACGCGATGACGCGATCGCCGCGCAACTGGCGCAACTGGGCTACGACAGCGCGCGCGTACTATTGACCTAGCGGGCCTGGCTGCCGGCCGCCAGCTTGCGCTGCCACAGCGCCACGTCGATCATCACGCCGTCCGCACCCGTGTTGCGGATGTAGACGCGGTAGCTGCCCTGCCCCATGTCGCCGTCGAGGTAGGCCGTGCGCTCGTTGCGCTGCAGCCTGGCGCCCTTGGCCAGCTGGCGGTAACGCTCGACCACCGTGTCGAAACTGGCATAGCTGCGCAGCGCCACTTCCAGGTCGCGCGGCGGACGGCCTTCCGCATGGTCCAGCACATTGTTCTGTTTCTTGCCCTTGAGCGTGAGCGGATAGGCGAACACGCCGGCGCCAGCCGACGTCAGCACCGTGGATTTATCGAGCAGCAGCGGCAGCAGCGCCGGCGGATAGGCGGGCGGCAGCTGGGCGCGGTTCCAGCCCGGCAGGGCCGGCTGCGCCAGCACGTATTCGACAGTGGCGATCTTCTGCCCGTCGGCGCCCGCTTCCTTGTCGCCCGCGATCAGCGCCAGCATGGGCGGCAATTGCCGGGCCCAGGCCAGCAAGGGCGCAGCGTCGCCCACCAGCATGCCCTTGCGGTGGAACACCGTCAGCACGGCATTCGGATCGGGATTGCAGACTTTCGCCAGCGGCTGGCCCTCCAGGCGGCAATGCCCGTTCACCAGACCAAAGGCGATGATGACGCCGCGCTTGTCGAGCAACATGGCGCCGCGTTCGCGGCCCTGCTTGCGGTCATTCATCGACGCCAGCAACTGGCGGCCGTCGGCCAGCACGGCGCGCGTGGCGTCGCGCTTTTCGCTGATCGCTTCGAGCGCCTGCGCCAGCAGCAATTCATCGTTTTCCGTGTAGCTGCCGCGCGCGTAACCGAAGAAATCGAACAGGGCCGCGCGCACTTTCGTATCTTCGCTCAGGCGCGGCAAGGGACCGCCGGCCAGCAGGGACGAGAGGCTTTTCCCGGCCGGTGCCGAGGGCGCCGCCGTGGCGCGGACGGGCTGGGAAAGGAGGCAGGCCGCCGCCAGCAAGGCGCCGCCCAGGCTGCGGTAATTCGAAGAAATGATATGCATGATTCTGTCTGTCGGGGGATTTGGCCGCTCTTGCGGCCACGCATGACGCGCCGGCGATTCTAGCATGGCGCCAGTCCCCATGCCGTGCGGCAGGCGGACGGCCCGTGCACCGGCGCGGCTGCTATGATGGCCGCAATGACGACACCAACCCACGCCTCGACACTGCTTGTCCTCCTGCCCGGCATGGATGGCACGGCCTGGCTCTTCCAGCGTTTTGACGCCGCCTTGCGCGCGCAAACCGCCATCGACACCCAAACCGTCGCCTACCCGGCCGCGCCGCTCGACTATGCGGCGCTGGAAGCGTTCGTGCGCGAGCGCTTGCCGCAGGGCCGTCCTTTCGTCGTGCTGGCCGAATCGTTTTCAGGGCCGCTGGGCGCCGCCCTGCGCGCCGATCCGCCGCCCGGCATGCGCGCCCTGGTCCTGTGCTGTTCGTTCGTGCGCAATCCGCGCCCGATGCTCGCGCCCCTGCGCCACCTGCTGGACCTGGTCCCGTTTGGCGCCATGCCCGGCTTCGTCCTGCGCCAGGCGCTGCTGGCGCCCCACTCCACACCGCAGTTGCAAAATGAACTGGCAGCGGCGCTGGCGCAAGTGCCGCCCAGCGTGCTGCGCCAGCGCCTGCGCGCCGTGCTGGAAACCGACGCCTCGCGCAGCTTCGCGCGCGGCAGCCTGCCCGTGCTGTATCTGCGCGCCCGCCACGACCGCCTGGTGCCGCCGGCGAACGCCGTGCAGATACTGCGGCAGGCAGCGGGCGCGCAGCTGGTCGATATCGCCGCGCCGCACATGCTGCTGCAGGCGGCGCCGGAAGCGGCCGCCGCGGCCGTCGCCGCGTTTATCGCGGGCCTGTCAGCCGCGCAGGCGCTCGACTAAACGCGCGCTGGCCAGCACGGCCAGCCAGCTCAAGCCGCCCGACAGCACGCTGAAGTAGATGGCCCGCAGCGGATGCTGGGGCAGCAGGTACGCAAGCACGGCCGCGCCCAGCAAGCAGCACAGCGCAGGCTTCCACCAGCCGGGCGGCAGCACCGCCAGCAGCAGATTCGTGCCCGCATACACGTAAAACACCAGCAGCAGGGCCAGGCCGCCGGCCACGCCGCGCGAGCCGAGGCTGCCGAACAGCTGCGTGTACAGGTAAAACCCCAGCCAGCTCAATGCGATAAACAGCAGGCAGCCCAGCGCATGCGCGCCGAGGACTGCCATCAGGCGGATTTTCATGCTATCCCTAAAAGAAAAAGCCGGCCCTTTCACGAGGAAAGGGCCGGCCCAAATGCCTCAGCCGCCGTGTCGGATTACGCTTGGCCTCGGCGGCCCCGCTAATCCGACCTACGCACCGACAACAAGGCGATTACTTCGCCGAATTGAGCAGCAATTCGTTGAGGCGTTTCACGAAGCTGGCCGGGTCGGCCAGCGAGCCGCCTTCGGCCAGCATGGCCTGGTCGAACAGGATGTTGGCCCAGTCGCCGAACTTGCCGCCTTCCGCGTCTTCATACTTCAGACGCGTCACCAGCGGGTGATTCGGGTTGATTTCCAAAATCGGCTTCGATTCCGGCGCGCTCTGGCCCGCCGCCTTCAGCATGCGCAGCAGGTTGCCCGACAATTCGTTTTCATCGGCCACCAGGCAGGCTGGCGAATCGGTCAGGCGGAACGTGACGCGCACGTCCTTGGCCTTGTCGGCCAATACCGTCTTCATCTTGCCCACCAGGTCGGCGTACGAGGTTTCCGTTTCTTCGTGCTCTTTCTTTTCCGCTTCGTCTTCCAGCGCGCCCAGGTCCAGGCCGCCCTTGGCGACGGAGACCAGCTCCTTGCCTTCGAAGTCCTGGATAAACGACAGCATCCATTCATCGACACGGTCCGTCAGCAGCAGCACTTCGACGCCCTTCTTGCGGAAGATTTCCAGGTGCGGGCTGTTCTTGGCGGCGGCGTAGTTGTCGGCCGTGACGTAATAGATCTTGTCCTGGCCTTCCTTCATGCGCGCCACATAGTCGGCGAACGAGGTGATTTGCTCGTCGCTGTCGTTGGCCGTCGAGGCAAAGCGCAGCAGCTTGGCCAGGCGTTCCTTGTTGGCCGCGTCCTCGCCGATGCCTTCCTTCAGCACCTGGCCGAATTCCTTCCAGAAGACGGCGTACTTGTCCTTCTTGTCCTGCTCGTCCGCGTTCGCCAGCTCTTCCAGCATGCCCAGCACGCGCTTGGTCGAGCCTTCGCGGATCACCTTGACGTCGCGCGATTCCTGCAGGATTTCGCGCGATACGTTCAGCGGCAGGTCGGCCGAGTCGATCACCCCGCGCACGAAGCGCAGGTAGGTCGGCATCAGCTGCTCGGCATCGTCCATGATGAAGACGCGCTTGACGTACAGCTTGATGCCGCCGCGCTTGTTGCGGTCCCACATGTCGAACGGCGCCTTGGCCGGGATGTACAGCAGTTGCGTGTATTCGCTGCGGCCTTCGACGCGGTTGTGCGTGTGCGTCAGCGGCGACTGGAAGTCGTGCGACACGTGCTTGTAGAATTCGTCGTACTGTTCCGGCGTGATGTCGGCCTTGTTGCGGGCCCACAGGGCGCTGGCCTGGTTGACGGTTTCGAATTCGTCTTTCAGGACGGTTTCTTTTTTCTCGTCGTCCCACTCTTCCTTCTGCATCACGATCGGCAGCGAGATGTGGTCCGAATATTTGCGGATGATGGACTTGATCTTCCAGCTCGACAGCAATTCGTCCTCGCCTTCGCGCAGGTGCAGGATGATGTCGGTGCCGCGCGACGGCTTGTCGATCGATTCGATGCTGTAATCGCCTTCGCCGGCCGACTCCCAGCGCACGCCTTCGGAGGCGTCCACGCCGGCGCGGCGCGTTTCGACGGTGATCTTGTCGGCCACGATGAAGCCGGAATAGAAGCCCACGCCGAACTGGCCGATCAGGGCCGCGTCCTGCTGCTGGTCGCCCGACAGCTTGCCGAAGAATTCCTTGGTGCCCGACTTGGCGATGGTGCCCAGGTGCGAGATCGCCTCGTCGCGGGTCATGCCGATGCCGTTGTCGGAAATGGTGATGGTGCGCGCATCCTTGTCGAAGCTGACCTTGATCTTCAATTCGTGATCGTTGCCGTACAGGGCGTCGTTGTCGATCGCTTCAAAGCGCAGTTTGTCGGCCGCGTCGGACGCGTTCGAGATCAATTCGCGCAGGAAGATTTCCTTGTTCGAGTACAGGGAATGGATCATCAGGTGCAGCATTTGCTTCACTTCGGTCTGAAAACCCAGGGTTTGCTTTTCGGAGACAGCCATTTTTACCTCATAGTCTTGTGGATGGGACGGATTCTACGGAGTTGGGGATGGTACAAGCGATTTCAAGAGCCCCCGGCAAATGTGCAGTTTTAGCCCAGTGCGCGGCCGAAAAAATCCCACACGCGCTCGTCCTGCACCGTGGCCAGGTTCAGGCGCATGCGGGTCGACGGCAGCTGGCGCGGCGAAAACAGGCTGCCCGGCCCCAGCACCAGGCCTTCGGCCAGCGCCTTTTCGGCCAGCACATTCGTGTCGCAGCCCGCGTCGGCCCAGATGAACATGCCGGCCGGCGCCGGATCGAAACGCAGGCCGGCACGTTCGGCGCGGCGGTACGTGCCCTCGCGCACCTTGTCGAGCCGCGCGCGCAGGCGCTCCGCATGCTTGCGGTACAACCCCTGCGAGAGGATTTTATACACGACGCGCTCGCCGATGTCGCTGGTGGTGAGCGTTGCCAGCATCTTGCGGTCGGCCAGGCGCTGCGCCCATTCCGGCGATGTGGCGATGAAGCCCACGCGCAGGTTGGCCGACAGGCTCTTGGAAAAGCCGCCCAGGTAAATCACGCGGCGCAGCTGGTCCAGCGCGGCCAGGCGGGTGGCCGGCTGCACCTCGCCGCCGGGATGCATGTCGCAATAGATATCGTCTTCGACGACGAGGAAATCGTGTTGTTCGGCCAGGCGCAGCACCTGGAAAGCCTTGGCCGCCGACAGCGACGTGGAACTCGGGTTGTGCAGCACCGAGTTGATCACGTACAGTTTGGGGCGGTGCAAGGCCGCCAGTTCGGCCAGCACGGCGATATCGGGGCCGTCACCCAGGCGCGGGATGCCGATGACGTGCATGCCCATGGCGGCAAAGGCGCCGAACATCAGCCAGTACGCGGGATCGTCGACGAAAATAGTGTCGCCGGGGCGGGCGAACTCGCGCGCCACCAGGTCCAGCGCCTGCATCACGCCCACCGTGGTGACGATCTGCTCGGGCGGACAGGCGATTTCCAGGCCTGCCAGTTTCAGCTGCAACTGCTGGCGCAGCGGCAAAAAGCCCTGCGGCGATCCGTAACCGAGCAGCAAACTGCCCGGCTGGCGGCTGACGTCGCGCAAGGCGCGCGCCACCAGGTCGCCATCGAGCCACTCGGCGGGCAGCATGCCGGTGCCGGGCGCGGGGATGGCGGGCGTCTGGCGGAACATGTTGCGGATCAGCCAAACCACATCCATCGGCTGCGCCGCCGCATCCTGCGCGCCAGCCGGCGGCGCCGGCGTGTTCAGGGCCGAGCGCTCGCGCACGAAAAAGCCGGCGCCGCGCCGCGACTCGAGGTAGCCGCGCGCCACCAGCTTGTCGTAGCTGGCCACCACTGTGGCGCACGACACCTCCAGGCTGGCGGCGCACTGGCGGATCGAGGGCATGCGCACGCCGCCGCGCAGCAGCCTGTCGTCGATGCGCGCCGCCAGCGAGCGCGCGATCTGGTCGATCAGGGTTTCGCCCGAGGCGCGCGACAGCAAAGGGAGTGTATTGCTCATATGACCATGACAGTATGTGAAATTATGCGTCGAAGTGTATTTGTACTGTATTGCTATTCATCTCTAGGATAGCAGTACGGGGCGGATTGATCCACCCCGCCCCCAGACCCAGCCATTCGCACCAGGACAGCCATGCCATCGCACGCCACCACTTCCCCCAGTTCTCCCCTGCGCCTTGGCGCCGACCGCAAAGGCCTGTTGCTGGGCCTCATCGCCGTCGCCCTCTTCAGCCTGACCCTGCCCTTTACGCGGCTGGCCGTGGCCGAACTCGACCCCACCTTTGTCGCCCTGGGGCGCGCCCTGGTGGCTGCCGGCCTGGCCGGCCTGTGGCTATGGCGGCAGCGCGCGCCAATGCCGCGCCGCGAACAATGGCTGCCGCTGGCGCTCGTGTCGCTGGGCTGCGTGCTGGGCTTTCCCTGGCTGACGTCGATCGCCATGCGCAGCCTGCCCGCCTCGCACGGCGCCGTGCTGGTGGGCATCCTGCCGCTGGCCACCGCCGTGTTTGCCGTACTGCGCGGCAAAGAACGCCCTTCCCCGGGCTTCTGGCTGATGGCCCTGCTCGGCACGCTATTGGTGGTGGCGTTCGCGCTGCGCCAGGGCGGCGGCAGCTTCCACCTGGCCGACTGGCTGATCTTTGCCGCCGTGCTGCTGGCGGCACTCGGCTATGCCGAAGGCGGACGCCTGGCGCAAGCCATGCCGGGCCAGCACGTGATTTCCTGGGCGCTGCTGCTGGCCCTGCCGTTTGTCTTGCCCGTGGTGCTGTGGAACGCCTGGCCGCAGCGCGCGCTGATGGCGCAGGCCAGCGGCGTGGCCTGGCTGGGTTTTGCCTACATCTCCGTGTTTTCCATGTTTATCGGCTTCTTTTTCTGGTACCGTGGCATGGCGCTGGGCGGCGTGGCGCGCGTGGGACAGACGCAGCTGCTGCAGCCTTTCCTCACCCTGGTGGGCGCGGCCGTGCTGCTCAATGAGCCATTAACGGGAGAAAGCCTGCTGTTTGCCGGCGCCGTGATCGCCGTCGTGGGCATCGGGCGCAAGCTGAAGTAAGGTTCCCTGACGCCCATTTGCAACGCCGTTGCGCGTGCGCATGGGCACGGCGGCGTGCAAGCCGTACAATACCGCAGCACCATGGCGACGCCTATCCGGCGCCGCTTGCGCACGCACCGCCACAAGCGGGCCAACAAATCCAGCCGGCGCAGCTCGGCATCTTCTGTGAGACTCGTATGAAAATTGAAAATCCGAATCCGATCCAATGGCGCTTTGCCGAACGCGCGGAACAGCTGCAAAGCTCGTTCATCCGCGAAATCCTGAAGATCACGCAGCGTCCCGAGATCATCTCGTTTGCCGGCGGCCTGCCCTCGCCCGCCACCTTCCCCGTGGAAGAAATGAAGACCGCGTTCGACAAGGTCCTGTCGAACAATGGCAAGGTCGCCCTGCAATACGGCCCGACCGACGGCTACCTGCCGCTGCGCCAGTGGATCGCCGACTCGCTCTCCAGCAACGGCAGCACCATCATGCCGGAACAGGTGCTGATGACGTCCGGCTCGCAGCAGGCGCTGGACTTGCTGGGCAAGGTGCTGATCGACGAAGGCAGCAAGGTATTGGTGGAAACCCCCAGCTACCTGGGCGCCCTGCAGGCGTTTTCCGTCTACCGTCCCGAATTCGTGTCCGTCGACACCGATGACGAAGGCCTGGTGCCGTCGTCGATCGATCCCGTCGCCGATGGCGCGCGCCTGTTGTACGCGCTGCCGAACTTCCAGAACCCGACGGGCCGCAGCCTGTCCGTGGCGCGCCGCGTGGAACTGGTGGAAACCTGCGCCCGCCACGGCCTGCCGCTGATCGAGGACGATCCGTATGGCGCCCTGAGCTACAGCGGCGAGCCGTATCCGAAGATGATCAACATGAATCCGGACGGCGTCATCTACATGGGTTCGTTCTCGAAAGTGCTCACGCCCGGCATCCGCCTCGGCTACGTGGTGGCGCCGATGCCGCTGGTGCGCCGCCTGGAACTGGCCAAGCAGGCGGCCGACCTGCACACCTCGCAGCTGACGCAGATGGTCGTGCATGAAGTGATCAAGGATGGCTTCCTGGAGCGGCATATCCCCAGCATCCGCAGCCTGTACGGCAACCAGTGCCAGGCCATGCTGTCGGCGCTGGAAGAGCACTTCCCGGCCGGCGTCACCTGGACGAAGCCGGAAGGCGGCATGTTCATCTGGGTCACCCTGCCGAAACACATCGATGCGATGAAACTGCTCGATGAAGCCATCGCCAACAAGGTCGCCTTCGTGCCGGGCGCGCCGTTCTATGCCAACACGCCGGACACGCACACCTTGCGCCTGTCGTTCGTGACGGTGCCGCCGGAACGCATCCGTGAAGGCATTGCCATCCTGGGCAAACTGATCGCCGCAAAAATGTAATCGCACGCTCCACGCCCCGCAACCGCGGGGCGTGTCCCCCGCTGCCCCGGCGCCACCGGGCACGCATCTTTTCCGTTTAAAAACAGCTTTCACGATAGCAACTGCGTTTATCTATTTTTAAAAATAGCATAAAAATAATATTTTCACGCCTCGCGGAACATCGATTTTTTCACCCAAAAAATTGGCGAGGCGGTATGATTTGACCGCTGCATCAGATTTGAACCCGGTCAGCATCACCGAAAATGCAGCAAACGCTGGCAGCGCAGAGTACATCGAGAAGGCCGGAAGCAATGAGCCCAGGCAGTGTGGAGCATTCCCAGCGGCATGAAGCCGCCATTTTGATTGTCGACGATGCGCCGGCCAACCTTGAGCTGCTGCGCAAGCTGATGAGCGAACAGGGTTATCAAACCTATGTTGCCACGTCCGGCGGGCGGGCGCTGGCGATCGCCCAACGCGCCCAGCCCGATCTGATCCTGCTCGACGTGATGATGCCGGACATGGACGGCATCGAGACGTGCCGCCGCCTCAAGCAGCATCCGCTGACGCAGCGCATCCCCGTCATCTTCATGAGCGCCAAGACGGAAACGGAAGACGTGGTGGCCGGCTTCGACTGCGGCGCCGTCGATTACATCAGCAAGCCGCTGCGCATGGCCGAAGTGCGCGCGCGCGTGCGCGCCCAGCTGCAAATCCGTAGCAACAATGAAACCCAGCAGGAACAGGCCGAGCGCCTGCGCACCATCGTCAACAACATGGCCGAGGGCTTGCTGATCATCGAGGCGAACGGGCGCATCCAGTACACCAACCCGGCCTGCGACCAGTACCTGGGCTACCGCGAAAACGAGCTGGCCGGGCGCTTCATCGGCGAACTGCTCAGCCCCCTCGTGACGCAGGAATACCTCGACTACTTCGCCATGCACGCGGCCAATCCGGAAAAGGCGCACAACCACGGTACGCGCGAAGTGGCGATCCGCCACCGCAACGGCGCCGCGCTGAGCATGGACCTGACCCTGACGCCCATGTATCTGCGCCAGCCCCTGTATATCGGGCTGCTGCACGACATCACGCACCACAAGCAGTCGGAAGACGCGCTGCAGCGCGCCGCCTATCTCGATCCGCTGACCAAAATAGCCAACCGCCGACATTTCGACAGCTTCCTGGAAAAAGAGTGGCAGCGCGCCGTGCGCGGCGGCGGCGCCCTGTCGCTGGTGGTGCTCGACGTCGACCATTTCAAGCTGTACAACGACAGCCTGGGCCACCCGGCCGGCGACAGCTGCCTGCAGCAGGTGGCGCAAGCCATCCATGCGCATGCCAGCCGCTCCGGCGACCTGGCGGCCCGCTACGGCGGCGAGGAATTCGTCCTGCTGTTTGCCGACACGGACGCGGCCAGCGCCCTGCACCTGGCCGAGGCCATCCGCGCCAGCATCGAAGCGCTGCGACTGCCGCACCCGCGCTCCACCACCTCGCCGTGGATCACCGTCAGCATCGGCGTGGCGACCATCCGCCCGCACCAGCTGGACGACCGCGAAGCGCTGTTCGTCGCCGCCGACCGCGCCCTGTACGTGGCCAAGGAAGCGGGCCGCAACCAGGTCCGCGCCACGCACTCCGGCAGCACGGCCTGGGAAACGGTCAAGGCGATCGTACTGCGTTAACAGGGAAATTCAACGAAACATGTCGCGAACCAAGAGTAGGCCCACGCCCGATGCAAAGGCACCCCGGGCCAAGCGAGCCTGAAAAATGTCGAGGGCAAGGCGCAGCGACGCAGACAGTACGCAAGTACGGCAAGGAAGCTGCAACGCCGCCATCGGCATTTTCTCAGGCCCGCGTCTCCGGCCCGCTGTTCCTAAATTAATCAAAACTTACGTGACACGCTCAACTTTGCATTGCGCCCCACACCGGTGACCGCTTCGCTCAGGTAGGGCATGTAATTGCGGTTGAAGACATTGTCGACCGTCAGCCGCACCTCGGTGCCGCGCCACACGCCCTGCCTGCCATTCCATGACGCGAACAGGGTATGCAGCGCATAGCCTTTCGACGGCGGCAGGCGGTAGACGTTCCCAACCGGCAGGACGCGCTCCTGCTTCGCCACGAAGCGGCCCTGCCAGCCGATGCTGACCCCAAGGTCGGGCATGCGCCAGCCCAGGCCCGCCATCAATTTATCGGGCGCGATGGTCGACACGGGTTCGTCCCGGCCCCACGGGTCGCGCTGGGAGCCGCTGCGCGTGCCGCGCTGCTTCGACAGCGAGGCGCTGGCAAACAGGCGCGGCGAGTTGTAATAGGACTCCACTTCCACGCCCTGCGTATGGAAACCGGCCAGGTTGCGGTAGTCCGACAAAGCCGGCGGCACCTTGCCCGATCCCGGCACATAGCCTTCGATCAGGATGCCCAGGCGCGGGCCGATATTGTCGCTGACGCGGTTGCGGTAGACCGTCAGGCGTAACTGCGCGTCGTCGCGCTCCATGAACACATTCTGGCGGTGCAGCATGGCGCCCGCGCGCACGGCCGTCACGCGTTCGACGGCCAGGTCGCGGCTGGTGCCCGGCGTCGATGAACCGAGCCGGGACGACACATAGTATTCGTTCGAATACATCTCGTCGATCGTCGGCGCGCGCCAGGTGCGGCTCAAGTCGCCGAACAAGGCCAGCGTGCCGGACGCCTTCCAGAACAGGCCCAGACGGGGCGACCAGTCTTCGTGCGCCTTTTCGCTGAAGTCGTGGCCGGCCGCCGCCAGCGGGCTGTTGTAGCGCGACGCCTTGTTCGGCACGCCCTCGGAGACGACCCGGTCGTGGCGCAGGGCCGCCGTCAGCGTCAGGTCGCCATACGTCATCGCATCCTGCAGATACAGGCCCGTCGTTTCCTGGCGCCCGGCCGGCATGTAATAGGGCTGGAAGTAGCCGTAGTTGTAGCTGGGGTCCTTCAGCGCCGTCGACGACGGGTAGTACATCAATGTGTCGCGCACATTCTTGTGCCATTGCAGGCCCGTTTGCAGCACGTGCGACACGGCGCCCGTCGCAAACACGCTTTCGTTGCGCACCTCCGCGATGCGGTCCACGTACGACGCCCAGCTCTCGTTGCCCAGGGACCCCAGGTAGGAACCCGGCGAAGCCGATGGCAGGCGCTTGTCATGCTGGTCCGTGTGCGAATAGCCGGCGCTGGCCGTCAGCTTGATCCATGGATTATCTTGCGGCGCGTACTGCCACTTCACGGAATACGTGTCGTCGTCCTGGTCCCGGTAGACGGCCTTGCGCTGCCACGCCTCTTCCAGTCCGTATTTTTTGATTTCCGCCTCGGTCGGCGTGGGCACGTCCTCGCCCATGGCGGCGAACGGGCCCCAGCCCGAACTGCCGCTCTTCATCGCCGTCAAGGTCAGGAGCTGCTCCGGCGTCAGCCGGATATTCAGCTTGGCCAGGCTCGATGGCGCGTCGATGGCGGAAAAGCGGAATGGCTTGCCGTCAGGCTTGCGCAAATCGTCGGACTTGCGTCGCGTGGTGAAGGCCATCGCATCGAAGCGGCCGTCTTCCGTGCGGCCGTAGACGGCCACGGTGGCGTCGTTTTCTGCATTGTTCGAATGGCGCGAGTACTTGAGCATGGCACCCGCTTTCTCGCCGCCTTCCAGCAAGTCCTGCGCATCCTTGGTCTCGACCGTGATGACGCCGCCGAAGCCGCCATTGCCGTACAAGCTCGTATGCGCGCCCTTGTTCACTTCGATCTGCTTGATCAGTTCCGGCTCGATGAAGATGGAACCCTGGCGGTATTTTTCAAAACCCTTGGGCACGCCGTCGAGGATGACCTTCACGTCCTGCACTTTGTTGAAGCCCCAGATATTGAGGCTCTGGCCGCTGGGACGGGCCGTGCCGGCCAGGTCCACGCCGGGCAAGGTATCGAGCAAGGACGCGACATTGTCGGCCTGCTGGCGTTCGATATCGGCGCTGTTGATGTACGAGCGTCCGGCCGTGCCGGCGCTGATGGCGTCGCCAAACACGCTGATGGCGGGCATCTGCACGCCGTCAGCCTTCTCGGCCTTGTCGGCCATCGCCGCCGCCCACGCATGGCCGTGCGCGCCTCCCAATGCCAGCGCCAGCGCGGCGGCCAGCGGGGTCAATCGTTGTTTGCTGCTCTTCATCGCTATCCTTGCCTGGGTTTGCTGCTGCATGCTTGTGGAATGAAAAAACGCTGGGCAGAGGATGGGCGGTGCACGATCAAGCGGCGGCGTTGACGGAAGCGTTGCGGCGGAACCCTGCCCGCGCGGACACGCCGCTGGCGCATGGCCGGCGGCGCACTGCAGTCACCGGGATAAGTTGCCTTAGTGAAATGCGGAACACATCATATACTGGATGATAATGATTCGCAATAGCATTTGAGATCTGGTTATTCAGGATAGCCGGTGATGTCGGCAATCTCGCGGTACAGCGGCTGCAGCCGCGCATACATCTTGCGGTACACGCGCCGGTACAGCTGCTCATAGATCTTGCGGTGCTCGGGATGGGGCTGGAAAACCTTGCCCTTGCGCGTCATCGCCTGCACGGCGGCGGGAAAGTTTGCATGCCAGCCCAGGCCCACGCTAGCGGCGATGGCCGCGCCCAGGCCCGAACTTTCATACACGTGGGCGCGCGCGGCCGGCAAGCCGAAGATGTCGGCCGTCAGCTGCATGGCCGCATCGCTTTGCGAGCCGCCGCCCGCGATGCGCAGCTCCGTGATGGCGACGCCGCTGCGCCGCTCGATACGCTCCTTGCCTTCGCGCAGCGCATACGCCAGGCCTTCGAGGATGGCGCGGTAGATATGCGCGCGCGTATGCACGTCGCCAAAGCCGATCATGGCGCCCTTCGCTTCCGGCCCCGGCACCTTGATGCCGGGACTCCAGTACGGCTGCAGCATCAGGCCCATGGAGCCGGGCGGCACGGCGTCGACCAGGCGGTCGAACAGCGCCTCGGCGGACAAGCCCGTGCCATCCTCGGCCGCCGCCGCCCGTTCGCGGTCGCCGAACTGCTCCTTGAACCAGTTGACCATCCAGTAGCCGCGGAAAATCTGCACTTCCGTGCTGTAGGCGCCCGGCATGGCGGCCGGGTACGGCGGGATAAAACGCGTCACTTCCACGTACTTGCGGCTGGTCGTGTTGATGGTGGCCGTGGTGCCGTAGCTCAGGCACGCCATGTGCGGCTCGACGCAGCCGGCGCCCAGCACCTCGCACGCCTTGTCGGCGGCCGCCGCCAGCAAGGGCGTGCCCTCAGGGATGCCCGTCGCCGCGGCGGCCGATGCCGTGATGGCGCCCATGCGCGTGCCCGGCGCCACCAGTTCCGGCAGCATCGAGCGTTGTATCGCCAGCGCCTGCCACTTCCAGTCGAAGCGCCCGGCCCAGGCGTGGCGCTTGTAGTCGAAAGGGATATACGCCACCTGCGAGCCCGTCGAATCGATATACTTTCCGCACAGGCGGTGGTTCAAAAAGCCCGACAGCAGCAGGAATTTGTGCGTGCGGCGCCAGATGTCGGGCTGGTGCGCCGCGATCCAGTTGATCTCGGCCTCGCGGCGGAAATACCGGATCGTGCCGTCGAGGCGCGTGGCGCGGAAGGCCGCGCGCCACCACGGCGCCAGCGGTGGAATGTCGCGCGTGCTGCGCTGGTCCAGCCAGGTGATGGCGGGCCGCAGCGGTGCGCCGTGTTCGTCCACGTTGACCACCGTGCCGCGCTGCGTCGTCACCGCCACACCGGCCACCGACGATTTGGCTATGGCGGTGCCGCGCCACAGCTGCTGGCACGCTGCGCACACGGCTTGCCAGTAGCCGTCGGCGTCATGCTCGGCCCAGCCGGGATGGTCCGAGTAATACGCTTCCAGGAACACTTGCGCCTTCGCCGCCAGCGTCCCGTCCCGGTCGAACAGCAGCGCGCGCACGCTTTGCGTGCCATTGTCGATGGCAAGAATGTACGGCCCCTGGCCGGAGACGCTGGTCATGGCTATGCCAAGCTGGCCAGCGCGGCGCGCAGCGCCTGCAGCAGCGCTTGCGGATCCTTGTCCGGCTGCGCGCTGAAGACGGGCGCTTCCCAGTCCTGACCACGCACAGCCACCACGCGCAAGCGCCCCTGTTCGTTCCAGGCCGGATACCAGCCCACGTCAACGATGTCGCCATTCGCGCAGGTGATTTGCAGCAGGTCTTCGCCCAGGTCGTCGACGAGGACGTCCACGCTCTGGCGCAAATCCAGCGGCGACAGGCTGTCGTAGGTGATGCGCGCGTCGCCCAGCGCCAGTGGCTGGCCAAACAGGGTGGTGTCGATGATGTTCTCCTTATTTTTTATGGTTTTTCAATCGCCCTGCGGCACGCTGTAATGGCGGCGCCACAGGGCCAGATAGCGCCGCTGTTCTTCCTCCCAGCGCGCATCGTCCCAGCCCAGTTCATGCTGGCAGATGGCGCGCAGGCGCGGCATGATAGCAAGCGCGCCGCCAGCCAGCTGCAAACCGAGGCGCGTGCGCCGCAGCAGCAAGTCGTCCAGGTGCCGCACATCCTCGCTGCGCGCGCCCCAGCGCAGCTGCGCCCACAGCGTCTGCGTGCCGGGAATCGGCGCCAGCTCGCCGTCCTGCGCTGCATCGCACAGCGCCTGCGCGGCCGCGCCATGACGGCCCAGCAGGCGTTCGCGCTGCTCGCCATCGAGCAGCAAGGCCTTGCCAGACAGGGGCGGCGTGGCGTCGAAAATCGGCAGCGGCCGCAAATCCGCCTGCCAGCCCGGCAGCAGCGGCGCGGCGCGGCGCAATGCGTCGAGGGCGATCACGCGAAACGTCGTCAGCTTGCCGCCCGCCACCGTCAGCAAGCCGTTTTCCAGCCATAGCGCATGTTCGCGCGCCTCCTTCGACGGGTCAAGCCGGCCGCTGTCGATCACGGGGCGCACGCCGGCAAACGTGGCAAGCACGTCGTCTTCGCCCAGCGCCAGCTGCGGGAACTGCCACTGCAGCGCCGCCAGCAGGTAATCGAGTTCGCCGCGCGTGATGGCAGGCTCCAGGTCCAGGCTCGCGCCATGGTCGACATCGGTGGTGCCCACCAGGGTCACGCCCTCCCACGGATACGCAAACACGGGTCGGCCATCGCGCGGGTGCATCAGGCTGACGGCTTGCGCCAGCGGCAAACGCCAGGCGGGCAGCAGCAGATGGCTGCCGCGCAGGGGCCGCAGCTTCGGCTGCGCTCCAACCTGGCCGCGCAAGGCGTCGGCCCAGGCGCCAGTGGCGCTGATCACCAGGCGCGCGCGCGTGGTGAATGTCGCGCCATCGACCGCATCGTTCAAGGTGGCGCCAACGACCTTATCCCCTTCACGCAGCAGCGCTGCCACACCCAGGTAATTGACGGCCACGCCGCCATGGCGCCGTGCCTCCTGCAGCACGCGCAGCACCAGGCGCGCGTCGTCCGTCTTGGCGTCCTGGTACAGCATACCGCCCCGCAGCTCGTCGCGCCGGACGTGCGGCGCCAGCATGGCAAAGTCAGACGCATCGACATAACGGCGCGCGCGCTTGCCCGCCATCACGTCGTAGATGGCCAGGCCCAGCATGAACTGGCGCCGCCCCGGCTTCCTGCCCGTGTAGTCGCCGAAGGCAAAACCTTGCGGCTCGACCAGCCCCGCCGCATCCGCCAGCAAGGCTACCCGCTCGTGCACCGACTCGCGCGTCATGGCGAACTGTCCCTGCTTCAGGTAGCGCAAGCCGCCGTGCACCAGCTTTGATGATCGGCTCGACGTGCCCCAGGCGAAATCGCGCTGCTCCACCAGCAGCGCCGCCAGGCCGCGCCGCGCCGCTTCGAGCAGGATGCCGGCGCCCGTGATGCCGCCGCCGACGATCAGCACATCCCAGCCGCGCGCCAGGACGTCAGGCAGACCGGCCCTGTTCACGATGGGCCTCCGGTCTCGGGCAGCAGTTTGCCGGGATTCATCATGGCCTGCGGGTCGAACTGGCGCAGCAGCGCACGCATGGCGGCGATGCCCAGCGCTCCCTTTTCGGCCATCAGCCACGGCGCGTGGTCCGTGCCCACGCCATGCTGATGGCTGATGGTGCCGCCGTTGGCGACGATGGCGGCGCCGGCCGCGTCTTTCAAACTGCGCCAGCGCGCCATGTTTTCCTCGTACGTGGACGCCAGCCGGTACACATACGTCGTGTAGACGCTGGCGCCCTGCGCATACACGTGCGACAAATGCGTGTACGCGTGCACCTGCTCGCCGTGCTGCGCCAGCGCATTGACGCCCGCCTGTTCCAGCGCCGCCATCATGGGCGCCACGCGGGGCCAGTCGACGGCCGTTTCCACCGTGTCGATGACATAGCCGTGCTCCCACGCGCCGTTGCGCAGGTAGACGTTGCGAAAGCGTCCCTGCTTCCACTTGTCGCCCATGTGGCGCCCCACGTGCACGCCCCCGTGCCGCCGCGCCAGCGCCAGCGCCGCGCGCAGGGCAGCGCGCGCCGGCTTCTCGTCGCCGCTGACGCCCAGCATCAGCATGCACTTGCCTTCGCCGCAGCCGCGCAGCGACAGGTAGCGTTCCAGCAGTCCCACGAGTTTTTTATGGCCGGCCAGAGTCAGCATGGTTTGCGTTTCGACCGCGTTCGACAGGCGCAGCATGCACAGGGAAAGGCGCGACTGGGCCAGCGTCCGCACGGCCGCCTGCGCCTGGCCCCAGTCGGCGAAAAACACGGCGTGGAACGTCTCATACGGGGGCAGCGGCGAGACGCGCACGGTCGCCTGCGTCACGATGCCCAGCCGCCCTTCGGAGCCGAGCACCATTTCGCGCAGGTCGATGCCGGCCGCCGAGGCGGGAAACGTGGGGATGCTCAAGGTGCCGGACGGCGTTTCCACCTCGCCGCCCGCGAACAGCTGCTCGATGCGGCCATAGCGCAAGGATTGCTGGCCCGACGAGCGCGTGGCGATCCAGCCGCCCAACGTGGAATACTCGAACGACTGCGGATAATGGCCCAGAGTGTAGCCATGCGCGCGCAGCTGCGCCTCCAGGTCGGGGCCATACACGCCCGCGCCGAACGTGGCCAGCTGCGCTTCGCGGTCCAGGTGGCCCAGCGCGCACAGGCGCACGAGGCTGATCGACAGCACGGGGCGCGGCCCCGCCGCCACCGTCAAATGCCCGGCCACGCTGGTGCCGCCGCCATGGGGAATGACGGTCACGCACGCCTGACGCGCATACGCCAGCAGCTGGCGCACCTGCAGCGCGCTGTCGGGAAAGGCCACGCCGTCGGGCACCGCGCCGATGCGGCCGTGGCGTAATTTAAACCAGTCGGGCAGGCTTTGACCGAGCGCATGGCGCACGCGTGTGGCAGGCTGGGTGTCGATCAGCGGATGCGGCGCCAGGCGCGAGGCCGGCACCTGCGCGCAGGCGTCGTCGAAGCTGGCGTCGACTATGCCGCTGCCCGGCCCCAGGCGCTCGCGCAGGAATGCCAGCGCATCCCCGCTCAGCGCATACACGATGCTTTCATCTCCCCAGCCATTCCAGCGTTGCATGGACATCCCCTGTGTTCGGCCAGTTGCGCGCCACGGCGGCTTGCTATACTGTTCTTGCCTGATTTTCTTGCTAGATCAATAGCATATGCCGCCACAGACGAAGGGTATTGGTTTTTCATGACAATCGCATTGTTCCATCATGACAAGCACTGACGGCCGGGTCGCCGGCGCCTATCTGCTGCCGCTGCTGGAAGCGGCCAGCGCCCACGGTATCGATAGCGTCACCCTGGCGCAGGCGGCCGGCGTGGCGCCGCACGGCCTGGAAGCGTCCGCGCCCAGCCCGGCCCTGGCCGCGCGCGACTACGTGCGCCTGCTCGATGCGGCAGCACAGCTGGCGGGCGACGCGCATTTCGGCCTGCACGTGGGCCAGCGCGTGCGCATGGGCACGTACAGCGCCTATGGCTTGATACTGCTCAGTTGCAGCAATGTGGGCCAGGCGCTGGAACAGACGGCCCGCTATGAACGGCTGGCGCACGACCTGGGCCGCTCGACCCTGCAGCGCGACGGCGCCATCGCCCATTACCGCTGGGCCAGCAACTACCCGGGCGCCAGCCGGCACCTGGTCGACAGTGTCTTTGCCGGCGTCAAGGTGTGCGGCGACTGGCTGGCGGGCATGCCGCTGCCGCCGGCCCGGCTGGCCTTTACCCACGATGGCGGCGGAGACTTGCTGCGCCACGCGGCGCACCGCGACGAATACGTGCGCGTGCTGGGCAGCCTGCCCGCCTTCAATGCCTGCGCCAACACGGCCACCTTCGATGCGCAATTGCTGGAATGGCCCGTGCCGAACGCGGACGTCAGCCTGTATCCCGTGCTGTGCCGGCATGCGGAACAATTGCTGGCGCAGCGCGAGGCTGAAACAGACACTGGCCGCACCATCGACGCGCAGGTGCGCGCGGCCATCGTGGGCGGCTTGCGTCAGGGTTCGGCGCGGCTGGCCACCGTTGCCGCCGCCCTGGCTGTAACGCCGCGCACCTTGCAACGCAAGCTGGCCGACGCGGGCACCAGCTTCCAGGCCCTGCTGGACCAGGCCAGGTACGCCCTGGCGCGCGACTATCTGCGCGCGCCGGACCTGTCGCTGGTCGACATCGCCTTCCTGCTCGGCTACCAGGAACAAAGCGCGTTCAACCACGCGTTTCGCACCTGGTCGGGCACCAATCCCGGCGCCTGGCGACTGCAGCAGATGCTTGACCGGCAGCTTGACCGGCAGCAAGCCGTTTAGGCGTGCGCGGGGCATGCGCAGCCGTTTTCTCGCTATACTGGCATAGTCAGGTTTTCCACGATCACTCCAACCCGCAATGCAAAGGATTAATATGCAACTCAAAGACAAAGTCGCACTGATTACCGGCGCCGCCAGCGGCATCGGCAAGGAAATGGCCATCGAATACGCAAAACAGGGCGCCAAGGTCGTCATCGCCGACCTGGCCCTGGAAGCGGCCAGCAAGACGGCCGAGGAAATCAAGCAATCGGGCGGCCAGGCGTTTGCCGTCGCCATGGATGTCTCCAGCGAAGAACAAGTCGACAAGGGCGTGGCCGATGCCGTGGCCCACTTCGGCGGCATCGATATCCTGATCAGCAATGCGGGCATCCAGATCATCAGCCCCGTCGTCGACTACCCGTTCGACCAATGGAAAAAGATGCTGGCCATTCACATGGACGGCGCCTTCCTCACCACGCGCGCCTGCATGCGCGAAATGATCAAGGCGGGCCGCGGCGGCGCCATCATCTACATGGGTTCCGTGCACTCGCACGAAGGCTCGCCATTCAAGAGCGCCTACGTGGCGGCCAAGCACGGTCTGCTGGGCCTGGCCAAGGTGGTGGCCAAGGAAGGCGCGAAAGACGGCATCCGCGCCAACGTCATCTGCCCCGGCTTCGTGCGCACGCCGCTGGTCGACAAGCAAATTCCCGAACAGGCGGCCCAGCTGAACATCAGCGAGGAAGACGTGATCAAGAAAGTGATGCTGAAAGACACCATCGACGGTGAATTCACCACCACGCAGGACGTGGCGCAAACGGCCATCTTCCTGGCCGCCTTCCCGTCGAACGCCCTGAGCGGCCAGTCGATCGTCGTCAGCCACGGCTGGCACATGCAGTAATAGTGGCGCCCGCCCACATCGGCTGCGCGGCGGCCTGCGATGCTCGCTGTGCTCCGGCACAGCTGCGCATCTCGGCCACACATCGCTGCCGCTCGCGATGATGAGGACGGGCGCTGTTACGCAAGTGTTACCCCTCCGTTTTTTCCCCGAAAGTTTTCAATTGCAAGACAACACTTACCGCCACCCGCGCGCGGGCTGGCCGGGGCGCGTGTTTGCCGCGCTCGCCAACTGCACGCGCTTTGCCAACGCGCGCCAGGCGATCCTGTCGCGCCTGCCCTTCCTGCCCCTGCACAGCGACGTGCGCGACGTCGTCTACGTGAGCTGGCAGGTCGACGCCGACGCCGCGCAGCGATTGCTGCCCGCCGGCGTGACCCTGTGGCAGCGCGACGGCAAGACGCCATTCACCGTGCTGACCTACCGCCACGGGCACTTCGGCCCGGCCCTGCTCGGCCCCTTGCGCCGCCTGCTGCCGTCGCCCCTGCAAAGCAACTGGCGCTTGTACCTGGAGCGCACGCCAGCGGGCGCGCCGGATGTGCCTTGCGTGGTTTTTTTGAAAAACATCATGGCCAGCCTGCCGCACGCGCTGGGCACGCGCCTGTTCAGCGACATCCTGCCCACGCACCTGGCCGCCAACATGACGCTGGAGGTCAGCGCCACGCAAGCGCGCTGCAGCATTGCCAGCGGCGCCGGCAGCGCGCCCGCGCTCGATGTGCAGGCGGCCATCACGGCGGAGCATGACCTCGATGCCGATTGGCAGCAACTGTTCGGCAACTGGCGCGACGCCGTCGCTTTCCTCGCTTTCCAGGATGCGGCCATCGCGCCCGTGCCGCGCAACGGCAAGCTGGTCTTCGGCGAAATCGACTTGCCCGTTGATGTGGATCAAGTGCAAGCGCTGACGGCCTCGCGCGCCGACTGCGGCTTGCTCGGGCAGTTGCCGCCCATGTCAAAACCGTTCGCCTTTCTCGTCCCCGAGGTGCCCTTCAAGGCGTTGTCAGAGCGCCTGCTGTAGTACGCCTGCGTTCCAGCTTGAACAGGGCCATCGCCTGTTCCAGCTGCAACGTCTGGCCTTGCAGCGATGCCGAGGCGGCCGCCGATTCCTCGACCAGCGCCGCGCTCTTCTGCGTCACTTCATCCATTTGCGTGACGGCCATGTTGACCTGGCCGATGCCATGGCTTTGCTCGCGCGACGCCGAGGCGATCTCTTCCATGATGCCGTGCACGCCCTGCACGGCGCCCAGCATTTCGGCGCTGCTGGCGCCCGCCTGCTGCGCCAGCTTCGCGCCCGCCTGCACTTGCTCCAGCGACGCCGTGATCAATTGCTTGATTTCCGTGGCCGCCGCCGCGCTGCGATGGGCCAGGCTGCGCACTTCGCCCGCCACGACGGCAAAACCCCGCCCCTGGTCGCCCGCGCGCGCCGCTTCGACGGCCGCGTTCAAGGCCAGGATATTCGTCTGGAAAGCGATGCCTTCGATGATGCCCGTAATCTCGCCGATCTTCTTCGACGAGGCGTCAATGTCCGCCATCATGTTCACCATCTGGCCGACGATTTCGCCGCCGCGCCCCGCCAGGCCATGCACCTTGCCCGCCATGTCGCTGGCCTGCACGGCGTTGCCGCTGTTTTGCTGCACCGTGGCGGCCAGCTCTTCCATGCTCGAGGCCGTCTGCTGCAGGGCCGACGCCTGCGCTTCCGTGCGGCCCGACAAATCCATATTGCCGGCGGCGATTTCCTGGCTGGCCATGCTGATGCGCAGGAAATTGCCGCGCACGTCGCCAACGATGGAATGCAGGTTCACGCGCAACTGGCGCAAGGACCGCAGCAACTGCCCCATCTCGTCGCGTCGCGTGGTATCGAGCTCGCCCGTCAGGTCGCCGCCCGCCATCACGTCGCAGGCCTGGCGCGCCTGCTGTAACGGTTGCAGCACGGCGTGGTGCAAGCTGTGCCAGAAATACACGATCGCGCACAAGGCCAGCACGGAAAGGCCCGTCAGCCAGCCGTGGGCGGCATCCGGCAACACGCCTGCATTCCACGCCAGTTGCAGCAGTAATACCAGGCTCAGCAAGCCCAGGTTCCAGCCGATGCGTATGCCGAGCGGCAGGTCGCGCAAGCGCGCCAGCCTGGCCAGCCAGCCCGTGCGCACGGCGGCGCCCTGGCTGATGACGATACCATCGGCCTGCCCCGCCTTGATGCGCGCATACAGGGCGGACGCCTGCGCCACTTGCTGGCGCGTCGGCTTGGTGCGCACGGACATGTAGCCGACGGCCACGCCGTCTTCGACCACCGGCGTCACGTTCGCCAGCACCCAGTAATAATCGCCGCTCTTGCAGCGGTTTTTCACCATGCCGCTCCACGAGCGTCCCGAGCGGATGGTGGCCCAGAAATCGGCGAACGCTTCGACCGGCATGTCCGGATGGCGCAGGATATTTTGCGGCGCGCCGATCAATTCTTCCGCGCTGTAACCGCTGACGGCAATGAAATACGGGTTGGCATAGGTGATATTGCCTTGCAAGTCAGTAGTCGAGACGATGGTCTCGGTATCGCTCAGTGTGATCTCGGTATCGCTGACGGGAAGATTGAGTCGCATGGTCACATCCTCAAAAGTAGCCCGTACGGTGACGGGTTTGCGGACAAAGAACGGTCGCCAGCCAGCAAAGGGGGCACGGCACTGGCACCATTATTTTAATATTTTATTGTTAACAAAATGCACTTTATTCCGGTCCTGCCGGCCGTCATGCCACGGCAGGTTCGCCGGCCCAGTAACGGTCGATGTCCTGCAAGCGCCACTGGGCTGCGCTTTCCGTGGAAACGATGCGCTCCTGGCAGCCCGGCGCGGCCAGGTCGAGCAGCGTCGGGGCGATGCGGGTGCCGGCGCGGATGGAAAAAAACACGCGCACGGTGGGCTGGGTCAGCGGTTTGCCCGGCGCCTGCCCCACCACCACGGCCAGGCGCTCCGACTGCAGCCGCACCAGGGTGCCCTGCGGATAGATGCCCAGGCATTTGACGAAGGCGGCAAACAGTTGCGCATCCAGGTGCCCGCCGCGCCAGCCTGCCATGCGGCGCAGCGAATCGGCCGGGCACCAGCCCTGCTTGTACGGCCGGTTCGAGGTGATCGCGTCGTACACGTCGCAGATGGCCCCCATGCGCGCAAACAGGCTGATTTCCTCGCCGCGCAGCCCCTTGGGGTAGCCGCTGCCATCGAGTTTTTCATGGTGGTGCAGGCACACGTCGAGCGCCACCGGGTCGATCTCGCCCACTTCCTGCAGCATGCGGTGGCCGGCGGCCGGATGGGCGCGCACGGAGGAAAACTCCGCTTCGCTCAAGCTGCCCGGCTTGTTGAGGATGGCGGAGGGCACGGCCATCTTGCCGATATCGTGCAGCAAACCCGCCAGGCCGGCCGAGCGCACCTGCTCGGGCGCCAGGCCCAGTTCCCTGGCCAGCGCCGTCATCAGCGCGCACACGGCCACCGAGTGCATATACGTGTAATTGTCGGCGGATTTCAGGCGCGCCAGGCCCAGCAGGACATCGCCGCCGCGCTGCATCGAGGCGGCAATATCGTCGACCAGTTCGTAGGCTTGCTCCGCAGACAAGGCCTTGCCCATGCGCACCTCGTCGAACATCGTCTGCAC
This sequence comes from Janthinobacterium glycogeni, assembly GCF_051380725.1. Taxonomy (NCBI): domain Bacteria; kingdom Pseudomonadati; phylum Pseudomonadota; class Betaproteobacteria; order Burkholderiales; family Oxalobacteraceae; genus Janthinobacterium; species Janthinobacterium glycogeni. The sequence continues at coordinate 273,674 of NZ_JBNYXP010000004.1, read as the reverse complement.
GGCCTGGCGCGAGCGTTCGATCAGGCGCCGGGCGCGCGCCAGCTCCTCCTCGCGCGAGCGGGGCGGACCCGGATCGGCGACGGCGCCGGTTTTGCTTGCGGGTACAGCTGCTGGCGCGGCCTCGGGAATGGCTGCCGCGGCGGGCGGCGCGACTTGCGGCGCCTGCCCGCGCGTCGTGTCGATCCACACTTCGCACAGGCGTGCCGAGCGGATACGCTCAAGGTCAGCCGGCGACTCCAGCAAAAAAGAACGCGTCCAGAAAGGGGTATCGAGCCAGGAACGGCCCAGACGTTCGACATACATTCCCAGCATCAGTTCGCTACTCGTTATTTTTTTCAGCACGGCGGTTCTCCAGACATTCAGATCGCAGCATTTACATACGCATTATCAATATCATACGCCAAATAATAATGATTACGCCAAATATATTGCTTTATATGGCAAAATCACAACAAACAATGAAATAATCACCAATTCTATCATTTTCATTTTATGAAAATATTGAGCCAACAAATATATCAATTCGGCCATATTGGCTACACTGAACTGTATGTCTTATGCCGATGAGGACGATGAGGACTGCGATATGCATGGCGGCGGCCCCGTGGGCCGCCAGCAGGCTGGATGTGCAGGAAAGAAGTGCGCCAGCGCCAGACGCCCCGAAGTGGGGCTGGCGCTATGGGGAAAGGGATGTCAGGCCGCTGGGCGCGCGGCATGTCGCCGGCAGCTTAGCGCGGCACGTAGCGCCAGGCGCCGCCGTCCAGCATGAAGGTCAGTTCCGTCTTGATGCCTTCCGGACGGCTCGGCACGCTCAATTCCGTATCGCATACGAGATAGCCCGTCTTGCGCTTGACGTCGCACTCGTTGACGGCCTTGACCTGCATGGTGCTCTGCGCTTCCTGCATCTGCACATCCTTGGCCGCTTCCGGATCGCGCGCCACTTCTTCCTTGGCCCAGGCGCGTATCATCGCTTGCGCCTCGGCCGGCGACGGTCCCGCGAATTTCGCGTGCTTGCGCTCGACGCCGACCCAGGTACCGTTCTCGTTGCGCAGCGGCAGCACCATGAAAGCATCGCGCATGCCCGCGCTCATGGCGACCAGGCATACCACTTCGCCCGGAACTTCCTGAGACTCCTGGCAGCCGGTCAAGCTGGTGACTTTGACGGCGATCGGTACCGGCACAGCCGATTGCATTTTGGCCTGGGTCTTGGCCACGCCCGCCTGCACGGCGGCCTGGATGTGTTCGAGCGTGGGCATGGTGGCGGCCTGGGCCGGCAAGGCGGCGAACAGGGCGGCGGCGGTCAGGGCGAGGGATGTCAGGCGCATGGGTGTCGGAAAATAGTGATCAAAGGCCGGCAGTCTAGCACTTTACATAAAAACAGCTGTTTCTATAGAGAACTATCCACGGCATCGGGCGCGAGAAAGACGCCGCCACCATCCGCCTGGCCGCGCAGGCGCAGGCCGATGGCGCGCAGCATCTCCACCAGCTCCCGCAGGCGCAGGCCCTCGTCCGTCAGTCGGTATTCCACCTTGACGGGCACTTCCGCGTAAATCGTGCGCGTCAGCAAGCCCGCCTCTTCCAGCGCGCGCAAGTCCAGGGTCAGCATGCGCTGCGAGATATTCGGCACGGCGCGGCGGATTTCGCTGAAGCGCTTCGGCCCCGCCATCAGGTAACTGAGCAGCACCATCCTCCAGCGCCCGCCCAGCAGTCGCATCGCTTCTTCCACGGCGCAGCCGGAGACATTCTCTTTCATGGTTCGCGTCCCACCTGGTATAAAAAATGTACCTATACCACATTATTCTGCCTTCTTCCAAATAGTAACCATAAGCCGTAGACTGCCCTTCCCTCACCCCTATGGAGTTTCGACTTGGAAACCACCCTGATCTACAGCGTGCCGTTCGGCTGCTCGTTTGCCGCCATCGCCGCCCTCGAATGGAGCGACCTGCCCTATCGCCTGGCCCGCGTGGAAGCGCGCGATCCGGCCAGCAAGCAACATCCGGCCTTTCTCGCCATCAATCCGCTTGGCCAGACGCCGGCCCTGCTCACGCCCGCCGGCACGCCGCTGCTGGAAAGCATGGCGATCCTGCTGCACCTCGCCGCCCGCGCGCCGGAGAGCGGCCTGGGCTTTGCGCAGGGCACGCCGCAATACGACCACCTGAACAGCGCGCTGTCGTTCCTGCACACGACCTTCCACGCCGCCTTCATGCCCGCCTTCCAGGCGTCGCGCGCGGCAGAAGGCGATGCGCGCGCGGCCGTCTGGCGCGAAATGGCCGTCGAGAAGGTCAACAAAAGCCTGGCGCATCTGGAACGCCTGCTCGATGGCCGCGCCTGGCTCGCTTCCGATGCCGCGCCGACGATTGCCGACGCCTACCTGGCCGCCACGGCGCGCTGGGCCGAACCGCTGCAGCTGGCACGCTTAAGCGACTATCCGCACGTGGCGCGCGTGCTGGCGGCGCTCGAAGACGATCCCGGCATCCGCTTTGCCCACGCCATCGAGGCGGGCTTGCCGGCCGTCAGCCGGGGCGGTTTCCTGGGCCACGTGGTGCTCGACCAACTGGCGGTGCCGGCCGGCTAACCGGCGGTCAACTCCCGCAGCAGGCGCGTCTTTATTGCTATGATGTCGGGCTGCCGGCGGTACAGCCGGCCACGTCAATACCATATCGATAACGTCGTCATCAGAATCGGGAGTTTGAATGAGTTTACGTCTGCTGCTCTTGGGAGCATTCAGTGCCGCCATGGCCACCACCGCCGCTGCTGCGGAACCGGCGCCGGCCGCGCCGCGCGGTTTCACCGTCGAGGACATGGTCGCCATGGAAAGAGTGGGCAGTCCCGTGCTGTCGCCCGACGCCACGCGCGTCGTCTACACGGTGCGCACCACCAACCTGGACAAGAACCGCGGCAACACGCAGCTGTGGATGATCGACCTGCGCGCGCCGAATGCGGCGCCACGCCAGCTCACGCGCGGCGACGCCAGCGCCAGCGACCCGCAATGGTCGCCGAACGGCGACGCCATCTACTTCCTGTCCGGCCGTTCCGGCTCCTCGCAAGTGTGGCAGCTGCCCCTGAACGGCGGCGAAGCGGCCAAGGTCACCGACCTGGCGCTGGACGTCGACACCTACCGTTTGTCGCCGCAGGGCGACCGCCTGGCCTTCAGCATGGGCGTCTTCCTCGATTGCGCGGACATCGCCTGCACGAAGAAGCGCCTCGATGAAAAAGCGAAAAACAAGGCCAGCGGCATGGTCTACGACCAGATGTTCGTGCGCCACTGGGATACCTGGGCCGACGGCCGCCGCAACGCGCTGTACTCGGCGCCGATCGACGCGACCGGCAAGGTCAGCGCCACGCCCGTGAGCCTGAGCGGCACCCTCGATGGCGACGCGCCATCGAAACCGTTCGGCGACAATGGCGAATACCATTTCAGCCCGGACGGCAAGACGGTGGCCTTCTCCGTGCGCGTGGCCGGCCGCAAGGAAGCGTGGTCGACCAACTTCGACGTCTACACGATTCCGGCCACCGGCGGCCAGGCGCCGCGCAACCTCACGGCCGACAATCCGGCCTGGGATGCAAAAGCCACGTATTCGCCCGATGGCCGCACCCTGGCGTATGTCGCCATGACCAAGCCGGGCTTCGAGGCGGACCGTTTTCATCTGGTGCTGATGGACGTTGCCACGGGCAAGAAACGCACCGTGGCCGGCGACTGGGACCGTTCCGTGGCCGACTTCCGCTGGACGCCGGACGGCAAGGCTTTCCTCGTCGCCGCCGATGACGTGGGCCAGCACCGTTTGTTCCACATCGACGCGGCCAGCGGCAAGGTCAATGCGCTGACGGGCAAGGGCGCCGTGGGCGACTTCGACGTGCGCGGCAACACCATCGTGCTGACGCAAGCGAACCTGGCCTCGGGCGCGCAGCTGTACACGCGCAAGCTCGACGCCAGGTCCGAATCGGCACCGATGGTGCAGCTGACGAAGCAGAATGCGCAAGCGCTGGCCAACGTGCGCTTCGGCGAATATGAGCAGTTCTCGTTCGCGGGCGCGGATGGCGAAACCGTCTACGGTCACGTCATGAAGCCATGGAACGCCAAGGCCGGCGAAAAGTATCCGGTCGCCTTCCTCGTTCACGGCGGCCCGCAGGGCAGCTTCGGCAACAGCTGGAGCTACCGCTGGAATCCGCAAGTGTATGCGGGCGCCGGCTACGCCACCGTCTTCATCGACTTCCACGGTTCCACCGGCTATGGCCAGAAATTCACGGACTCCATCAGCGGCGACTGGGGCGGCAAGCCGCTGCTCGACCTGCAAAAGGGCCTGGAAGCGGCCACCAAAAAATTCCCATGGCTGGACCGCGAGCGCAGCTGCGCGCTGGGCGCGTCCTATGGCGGCTACATGATGAACTGGATCGCCGGTAACTGGCCGGACGGCTTCAAATGCCTGGTCAACCACGACGGCGTGTTCGACAACCGCGGCATGGCTTACGCGACGGAAGAGCTGTGGTTCACCGAGTGGGAAAACGGCGGCACCTACTACGACGCCCCGGCCAAGCACGAGCAGTTCAACCCCGTGAACTTCGTGAAGAACTGGAAGACGCCGATGCTGGTGGTCCAGGGCGACCTGGACTTCCGCATCCCTACCGCGCAAGGCCTGGGCACCTTCACGGCGCTGCAGCGCCGCGGCATCCCGAGCAAGCTGCTGGTCTTCCCGGACGAAAACCACTGGGTGCTGAAACCGGCGAACTCGCTGCTGTGGCATCACACGGTGCTGGACTGGCTCAATACCTACACCAAGAAGTAATCGGATGAATGTCGGATTACGGCCTTTGGCCTCGGCGGCCCCGCCTAATCCGATCTACGTTCGCTCTTCATAACAAAAAAGCCGCACGGTGCATCCCAGCACAGTGCGGTTTTTTCCATGCGTAGGTCGGATTAGCGGCGCGCGCGCCGCGTAATCCGACACATCCACCATCGTTCAATACGCAGTGAGCGCCTTGGCGAACTTCACGATCCACAGCCGGCTTGGGCGTTCGCGGTCGTCGCCGCGCGCCACGCGGATGGTGTTGGCGGCATTGCAGCCGGTCGTGGCGCTCGTGACGATGGTACCGTTGGCATCGACCGTGCACTTGGTCACGTCGGCGTCCGCCACTTCCACGCCATTCGCGTCGAAGACCTTGGTTTTCAGGCCGAAGTCATTGTCGTTGGCCAGCGCGATGGTGGAGTCGTCGATCAGGGTCAGGCCTTCCGCCTTTTCCGCCGCCCAGCCGATGGCGTTCAAGTCCAGCAGCAGTGTTTTCTTCAGCGGCGTGACGGCGGCCCAGTCGGCGCCATTGACGGCCGCGCCGCCCATGCTGCTCTTTTCCAGGTCCGAGGTCGTCGCGTTGAAGGCGGCGGCCGCGATGTCGGTGGCGCCCTTCAGTTCGACCAGCATCAGCTTGTTGAATACCTTGCCCGACGGCGCGGCGCCCTGCTCGATGACGAGGAACTTGCCGCCGCCCAGCGCCACCATGTCGCCCAGCTTGGCGTTGCCCGTGCGGCCATCCTGGTAGTCGGCCGCGTTGAGCGGATACGCATACATCTTGCCGCTGCTGCCCGTCACCGGATCGAATTCGATCCAGCGCGTGAAGCGGGCGAAGCGCTCGACCTGTTCATTCTTCTTCGTCACCGTGTAGGGCGCCGTGCCGTCGGACAAGGGGCTTTGCAGGAAGGCGTACAGCTTGTCGTTGCTCGTGTCGAGCGTCATGCCTTCCATGCCGCGGTTGGCGCGGCGCTTGGCGAAGAGCGCCGGCAAGCCCTTGCCCGGCTCGTACTTGGCCTGGATGACGCCCGTGGCGGCATCGATCTTGACGATGAACGGACCGTATTCGTCGGACACCCACAGCGCATTGCGCTTGGCATCGACGACGATGGCTTCCGAATCGAGGCCGCCCGCATTGAAGACGGCCTTGCCGGTCGCGTCGAACTTCATCGCATCCATGACGGGAATCTCGGCCGAATTGCCGACGGCGCCGACGGGCACGGGCAAGCCCGAGCTGTTGACCGTGGCCGATACCTTGATCGGCGTCGACGAACCGAGCACGGCGCCGTTCTTGCCGACCGTGATCACGCCGAACGAAGGCGTAAAGGTGGGCGACGGGAAGATCTTGCTGCCGATCGTGCCCTTGCCCGATGGATCGGGCACCATCGGGCCGTCGCCGTTCGGGCCGCGGTCCGTCAAGCCATAGAATTCCAGGTCGCCCGCCGCGTTCTTGCCCTTGTAGGCCAGGCCCGAGCCATACGACGGCAGGAAGCCGTTCGGGAATTCTGCCTTGATCTTGGCGTTGGCGCCTTCGTACGGCACGTAGAACTTGTCAGCCGCCTGGATCTGGTAGCGCGTCACGGTCACTTTCACTTCGCCGACCGGATTGGCTTGCGTCAGCGCTTCGTTGACGGGCGCGCCCGCTTTCGAAGCCAGGGTATCCTCGAAATGCTCGCGCACGAGGGCGCGGCGCTCCGCATCGACCGTGCGGCCGGCGAATTTCGCGCCCACGGCGGTCAAATGCGCAGCCAGGGCCGCGTTGAAGACGGCCGGGGCGGCGGCAAAGTCCAGCGTCTTGCCGGCCAGCGCGGCCTTCACTTCGGCCGTCAGCCTGATGCCGTTCGACGGATCGCTGTCGTCATCGAGCAATTGCAGCGCCAGCAGGCGGTTGACGACCTTGTCGTCCGCCACATTCGTGCTGGCGGCCAGCGCCAGCGGCGTGACGACGGCGCCGCATGGCGCCGAGCCGAGGGCCAGGCCGCCCACGCTGAAGGCCACCGTATCGCCCGGGTTGCAAATAAATTCGCCCTTGGCGTTGGTGCTGGCCTTGGCCGCGCCGCCGGCCACGTAATCGAGCCCTTCCACCGCGCCGTCGAGGAACACACCCGTCTGCGCCACGGGCTTGGATGGTTCCGCCGGCGGATTATCGCTGCCGCCGCAGGCGGCCAGGGCCAGGCCGGCGGCGATGGCCAGCAGGGTCAGTTTCGGGGTCGACGTTACGGCAGTGTTCATGCATTCCTCGGCTAGGGTAGGGTTGAAGCCGTGGAGGATAACTGTTCAAAGTGACAAGCCCATGACAGGCATCACGGTGGTGGCGTATCCGCAACAGGCCCGCCGATGCCGCCGAAGCGGCCATCGGCCTGGCGCCGGAATTCCTTCGGCGTGACGCCCTTCACCTGCAGGAAGCGGCGGTTGAAATTGGCCACGTTCTGAAACCCCACGTCATAGCAGACATTGGACACATACTGGTCGGTGTCCATCAGCAGCTGGCAAGCCTTGTTGATGCGCAGCCGGCTGACGAAGTCCGTGAAGCTGTTGCCCGTGGCCTTGCGGAAGAAGCGCGAGAATTTACTCAGCGACATGCCCACCTGCTCGGCCAGCATTTCCGCCGAAATCGGCTCGCGGTAATTGTCCGTGATGTAGTTGAGGACGGAATTGACCTTGGCCAGCGTGGCGTCATCGTCGTAGGAACGCAGGGAAGCGCTCGACAGCAGACGGTAGTGGGCCGTGCGCGCCAGCTTGCTCATTAATTGCACGAATTCGGCGAAGCGCTCGGCGCCATGCGTGGCGCGGATGCGCGCCAGGTGGCGCTCGGCCTCGTGGCCCATGTCGAAAAATTCCACGCCATAGCTGGAGCGCTCGAGCAGGGGCAGCAGCTCGCGCAATTCGGGGATGACACGCGCGGCGCCGGCCAGCGGCGCGTGGGCGAACTGCACGATCATGTCGCGCAGGGCCACGCCGCCGTCCGGCATCACATTGGAAATCCAGTTGTGCGGCAGGCGCGGGCCCGTCAGCACCAGGTGGCCGGGCGAGAATTCGCCGATATAGTCGCCCACGAACAAGCGCCCGCTGGTGGCGACGATCAAGTGCAGCTCATACTCTTCGTGGCAGTGCCAGCGCACGCGCGAGCTGGGATAGCCATGTTCCAGGTAATTGATGATGCCGTCGTAGCTTTCGCGTTCCAGCTCGGGCGCCTTGCGCTCGCTGTCCTTCTGCCATAGGTATTCCATGCTTGTCTCTCTCAGGCTGTCCCCGCCCGTGCCATCGAATGTACCTCAAAAAGCTTCACTCGCCAAAACGGCCCAGCGCCTGCTGGCGAAACTCCTTCGGCGTCATGCCCTTCAATTCCAGGAAGCGCCGGTTGAAATTGGCCACATTGTTAAAACCCGCCTCGTAGCAGATGTTGCTCACATAGCGCTCCGTCTCCATCAGCAGCTGGCACGCCTTGTTGATGCGCAGGCGGTTGACGAAATCCGTGAAGCTGTTGCCCGTGGCGCTGCGGAAGAAGCGCGAAAACGTCCGCTCGGGCATGTCCACCTGCTCGGCCAGCTGTTTCAGCGAGAACTGGCTGCTGTAATTGTGCACGATGAAGTTGATGGCGGAGCTGATGCGCGCCAGCGCCACGTCGTCGTCGCTCGACTGCATCGGCACCGTCGACAGCAGCTGGTAATCGCTGGTCTGCGCCAGCTCGCCCAGCAAGGTGAGAAATTCGATGAAGCGCGGCAGGCCGCTCGTGTTGCGGATGCGCCGGAAGCGCCGCAGCGACTGCTCGCTGACGCCAAAGAATTCCACGCCATGCAGGGCGCGTTGCAGCAGCGGGAAGATGCCCTTCAATTCAGGAATGGCGGCCGCCATCGACGCCAGCGGCGCATGGCCGAACTGGATCACCATGTCGCGCAGGGCCACGCCCTCGGCCGGCGTGTCGAGCGAGACCCAGTTGTGCGGCACGCGCGGCCCCGTCAGCACCAGGTGGCCGGGTGTGAACTGGCCGATGTAGTCGCCGACAAACACCTTGCCGCTGCTCTCGACGATCAGGTGCAGTTCGTACTCGTCGTGATAGTGCCAGCGTACCAGCGCATTCGGAAAACCGTGCTCGAGGTAACGAATAAAGCCGAAACTGCCTTTCGGCTCGAAGCCGGGCGTGGCGTCGCGCTGCTGTTCCAGCTCCATCTGCGGCAGCGACGCATCGGCCTTGCGTGGCATGGCGCGCCCTCCCCGTCAGGCGACGATCTGTTCCAGCGCCGCGCGCGCGCCCCGTTCATACAGGCTGGCCAGCGACTGCCCCACCTCCTGCGTGAACGCGGGTGTGTCGGACAGGTCGCCAAACAGCTCGCGCAAGGACAGCAGCGCCGCGGCGTCGGCCCCGCCCTGCAGCGCCAGCGCGCGCAGGCGCGGCGCATACGGGTCGTTCAGGGGCATCTCTCGCCCCTGCTCGTCGCGGCCTTCCAGGTAGCGGAACCAGCACGCCACGGTAAACGCCAGCAGCGTGATGGCGCCGCCCCGGGCCAGCGCTTCGCGCACGGACGGCAGCACGAATTTCGGGATGCGCGCCGAACCCTCCGTGCCGATGCGCGCCAGCTGGTCGCGCACGGCCGGATTCGAAAAGCGCTCGATCAGGGTGGCCTTGTACCGTTCCAGATCGATGCCTTCCACACTATCGAGCAAAGGCGTGACCTCGTCATCCATCATGCGCCGCACGAGCGCGCGGATACACGCATCCGCCATCGCTTCATGCGCAAACGTGTAACCGAGCTGCATGCCGATGTAGCACAGGGCCTGGTGGCTGGCATTCAACAAGCGCAGCTTCATCTTTTCATACGGCAGCACGTCGTGCGTCATCTGCGCGCCCACCTTTTCCCAGGCCGGGCGGCCCTGCGGGAACTCGTCTTCGATGACCCACTGGCGGAACGGCTCGCACACGACGGGCCAGGCGTCGACGATGCCGAAGCTGTCGCGCACCAGCGCCCGGTGTTCATCGGTGGTGGCCGGCGTGATGCGGTCGACCATGCTGTTGGGGAAGCTGCCATGCGTGGCCAGCCAGCGCGCCAGTTCCGCGTCGCGCAAGGCGACAAAGGCCAGCAGCATCTTGCGCGTCACATCGCCATTGTTTTGCAGATTATCGCAGGACATGATGGTAAATGGCGCCAGTCCCTGCTGGCGGCGCAGGGCCAGCGCGGCGGCCAGGTAGCCGAACGAACAGCGCGGCGCCTCGGGGTGCGCCAGTTCATGCACGATGTCGGGGTGGGCCGCATCGAATTCGCCCGTGCCCTGGTTCACATAGTAGCCGCCCTCCGTGATGGTCAGCGCGACGATGCGCGTGCCGGGGTCGGCCAGCTTTTCCAGCACGGCCTGCGGCTCGTCGGGCGCATACAGGTAGTCGCCGATGCAGCCGATGATGCGTGCCGAGTCGCCGGCCGCGCTGCGCTCGACCACCGTGTACAAGCCGTCCTGCGCCCGCATGGCGTCGCGCATGGCCGCGTCATGCGCGAGCAGGCCCACGCCGCAGTATCCCCATTCTGCGTTGCCGGGCAAGGCCAGCAAATCGTCGAGGTACACGGCCTGGTGGGCGCGAAAAAACCCGCCCACGCCGATATGCACGATGCCGGGAACGAGCGTCTCGCGCGCATACGCGGGCACGGCGACGTTCGACGGCAGCTTGGCCAGGTTCGCCTGCTTCAATGCGATGGCGTCCATTACAGCGCTCCTTTCGCCGCCGCGTAGGTCTTGCCGGCACGGTCGAAATAATGCACGAAGCCTGGCTCGAACGTCAAATGCGTCTGCTGGCCCGGCTGCAGGCTGCTGCGCTCCGCCCCGCGCGACACCACCTGCACATTGTTCGGCAAGCGCACATAGGTGAGGGTTTCCACGCCCAGCGACTCCACCAGGTCGACGGTGACGGGCACGCTGCCCGGCTGCGCCGCACCCAGGTGCACGTGCTCGGGTCGGATGCCGACGAAGCCGTCCGCCTGCGCCGCGCTGCCCGCCTGCGCCAGCAGCTGCGGCGCCCCGTCGGCCGGCACCACGTTCATGCTGGGCGTGCCGATGAATTGCGCGACGAAGCGGTTGGCGGGACGGTCATACAATTCCAGGGGCGAGCCATGCTGCTCGATCTGCCCGTCGCGCAGCACCACCACGCGATCGGCCAGGGTCATCGCTTCGACCTGGTCGTGCGTGACGTAGATGGTGGTGGCGCCCAGTTCGCGGTGCAGCTTGGCGATCTCGATGCGCGTCTGCACGCGCAGGGCCGCATCGAGATTCGACAGCGGTTCATCGAACAGGAACACTTTCGGATCGCGCACGATGGCGCGGCCGATGGCCACCCGCTGGCGCTGGCCGCCCGACAGTTCCTTCGGCGTGCGTTCCAGGTAACGCCCAAGGTCGAGGATGGCGGCCGCCTTGTCCACCTTTTCGCGGATGATGGCGGGATCGACGCCGGCCAGCTTCAAGGCGAACGACATGTTCTGGAACACCGTCATGTGCGGGTACAGCGCATACGACTGGAACACCATCGCCAGGTCGCGCTTGGACGACGGCACATTCGTGATGTCGCGCCCGTCGAGCGACAGCTTGCCGCCGTCGATCGGTTCCAGGCCCGCGATCAGGCGCAGCAGCGTGGATTTGCCGCAGCCCGACGGCCCCACGAAGACGACGAACTCGCCCTGTTGGATTTCCAGGTCGATGCCCTTGATGGCGCGGTGCTCGCCAAAGAATTTTTCGATATTGCTCAGTTGAAGGTAAGCCATGATATGTGTCTCTATTCTTTCGTTTACTTGACTGCGCCAAAGGTCATCCCTTGGACCAGTTGCTTCTGGCAGAACCAGCCCAGCGCCATGATGGGCGCGATGGCCATCAGCGAAGCGGCCGACAATTTGGCCCAGAACAGGCCTTCGGGACTCGAATACGAAGCGATGAGCCAGGCCAGGGTGCCCGCGTTCGACGCGCCCAGGTTCAGCGACCAGAACGATTCATTCCACGACCACACCATGCATACGAGGGCGGTGGAAGCGATGCCGCCTACGGACAGGGGCAGCACGACGTGGCGGAATTCATCCCACACGGTGGCGCCGTCCATGCGCGAGGCCTCGAGGATTTCGCGCGGCAGCTCCTTCATGCTCGTGTACAGCAGCCAGATCATGATGGGCAGATTCATCAGCATGAACATGATGGTCAAGCCGATGCGCGTATCGAGCAGGCCGAAGTACTGGTAGCAGATATAGATGGGCATCAGGGCGCCCACGCCGGGCATGTAGCGCGAGCTGAGCATGAATTTCAGCAAGCCGATGGTGCCGCCCGTGGGGAAGAAGGCCATCGAATAGGCGGCCGGGATGGCGATCAGCAGGCCGATGGCCGTCGATGCCACGCTGGTAAACAGCGAGTTCCACGCGTAGCCGAAGTAATTGTCGCGCGCCAGCACTTCGCGGAAGCTGTCCAAGGTCGGCGTGAAAAACAGCAGCGGCGGCGTGGAAATGGCTTGCCCTTCCGTCTTGAAGGCCATCAGGCCCAGCCAGAAGATGGGAAAGAACAGCAGCAGCGCGCACAGCCAGGCGGCGGCCGTGCGGCCATACAGATTGAGTTTGCTATGCATCAAGGTCTCCTTATTTCGACAGATTCTTGCCGATGACGCGCATCAGGAAGAAGGCGGCGATGTTGGCGATGAGCACGGCGAACAGGGCACCGGCCGAGGCCGCTCCCACGTCATACGACAGCAGCGCCTGCTGATAAATCATGAAGGTGATGGTGGTCGTGTCGAAGCCGGGACCGCCGCCCGTGGTGGTAAAGATTTCCGCAAAGATCGACAGCAGGAAGATCATCTCGATCATCAGCACCACCGAGACGGCGCGGCCCAGGTGGGGAATGTAGAGGTAGCGCAACTGCTGCAGATAGGTGGCGCCATCCATGCGCGCCGCTTCCAACTGTTCGCGGTCCATCGATTGCAGGGCCGTCATGAAGATCAGGCAGGCAAACGGCAGCCATTGCCAGGAGACCATCATGATGATGGAAAACAGGGGGTGGGCCGACAGCCAGTCGACGGGCGTGGCGCCAAAGAAGATGCTGATTTGCGCAAACAGGCCGTAGATCGGGTTGAGCAGCATGTTCTTCCACATCAGGGCATTGACGGCCGGCATGACGAGAAACGGCGAAATCAAGAGCACGCGCACGATGGCGCGCCCCGGGAACGCTTCATTGATCAGCAAGCCCAGCGCCGTGCCCAGCACCACCGTGATCAGCATGACGGCAAACAGCAGGGTAAACGTATTCTGCAAGGCAGGCAGGAACGAGGCATCGGTAAAGAAAAAATGGAAATTGGCCAGCCCATGGAAAGGATGGCCGCTCGGATCGAGCATGGAATAGCGCACGAACGCGTAATACAGGGTGATCAGCAGCGGGATCACGGAAATGACGGAGACGGCAAGCACGGCCGGCGTCAGCAAAGTCCGGGGGATAATGCGTTTCATAGGATTCTCTTGGGACGTGAGGTGAGTGATCTAGCGCAATAGCAAGGCCAGTCACATCACCTGTGTTACAAACCAAACAGCACAGCAAAGATGCCTGACAAAACCGTAGCGAGCGGCAGTGATTTGTGGCCGAGAAGCGCAACCGTACTCTAGTACGGTGAGCATCGCCGGCCGCAAAGCGCGACGCGCAGTAGGTTTGGTCAGGCTATCCTATTACTTGTAATAGCCGCCCTTACGCATTTCTCTTTCCGCCGTCTGCTGCGACAATTCCAGCGCCTGGTCCACCGTCACCTTGCCCAGCAGCGCTGCCGCCATCTGCTGGCCGGCGGCCACGCCGATCACCTGGAATTCGGGGATCGAGGCAAATTGCACACCCACGTACGGCGATGGCGGCAAGGTGCTTTGCACGGCACGCGTGGTGGCCAGGGCCTTGCCTTCGGCGGCGGCGAATTTCGCCACTTTCTGGAACTCGGGGCTGGCATACGTCGACTTGCGCGTGCCCGTCGGCACGTTGGCCCAGCTCGTTTTCTTGGCCACCAGTTTCACGTAATCGGGCGACGTGGCCCAGTTGATGAAGCGCTGCGCCTCGTTCGGATGCTTCGAGCTCGACGGGATGGCCAGCGACCAGATCCACAGCCAGTTGGCGCCCCGCTCCGTCACGCCCACGGGCGACTGGGCGAACGCCACCTTGTCGGCCACCTTGCTTTGCTTCGGATCGGTGATGAAGGAGGCGGCGATCGTCGCGTCGATCCAGATGCCGCACTTGCCCTGGTTGAACAGCGCCAGGTTTTCATTGAAGCTGTTGGCGGCCGCGCCCGGCGGGCCGTATTTCTTCATCAGGTCGACATACATGGTGACCGCGTCCTTCCACGGCTTGCTGGTAAATTGCGGCTTCCATTGCATGTCGAACAGCTGGCCGCCGTAGGAATTGGCCATGGTGGTGATCAGCGCCATGTTGTCGCCCCAGCCCGGCTTGCCGCGCAGGCAGATGCCGTACACGCCGTTGGCCGGATCGTGCAGCTTGGCCGCCACGTCGCGCAGCTGGTTCCAGCTGGGGCGGTCCTCGATGGTCACGCCCGCTTTTTTGACCAGGTCGCTGCGGTACATGATCATCGAGCTTTCGCCATAGAACGGCGACGCGTACAGCTTGCCGTCGCCGGACAGTCCCTCGCGGATGGCGGGCAGCAGATCGTCGATATCGTATCTGGCGTCCGGCTTGATCGGGATCAGCCAGTTTTTCTTGCCCCAGATGGGCGTCTCATACAGGCCGATGGTCATCACGTCGAACTGGCCGCCCTTGGTGGCGATATCGGTGGTCATGCGCTGGCGCAAGACGCCCTCTTCCAGGGTCACCCACTTGAGCTTGATGTCGGGATTGGCTTGCTCGAAGAATTTGCTGAGCTTTTGCATTTCGATCATGTGGCCGTTGTTGACGGTGGCGATGACGAGGTCGGTTGCGGCAAAAGCGGACGAGCTGAGGCAGAGCGCGCCGGCGCACAGCGCGGCAATGGCGGAACGTTTCATTGTGTGTCTCCAGTGTTTTTTGTCGTTGGCAATGCTCAGGTACTTAGCACCACGACCACAATGTAGCACCGGACTTTGATACTTTCTGATACTCCAAAACCGCAATTCGATACTCTTTTGCACCCCCTCTATGCACCAGAGTATCGATATTGAGTAAAAACAACACTTTGAAAGAAAGTATCGGTACTTGTTCGATTTGTATCAGGGTGGTTAAAAAAGCGCTGCTAGACTTGGTTTTCGGCATTAGACCGTGTGCGGTGACCGGCCTTCCGGGGCGCCACCGCTACCACCAACATTCTTCTGGAGACCGCATGAATCGCACTGCATTGAAAACTTTACCTGCCCTGCTCCTGGCCATCGCCAGCGCTTCCGCCATGGCCGACCCCATGTACCCAAGCGACGCTGAAGGCTTCCATGGCTACCTGCGCGCCGGCGCCGGCAGCAATACCTCGGGCGGCGGCGGTTCGCAAGGCTGCTTCGGCCTGGGCGGCAATACCATGAAATATCGTCTGGGCAATGAGTGCGACGCCTACACGGAATTCGGCTACACCAAGTCCGTCGCCCAGTCCGGCGGCGTGAACTACCTGGCCACCATCTGGGTCAACGCTTACGCGCCAAATTCCGATTTCGGCGACAACAAGCTGGGCATCGTCAAGGCCTATGTCGAAGCGCAGGGACTCGATTTCCTGAACGGCGGCACGGCCTGGATCGGCAAGCGCTTCTACTACCGTCCTGACATCCACATGCTGGACTTGCAGTACATCAACATGAACGGCACGGGCGCCGGCCTGGACCGCATTCCCGCAGGCCCCGGTAAATTCTCGTACGCTTTCTTCAAGGACAACGACATCAATACCGTGTCGAAGACCGGCGTCGTCAGCACCAAGTCGGCCGTGCGCCAGAACTTCATCTACGGCGAGATTCCCGTCAATGAAAACGGCACGCTGGACCTGGCCGCGACCTACATCATCGGCGAAGGCAAGGACAACGACGCGTTTGGCCAGAAGCACAATGGCTGGCAGCTGTCGGCCTTCCACCGCCAGGCGAAAGTCTTCGGCGGCGGCAATACCTTCGGCGTGCAGTACGGCGTCGGTCCTGGCACCGGCAAGGGCGCGCAGTTCGGCGCGTCGGGCGACACCAATTTCGGTTCGGACGTGAAACGCACGCGCATCTTCAATGACATGGCGATCCAGCCGATGGCCAACTTCGGCATGGAATTCGTCGCCCTGTGGCAAAAAGACGAATCGAACGCCAACGGTTCCTCGACCTGGACCTCGGTCGGCGTGCGTCCCGTGTACGCGTTCACCAACAACTTCAAGCTGGTGGGCGAACTGGGCACGGACCGCGTGACGCAAGGGGGCGGCCTGCCGGCCAAGCGCCTGACCAAGCTGACCATCGCCCCGACGATCTCGGCCGGCCCTGGCCTGTGGTCGCGTCCTGAACTGCGCGCTTTCGTCACCTACGGCAAATGGAACGATGCGGCCACCGCCTCGGTCAACGCGTCGAACAACGGCGGCCCGATCTACAACAACAATACCAGCGGCACCTCCTACGGTTTCCAGGTGGAAACCTGGTTCTAAACACCGAACCAAACCTGCTGCGCGGCGCGCTTTGCGGCCTGCGATGCTCACCGGGCTTTAGCCCGGCTGCGCTTCTTAGCCACAAATCACTGCCGCTCGCGACGGTTTTGCCCGGCGTTTTACTACACAGAAAGCTGCATAAAAAAGGGCGGAACCGCGGTTCCGCCCTTCTCTGTTTACCCTACCGCATCACTGCTTACGGCAGCGCCACCGGCAATTCCGGATACTCCTGCGTCAGCGCATACTTGGTGCCGCCCACGGTGACCGTATAGTTGGCCGGCCCCGAGATCGGCAAGCGGTAGTTCAGGGTCAGCGCCACGGAGCCGCCCGGCGCCAGCGATTGCCAGGCGGGAATCGCAAAGCGGGCCCGGTTGTAGTTCTTTGTGAAGCCGCCGATATTGTTCGGCCCCGTGTAGCCGGCATTGATCACCGTCAAGCCGAAGCCGGACTGGTCGCTCATGTCCGATGGCGCCGACACGGGATAGTCGAACTCCACCACGGTGCCGCCCGGCAGGGTCGATGTGGTGTTGTTCTTCACCGTCATCACGGGATTGATGGGGAAGTTGTTGTCGCCCAGCTTCCAGCCGCCCAGGCTGATGCTGACGTTGGCCGCCGTGGCCGGCATGGCGATTTCGGCACGCTTGTTGCCGTACGCGCCAGCCGTGCGGAAGGCCTGGTACAGCACATCCGTCAGGGTGGTGCCCATGAAGTACTCGCCCTTGCCGCCATTGCGCGTGGCATCCCAGGCATAGTCGCCCGCCATTTCCCAGATCATCACGCCGCCGATATTGTTATTGACGATGTACTGGGCCTTGGCCGCGATCGACTGCGTGGTTTCCGTGGAAATGAACACTTTTTTGGTCGCATTCCACAGCCACGGCGCCACCATGGTGCTGCTGTAGTACGGCACATACGTGCCCACCAGCGCCTTGTCCGTGACCTTATACGCGTCGAGGTAGCTCGGCACGATGCCGTTCTGCAAGTTCAGCGCATGCCAGATGGGGTTGCCGCCGCCTGGCGTGGGCTTGCCCTGCGAGTCGAGGTCGTACCAGACGTTGTCGATGCCGGTGGCGCCCGTGCCGCACGTCTTGGTGCCGGCGCAGGTGACGGTGGAGCTGATCAGCGGCGTCGTGCCCCACAAGCCATTCGTGCCGCCCGTGACATCCTTCCAGCCCCGCGTGTAGAACGGCACGCCGATATTGATGCGGCCCGCCTGCATGGCGCCCCGGTAGTAGCGATAGGCCCAGTCCGTGTTCAGGTAACCAATGTTCTGGTACTGGTAGGCATTGCCGGCACGCAACTCACCATCGTTGCCGTCGTCAAACAGCGCCGCGTTCGGTCCCACATACTGGTTCCACGCGCCGTGCAAGTCGTAGCTCATCAGGCTGGCGTAATCGAGATATTTCAACCCCGACATATTTTCCTCGCCACGCAAGACCCAGCCCGAGGCGGAACCGGCGATGGTGAGCAGATAGTATTTATTGTCCTGCACGGCCGCTTCGTCGAGCTTCTGGCGCAGCACTTTCAGCAGCACGTTGTAGCTCGTCATCAGGCCGGCCAGGCGCGGTTTCGAGACGGCGAAGTCGTTCGGATTGCCCGCTTCATTGTTGGTGGTCGGGTGTTCGTAATCGACATCGACGCCGTCGAAGAAGTTGTACTGGCGCACGAAGGCCACCATGGAATCGGCCAGGGTGTTGATGCCGGCCGTGTTGATGCTGCCGTCCGCGTTCGTCGTGGCCGTGTAGAAGCCGCCGCTGCCGGCCCAGCCGCCCACGGAAATCATCAGTTTGACGCCCGGGTACTTCTTCTTGTATTGCGCCAGCAAGTTGAAGTGCCCCTTGTACGGCAAGGACGGGTCCATGGCCGCCGCCGGCACGTTCGGCCAGGTCAGGCCCGTGTCGGGATTGGCCGCGCCGCTGCCAATGGCGATCTTCGACGTGGCCGGATCGACGGAAGCGAATGCGTAGTTCAGGTGGGTGATCTTGTCCCACGGCAGGTTATTCACCAGGTAAGTCGGGCTGCCATCGGCGCCCGTGCGCCAGCTGGCGAAATAGCCGACGATGCGCCGGTTCAAGCCATTGCCCAGCACCTCGCGCCCGTTCGCATCGTACACCTTGCAATACGGCACGTTCGGCACGGCCGAAATCAGGCCGTCCGGACGGCAAGCCGTGGGGGTCGGCGTTGGCGTTGGCGTTGGCGTTGGCGTTGGCGTCGGCGTTGGCGTCGGTGTCGGCGTTGGCGTTGGCGTTGGCGTCGGGGTTGGTGTCGGTGTCGGTGTCGGTGTCGGTGTCGGTGTCGGTGTCGGTGTCGGTGTCGGCGTCGGCGTATCCGTCACGGCCCATGGCCCCCACTGGTCGGTGGCGCTGGGGACATTGCCCTGCGTCCACCACTTGGCCTTGTAGGTGACGCCCTGGTAAAGCACGCACTGGCCGCCCGTATAGACGGTGGCGGCATCCCAGACGGCGCACGCTTCCACGGCGGCGAGCAGGGTGTTTGGCGTGGCGGTCGTGCCTTCCTGGCCGCCGCCGCAAGCGACGAGTACGCCGCTGAGCAAGGCCATCAATAATGCATTCGATTTCATGTGGTATGGGTCTCCATTATGGTTGTACATCGAGAGCGCGTTGCAGGCCCCTGATGGGGCTCTTGTCAACTGTTATCCCTGGCCGGCTGTCCTGCATAGACTGCTACTGCAACTTCACATTCCAGTTGGCTTCCACGCATTTCACGTAGTTCCCCGCGATCAACGCGCTGTACGGCGTCTGATAGCTGACCAGCTGGCATTGGTTGTCGCCACCGGCGCTCCAGTTCTTTTCCCAATAGATGTTGTAGGCAGCGGAACTGGCCGGGGTGAAACGCTGCATGTTGGCGCAAGACAATTGTTCGCCGGAATAATCCCAGCCCATGTCGGCGGCAAACTGCTTGTAGTAATCGATGCGGTTTTGCGCGGCCTGCTTTTCCGTTCCCTGCCCGCATTCGGCGTTGATGATCATGATGGTGGTGGCGAAGTTATTGCCCGCACCAGCCGTCGTGTCGGCCGCGTTCGGCACCCACGTGCCATCGAGCACATGCAGCATCGACGGCTTCGGCGGTTGCGGATAGACAAAGAAGAACGTGGCCGACGCCAGGTTCAGCCAGGTCGAGGCGACGAGGTCCGGATTCTTCAGCAAGACGGACTGGTCGCCGTCATGCATGGCTTGCGAGAAGGGGCCGTAGTTGTAGTTGTAGGACAGCTGCTTGGCGCCGCGGCCGAAATACTTCTTGAAGCTGCCGTCGGCATTCTTGCCGCAGGTCCACACCTTGTTGAAGACGGGATCGGCGCACTCGACGTTGTAGCCGCAGCCGGCGCCCGTCTCGTCGCAGCCCAGTTCGCGCAAATACTTCAAGCCCTGGCGCCATTGCGGCAGCGGGCTGCTGGCGTTATGGTCGCCCGTTTCCTGCCCGAAATGGGCGAACATGGTGGCCAGGCTGTGGCGACAGATGGCGTCCGCATTGCGCCCGTCGCTGTAGTCGTCGCACACGGCGGGAAACTTGGCCACGGCTTGCAGGAAGCGCTGGTAGGTGTAGCTTGTATCGCGCGCGGCAAAATAATAATCCCACTTCGCCGCCGGCAGCAGACGTTCGACGCGTTTGACGTTGAGCGGATTGCCGGCCAGTCCAGGCTGCACGGCTTCGACGGCCGCATTGCCCAGGGTGCGGATCGACGCCTTGACCTTGCGGAAGAAATCGTTGTTCGTCAGCGCCGCCTCGTTCGCCTCGGCCTGGGCCTTGGTGGGCACGCCTGGGGTGGGAGTCGGCGTGGGAGTGGGCGTCGGGGTGGGCGTCGGGGTGGTGGTATCGAGGCTCCACGGTCCCCACTGGTCGTTGCTCGGTGCCGTGCCCTGCACCCACCATTTGGCCCGGTACACCTTGCCGTCGTAGACGGCGCACTGGCCCGCCGTGTAGACGGCAGCGGCGCTCCAGGCCGCGCAACTGTCGCTGGCAGCCGCGGCGGCCAGCAGTGTCGAGGGGGGTTCGGTGGTGGAATTGCCGCCGCAAGCGAGCAGCGCGCTGCCCAGCAGGCCGGCCATGAATGGCGTGGCCAGCCGGCTTGATTGCCGTGTCTTCACATTGTCTCCTGAACGTTATACGAAAACTATCGAAGTAGCTTTTTATGTTGTACGTAAAGAAAGCACAGCGAAGCATCGGCTTTCTGCACAGAGAATGCGACGCCCGAAATTGGTAGTCAAGTGGTTTTATACAACAGTGTTTTTTACAATACCAGTGACTTCATGCGGTCCGGCCACGGTGCGCCAGGCGAAGAGTCAGGGAAGAGAAAAAAGAAGGATTTGCGCCAGCTGCCGGCAATACCGCGCCGGCAGCCGCGCGGCAAGTGGTATTAGCACTGCCGCCCGGGTTTTCAGGCAGATGGCGTTGTCGCGCGTTGGTGTTGCGGATAATACAGCTCATAAAACCAGCCATACGCATCTTCGATTTGCGCCTGGATGCGCGGCGGTATCGCATGCGGTTTGGGCGCGCTGATGGTCGCTTGCTGGCGGTGCGTGTATTTCATGCGGTAATGGCTGTCGCTTTCCTGGATACCCACGGCAAGATCGTGCGGGTCGATCTGGAATGGCGCCAGGCCCAGCCACGCGTACAAGTGCGACATGCATTCCACCGGCCGCGCCATCAAGTCTTCGAAACGCACGAAGTACAGCTTCTGCTGCACATCGGCAGGCAGGTCGAGCACGGCATGCAGCGAGCTCAAGGGAGCGCCGATGGTGCGGTCCTTGGCAAACAGCATGTCGGCCCGGCCCAGGCGGTCGAAGTCGGCCAGGTGGTCGACGAAATCGAGCAGGATGGTGCGCTGGTGCTGCGCCTCGATGGAGCCGTAGACTTGCCCCAGCTCGCGCACGCAGACGATGATTTTCGCTTCCGGCGCCAGTTGCAGCAGCATCTCCACGCAATGCAGCCAGGCGCGGTTCTTGTCGACCACGCCCTGCTTGCCGCAATCCTGGTACCAGCCGCGCAGGAAACCCTGCATGGCCGTTTTCAGATGGCCATAACTGGCATCGAAGGTGCTATCGAGCTGCGACAGGAAAAAGGTGTCGTCGCTGACCATGCGCCGCATGCCCAGCAAGGCGTTGCACAGGGGCGAGCTGTTGCCTTCGCAATGCAGGTCGGGGTGCTGCGCCAGCAGCTGGCACAGCAAGGTGGAACCGGCGCGTGGCAGGCCGGCCACGCCAATGAAATGGGATGTCATGCGATTGTACTTTCTGTTCAGCGCTGCGCCTCTGACGGAAAACAAGGATGATGCAGCCATTGTAAAAGTGTTGCGACGATGCGAAGGCATGAAAATGCCGCCTCGAAACACGAAGCGGCACTCCGGCGCCGGCATATGGTGACGCGGCGGGCCTTACTGGGTGTCCTGGCGCGTACCGACGGAAACCTCGACCGGCAGGCGCAAGCCGCTGTCGACCACGCTCAGGCGCAAGCCTGGCAAGACATTGCTGACGACGTTGCCGGCCAGCTGC
Organism: Janthinobacterium glycogeni; assembly: GCF_051380725.1. Taxonomy (NCBI): domain Bacteria; kingdom Pseudomonadati; phylum Pseudomonadota; class Betaproteobacteria; order Burkholderiales; family Oxalobacteraceae; genus Janthinobacterium; species Janthinobacterium glycogeni. The sequence continues at coordinate 251,823 of NZ_JBNYXP010000004.1, read as the reverse complement.
ACTACCGGTGCGCTGCCCGAGCCGCCCTTCTCTGCCTCGCGCGGCGCATCCTGCGCGGCGGCAGGCTTGCCTGGCGCCGTCTCGCCACTGACGATCATGTCGGCCTGCACCATATTGCCCTGCGACGGCGCCACGGCGACAGCCGCGATCACGTTCGCAACGGCGCTTTGCAGCGCTTCCGTCGGATTGACTTTCAGCACGCCGTCTACATAGTTCAGGGCGTAATTGTTCGACGCCTGGCCCGATGCCGAAACCAGATAGTTGCCAGCCGCGGAAGCCGTCGTCGCCGGCGTGCCGAACGCCAGGTTGCCGCTCACTTCGGCGGCCAGCGTGTCCCCGCCGAGCAAGCCGCTGTAGCTGGCGCTGAAGTCCGGATTGGCGCGTCCCTGGCCTTTTACCGCATTGTCGACTTTCACCGTCAGCGGTGCCTGCGAGATCGTGGCCGTGGTGCTGGCCGTGGTGTTGACCACGTAATTGCCCGCATCCGCCCCGCTCAGGCGTATGCCGGCCACCGTCACCGTCTTGCCCGCGCCCGCATTCTTGTCGCTGAAACTGGCGCCATTGCTGGCAATATTGAGCTGATCATTGCCGATACGGTTGTCGCGCAAGGAAACGACGGCGTTCGTGCTGGCGTCGTACACCTTGTTGATGCCGGTGGCGCTGACCGTCAGGGCCGCCGGCGTGATATCGGCCGTGGTGGTGGCCAGGCTGCTGGCCAATACGTAATTGCCCGCATCGGCGCCGGCCAGGCCCAGACCGCTGATATTCACGGTCTTGCCCGTTGCCGCATTCTTGTCGCTGAACGCGCCAAGGACGGGGCCGCCGGCCAGGCTCAGGACGTCGCCGGCCAGCATGCCATTGAAGCTGGCGCCCGCCAGGTTCAGGCTGGCCGCCGTGCCGCCGTCATACACCTTGTTTGCCGCCACGATGCCGGCAATGGCGCTGATGGACGCCGGCGTGATGCTGGCCGTGCCGCTGGCAACGGTGCTGGCAAGGTTGTAGTTGTCCGCATCGGCGCCGCCGAGGGTGATGCCGCTGACCGCCACCGTCTTGCCCGTGCCCGCATTCTTGTCGCTGAAGGCGCCGTTGCCGGCCACGGTCAGGCTGTCGCCGTTCACCATGCCATTGAAGGTCGCCGCGCCGTTCAGCGTGGCCATGGCCGAGCCATCATAGGTCTTGTTGTTGACGGCCACGTTCGTCACGCCGCTGATGGTCGCCTTGCTGATGTCGGCGTTCACGTTGGCGGGACTGCTGAAGGCATAATTGCTGGCCAGGCCAGTGCCATCCTGCAAGCTGGCGCCGCTGATGGTCACCACCTTGCCAGTACCGGCATTCTTGTCGCTAAAGCTGCCGACACCGCCGCTGAAGCCCAGCGTTTCCCCCTCGACCATGCCGGTCAGGGTGCCGCCCGACAAGACTGCCGCTGTCGTGCCATCGTAGACTTTATTGCCTGCAGTCACACCGGAGAGCGTGACGGCCTTGGGCGTGATACTGGCCGTGGCGCTGGCCGTATTGTTGAGGAAGTCATAATTGACCAGATCGCTACCGGACAAGGTGATATTCGTGATATTGACGGCCTTGTTGCTGCCCACGTTTTTATCCGTGAATGCACCGCTCGCGCTGACCAATTGCACATCGTCGCCAGCAATCTTGCCGTTGATCACCGCCTGGCCGGGACTGAGGCTGACGTTGAGGCTGCCGTTATAGATTTTGTCCAGGGCGCTCAAACCGCTAATGCTGGAAATCGTTGCCTTCGCGATATCGCCCGTCATGCCGTTTGGCGTGCTCAGCGTGTAGTTGCCGGCCAGGCCGCTGCCGTCGCTCAAGGTCACGCCGCCCACCGTAATGGCCTTGCCCATGCCCGCGTTCTTGTCGCTGTAGCTTGCCCCCTGGACAGTGAAGGCCAGGGTCTCCGAATTGACCAGGCCATTCAGGGTGCCGCCGGTCAGGTTCGCACTGGCTGTGCCGTCGTAGACTTTATTGTTGCCAGTCAAGCCCGTCAACGTCAGCGCCTTGGCGCTGATATTGGCACTGCTGCTGGCCGTGTCGCTGGCCAGGTTGTAATTGCCAGCGTCCGTGCCGCCCAGCACGATGCCGCTGACATTGACCGTCTTGCCATTGCCAGCGTTCTTGTCGGCAAAGCTGCCGCTGGCGCCCGAGACCGTCAGGTTGTCGCCGCCGGCCATACCGCTGAAAGCGGCACCTGCCGTGTTCAGGCTGACGGCCGTGTTGCCGTCGTACACTTTATTTCCGGCAACGATACCGCTCACGCCGCTGATGGTGGCCTTGCTGATATCGGCGCTGCTGCTGGCCGTGGTGCCGGTCAGATTGTAGTTGCCGGCATCCGTGCCGCCCAGCGCGATGCCGATGATGCTGACCGTCTTGCCTGTGCCCGCGTTCTTGTCGGCAAAACTTCCGCTGGCGCCCGACACGCTCAGACTGTCGCCGCCGATCATGCCCGCAAACGTGGCACCCGCCGCATCCAGGCTGGCAGCCGTGCTGCCGTCATACACTTTGTTTCCAGCAACAATGCCGCTCACGCCGCTGATGGTGGCCTTGCTGATATTGGCCGTGCTGCTGGCCGTAGCATTGGTAAAATCATAATTCCCAGCGTCCGTGCCGCCCAGGATCATGCCGCTGATATTGACCGTCTTGCCATTTCCGGCGTTCTTGTCGGCAAAGCTGCCGCTGGCGCCCGAGACCGTCAGATTGTCGCCGCCCACCATGCCCGTGAACGATGCTCCAGCCATGTTCAGGCTGGCGGCCACGCCGCCGTCGTACACTTTATTTCCGGCAACGATACCGGTCACGCCGCTGATGGTGGCCTTGCTGATATCGGCTGTGCCGCTGGCCGTGGTGCCGGTCAAATTGTAGTTGCCGGCATCCGTGCCGCCCAGCGCGATGCCGATGATGCTGACCGTCTTGCCTGTACCCGCGTTCTTGTCGGCAAAACTGCCGCTGGCGCCCGACACGCTCAGGCTGTCGCCGCCGATCATGCCCGCAAACGTGGCGCCCGCCGTGTTCAGGCTGGCCGTGGCAGTACCGTCATACACTTTGTTTCCAGCAACAATACCGCTCACGCCGCTGATGGTGGCCTTGCTGATATTGGCCGTGCTGCTGGCCGTAGCATTGGTAAAATCATAATTCCCAGCGTCCGTGCCGCCCAGGATCATGCCGCTGATATTGACCGTCTTGCCATTTCCGGCGTTCTTGTCGGCAAAGCTGCTGCTGGCGCCCGAGACCGTCAGATTGTCGCCGCCCACCATGCCCGTGAACGACGCCCCAGCCATGTTCAGGCTGGCGGCCGTGCCGCCGTCGTACACTTTATTTCCGGCAACGATACCGGTCACGCCGCTGATGGTGGCCTTGCTGATATCGGCGCTGCTGCTGGCCGTGGTGCCGGTCAAATTGTAGTTGCCGGCATCCGTGCCGCCCAGCACGATGCCGCTGATGCTGACCGTCTTGCCTGTGCCCGCGTTCTTGTCGGCAAAACTGCCGCTGGCGCCCGACACGCTCAGGCTGTCGCCACCGATCATGCCCGCAAACGTGGCGCCCGCCGTGTTCAGGCTGGCCGTGGCCGTGCCGTCATACACTTTGTTTCCAGCAACAATACCGCTCACGCCGCTGATGGTGGCCTTGCTGATATTGCCCGTCAAGCCGTTCACCGGCACCAGCGCATAGTTGCCCCCGGCGCTGCCGCCCAGGGCCGCGTTGACCGTCACGGCGATGCCGTTTCCGGCATTCTTGCTGGCAAACGTGCCATTCACGGTCGAACTGACATTGGCCAGGTCGCCCGCCAGCACGCCGTTGAGGGTGCCGCTGATGGCGGCCACGGTGGTGCCGTCGTACACTTTGTCGCCCACCGCCGCGCCGCTCAGGGTGACGGACTTGGGCGTGATCACCAGGCCGCCATCGATATAGCTGATCGCATAGCCGCTCTGGCCGCCCGAAGCGTACAGGCCGCTGGCCGACACGCCATAGGTGCCCGCATTGACGGCGCCGGCGGCATTGCCCGCATACACGGGCGTGCCCAGCAGACTGGCGCCTGCCACCGTGTTCGAATACGTGACGCTATTGCTGCCGCCCGCGTAGGCGACGCCGTCATACACCTTGCTGTCGAAGGACACGCGCACGGCGATCTGCTTCATGAACGAGCGCAGGAATGGCGCGCTCTGGCCGTCGTAGACCACCCACATCTGCGCCAGTTCCCAGCCGGCGCCCGTGTAATTTGACAGATTCTTCAGCTGCGTCGTCGTCATGCCCGTGCCGCCCGCGCTGGCCGCCTGGCCGCTGCTCAGCGTGTCCCAGTAGCTGCCCGTGACGCTGCCAGCACCGGCGCCCGCCAGGCCGCCCACATTGCTGGAACCGCTCACGCTGCCGTTCGCGTAGCTGTTGGCGACGCTGCCGCCATTGCTGCCCACCAGGCCGCCGACGGCGCTCGTGCCGCTCACGGCGCCGCTGGCATAGCTGTCCGCGACCGTGCCCGTATTGCTGCCCACCAGACCGCCGCCGGTGGAGGTGCTCGTCACGTCGCTGGTGGCAAAGCTGCCGCTGATCGTGCCCGCATTGCGGCCGGCCAGCGCGCCCACATTGGTGCCGCCCGCCACGCTGCCGCCGGACAGGCCCACATTCGCCACCGTGCCCGCGCTGCCGATGGCGCCGAACAGGCCCACATCGCTCACGCCCGCCTTTGCGATGTTCAGGCTGGAAATGATATGGCCGGTGCCGTCCAGGCTGCCAGTGAAGGCGGAAGCCGCCGTGCCGACGGGAATGAAACCTGTCGTTCCCCATACATCCTTGCCATTGGCTGCCGTCGTGGCGGCGCTGAAACTGCTGCCCAGCGTGTAGCTGGCCGATTTATTCATCGTCATCAATTGCAGCTGGTGCGCCGAATTGATGGTATTCGACCACTCCGACGCCAGCATGGGGCGCGTGCCGGCGGTCGCACCATTGATCGAGCCATCGCCGCTGACGATGACCCAGTTGTTGCCCGTCGCGCCGCCCGTGGTCGTGAAATTGAAGCCCACATAATTACTCGATACCAGCATCTGCGCCGTGCTCAGCCCTTGCGCATTCGAGGTGGCGCCATTGAAGCTTTGGCCGATGCCATTCAGGCTGGAGTTAATCGTGTTGTCAAAGTAGGCGCGGTTGACGCTACCGCCGTTATGCTCGCCGACGATGGCGCCGACGCTGGCGCCGCCGCCCGTCACCTTGCCCGTCGTATACACATTCGTGATGACGCCGCCCACGTTATAGCCGACGATGCCGCCTGCCAGCCCGGTGGTCTGCACGTCGCCCGTCGCGTAGCTGTTGTTCAAGGTTCCGCGCAACAGCCCCACCAGGCCGCCGACATAGCCGCCGGTGGAAGTCACCTTGCCTGTCGCATAGCTATTGCTGATGATGGCGCCGGCGTCGTTGTTGGTTCCCACCAGGCCACCGGCACTGCCCGAGGCGTTCATCGCGCCTGTCGCATAGCTATTGGTAATCGTGGCATTGTTAAAACTGACCAGGCCACCGCCATAGTTGGCTCCCGCGTTAACAGTGCCCGTTGCATAGCTATCGCTGATCGTGCCGGAATTGTTGACGACCAGCCCGGCGGCAACGTAGCGCGTGGAGCTGGTGGTGGCGGAACTGGAACTGCTCTTGATCAAGCCGCCAGCAGCGTTGAGGCCGACAAAGCCGCCTGCAGCGCCATAGCCGCCCGGCCCGGGATCACCGGCGGAGACCACGGTGCCGGAAACGCGGCTATTGCTGATCGTGCCGGCATTGATGCCGACCAGGCCACCCAGATTGACGTAACCGGAGCCACTCACGTCGCCGCTGCTGTGCACGTTATCGATCTTGCCATTGTTGACGGAGGCCAGCGCGCCTATGCCCGCATAGGTGCTGCTATAGGTGGCGGCCGATCCGGCAACGCTCACGCCGCTCAAGCTCAGGTTGCGCACAGCAGCGGCGGCGCCGATATTGCCGAACATCCCGACGGGCACTTCAGGGCGGTTGATCGTCAATCCCACGATTTCATGGCCCAGGCCATCGAGCGTGCCCGTGAATGGCGTCGCATCGCTGCCGATGGGCGCGAACCCCTTGCCGCCATCCCAACCGGAGGTGCCGAGCGCGTCGATATTGCTTCCCAGCACATAGTTGCCGGACAAATTGCCCTGCATGCCCTGCACGTCGTTGCCGCTCGTGCTGTTGAATGCGCCCAGGCTGTTGATCACCTGATACACGGTCACGCTGCCATTGCTGCCCAGCTTGGTGCTGAAGTTGTTGCCCGATGGCAGATCGACTTCCGCCTTGACGTTGTACGTGGACTGATTGCCGGCGGTGAGCGCGTTCTGGCCGTATTCGAGGGCCAGGCTGGCCGTGCCCGCGCCGCGCATGGCCTTGTTGATGTTGATATTGTTTTGCGCCGTCAGGGTCAGCTTGTTGGCCGTCCAGTTGATGTTATCGTTGACGTTGATGTTGCCCTGCGTGCCGCTGCCGCCCGACACGCTCTGGATTTGCACATTGCCCGATTTCAAGGAGTTGCTCAGGAAAGCGCCCGTCATGTCGCCGCCGGAAACGGCGATATTGAAATCGGTCGGGTCGATCAGCCAGGTGCCGGCCAGGCCCTTGCTCGATGCCGTCGTCACCTTCAGCGCATCGTCGATCTTGACGTGCGCTGCCGAGGTGTCGATGAAGCCGCCATTGCCGCCATCGGACGCGCTGGCGTCCAGGGTGCCGGCCGCGTTCACCGTGCCGCTTTGCATGTCACCGAGCAACTTGATCGTGCCGCCGCGCGTGTCGATGCTGTGCGCCTCGATCACGCCCGTGTTGTTGACGGCGGTTTTCAGCAAGTCGCCCGCCGCCTGCGCCGTGAGCACCACGCTGCCGCCATCGGCCTTGATCATGCCGCCGTTATTGACAAGCGCGCCCACGGCGCCCTGGTCCACCGCCACATTCAGCAAGCCGTCGCCCGCCACGTCCAGCGTGATCGCCTTACCCGCCGCCAGGGCTACCGAACCCAGGCGTGCCTGGATCGTACCTTCGTTCGATACCTGCGCGCCCAGCAGGGCCACATAGCCACCCGGCGCGTTGATGCTGCCCTGGTTCAGGACCTTGCCCGTGCCATTGCCGGAAAACTGGTACTTGCCCGCCATGAAGTCGGCGTTGGAAATATCCAAGGTGGACGCCACCAGGCCGGCCGTGTTCACGGACGCGCCCTGGCCGAACAGGATGCCGTTCGGATTGACGATGAACACCTTGCCGTTGGCCGACAAGTTGCCCAGGATAGTCGTGCCGTCGCCGCCCAGCACGCGGTTCAGCGCCACCGCATTGCTGTTGGGCTGCTGGAACTGCACCGATTCGCCCTTGCCGATATTGAAGCTGGCCCAGTTGATGACGGCGTTCTGGCTGCCCTGCCTGATGACGGTAGATCCCGGCGCGCCGTTGATCGTTGCCTGTCCTGCCGCCACCGTGCCGCCCGCCGGCCCCGCCAGGGCCAGCGAGCCGTAACCGAGCATCAGCGCCGCCGCCATGCTGGTCAAGGCAAAATGCGCCCCGCCACCACTGCTGCCGGGCATCGAGCGCTTGCCGGCGGATTTGACGTTTTCGGAAACGGCGGCGTAAGCGCCGGTGGCCTGGTTCCAGATGGAGCGGTAGATGCGGTTCATGGCAGTGTCCTGATTGTATTAACTTGTCTTAATTAGAAATATTTGATGGCTTGCAGCCAGAAACGGCCCGCCGCATCCGGCGCCGAAGTCGCCTTGGCGTTGCCCAGCTTGTGTGCGTAATACGCCTTCAGGACGAGCGCATTGGCGCCCGTCCACGTCACGCCCACGCCCGCGCCGCTGAGCGTGCGGCGGTTCTCGCCGGCGCTCCAGGCATCGCGGTTCAGCCTGACGGTGCCCGTGTCGGCAAAGGCCAGCACCTGCAGCTGGCCGGGAAACGCCGTGAAGGACGTCACGTTGCGGCGCAGTTCCAGGTTCAGCACGTAGCCCTGGTCGCCATATGCCTCGCCGCCCGGATAGGCGCGCACGCCGCCCACGCCGCCCAGGCCCATCTTTTCGGAGACATCGAGGTTTTTCGACGCCGCCTGGCCGCTGATCACGCCGAACAAGCTCGTCTCGCCGCCCAGGCTTTGCACGCGCGCCGCATTGAAGGCAAGCTTGTTGAAGTGGCCGTTGCTTTTCACCGTCAGCTGGTCGATCAGCAAGGCCACCGGCGTCTCGATATCGATCTTGCCCGTGGTATACGTGACGGAATAGGTGCTCGCGCCACCGCCGCCCCAGCCATCGCGGCTGTCGCCGTTAAGGTTCAACATCCACACCTTGGCCGTCTTGTCGTTGACGCTGCCCGTCGATTCCGTCCTGTCCTGGAATTTCTTGTCGTCGTAGCTCACTTGCGCATACAGATTGTTGCTGCGCGAGCGGATCAGCGGATAACTGCCATACGCGCTGGCGATCTTCGCCGTGCCCTTGGCGTCGAGCACGGCAAATTCCTTGCCCAGCTTGTAATCCATATACGTGTAGGCGCCGCCCAGGCGCAGCAGGCCGGCCTGCCCCTGATAGGCCAGGCGGCCATAGTTCAAGCCGTCGGCCGAGGTGAAGGCGCGCATGGTGGCCACGTCGCCGATGCCGGCCAGCTCGTTGATGTTCAAGGTGGCGCCGATGCGGTTGCGGCCCGTGTAGCGGTTGCCCTGGTTGTCCAGGTCGATGCTGCCGTTGAAACGCGAGCCGGGCTGCACGTCGACGATCAGGTCGGACGCGCCCAGCGAAGCACCCGGCGCCAGGGTCGAGCTGACCTGCACGCCCGGCAAGTCCGACAGCAGCAGCAAGCGCCGCTCGAGCGGCGGCGTGGCGATCACCTGTCCGTCGAGGCCGGCCAGTATCGCGCCGGCCAGGCCGTCGGACAGATTGCTCTGGTTGCGCAGCTGCACCTGGCCATACTGGCCCGGCAGCACGTCGATGGCAACGACGCCATTCTCGATGTCCTGTGCGGGCAGATACGCCTGCGCGAGGAAATAGCCACGGTTCTGGTAATAACTGGCAATTTTTGACGCCATGGCGCGCAATTCCCCCAGGGTCAGCTCGCTGCCGGGGACAAAACCCGTGGCGGCGACCAGTTCGCTCTCGGCAAACACGGGCGGCGCCGTGATGCGCAGGCGCTGCACGGTGATGCGCGTGGCATCGCCCACGGTGGTGGCAGGCACATTGCCCTGCTGCACGCGGATGGCGGGCGGCGCTTTCGGCAACTGGGGTGCGACGGGAATCTGCTGCAGCTGGCTGCCGGCGCCCGGAGGATCGACGGCATAGACGCTCTGGATCAGAACCAGCAGGGTCAGGGGAAATAATTTGGTGTTCAAGGTCATCCTTTCAGGCGGCGCGCCCGCGCCGGGCATGCCGCTAGGGGCCGCACCGACGGGGAATACGGGAGCTGCAGGAAAATATCTTACTGACATCATTGTTAAATATGATGACAGATGAAAAATTAGATTCCCGTCAGCAACATTCATCTATTTTAGCCCCTCATCCGACGGGAAAATACCTGTCTGACGCACTCGCTCCCCACATTGGCGCGTCCTCGGCAGCAATAGCCGAAAACCCCGTAAAATCCCGAGAAAATGCGCCTTTCCGCGAAGAAATTCGTTGCTCCAACACAACGATATTAAAATTATGTCACTATCAACATGCTATTCCACGCACACCGCGTGCCGGTACTACAGGCAAGACATTGGCATTACCGCAATACAAAACAATGTTATTTTTTACATACGTAGATCTACTTCCCATGACACACTTTTTTGTTGCAAATAGGCGTGTTACATTCTTGCAAAAATAAATTATCAATAGATAAATACTCTTATTGAAAACTTATTTATTCGATGCCGCATGGGGGACGGTGGCTTGCGTGGATCGCAGCGAGGAACAGTGGCGCGGCAGGCATCCGGCGGATCGGCCCGAGGGCCGGTGGCCGGATGCTGGCAGGAGAGGAAGGGGAAATCAGGAATGCGGCCGGGCCGGGCTGGCTTTACCTGGACAGCACATAGTTGGCCAGGGCGGCGGCATCGGCTTCGCTGAGCTGGCTGAACGGCGGCATGGGCACGGGTCCCCATTTGCCGGCGCCGCCCTGGCGGATATGCGCCGCCACGGCGGCGGCGCCATCCTTGCCCTTGTAGCGGGCGGCCACCTCGGCAAAGCCGGGGCCGACCACCTTCTGGTCGATCGCGTGGCAAGCCATGCAGCCGTTCGCCGCCAGCAAGGTTTTGACGTCCTTGCCGCTGGCGGCGGGAACAACGGCGGCGGCCGGCTTCGCCGCTGGCGCAGGCGCCGCGGCGCCCCGCTCCGCGCCATAGGTTTTCACCAGGTAATCGACCATGGCCGGCATGTCCGCATCGTCAAACTGCGCGCCGAACGGCTTTTTCATCTTCTTGACAGTCGCTTCCCAGTAGGCACGCGGCGAAGCGGGCGGCTGGCTCGATGCATACTGGGCCGCGTGGCACGTCATGCAGTTGCGCTGCACCAGCAGGTAGCCAGGCAATTCGCTGGGTTTGTAGGTCGCCGTTTCCGGCGGCAAGTGGATCTCCAGCGCGCCGGCGCTGCCGGCAAGCGCCAGAGTCACGGCGGCGGCGAGTGTTCTTATCAGCATGGTATTCTCCTCACACTGCCTGGATGCGCGTGGTTTCCACCACATTGCGCATATAACCCATGGGATTCCACAGGGCTTTCATCGGCTGGCTCTGGCCGATGCGGTTGACGGCGCGCACCATCAGCACGTGCCGGCCCTTGCGCGGCGCCTTCATGACCATCGTCCACTCGCGGAACGAGAAGCGTCCCAGGTCCTTGCCCAGCGTTGCTTCCTGCCACGTCTGGCCGCCGTCCACCGAGACGGTCACCTCGCTGATGCCGTGACCGCTGTCGAAGGCGATGCCGCGCAAGGCCAGGTCGCGCCCGGCCTTCACTTGCGCGCCATCCTGCACGCTGGTGATGAAGGAGCGCACGTTCAGGCGGCTGATCGGCGTCGTCTTGCCCACGGGTGTACCCGGCTCGATGAAGCCGGAACCGTTGTCGGGGATGCGGTAGCCCGTGCTCATCCAGAAGCCGTCGAAGGGCTTGTCGAGCACGGTGATGTCGCTCAGGTGCTTGACCCAGTAGGTGCCGTAGTACCCTGGCACGATCAGGCGCAGCGGGTAGCCGTTCAGAAAAGGAATGTCCTCGCCGTTCATGGCCCAGGCCAGCATGACGTCGCCGGCCATGATGTGCTCGACCGACAAGGCTTTCTGAAAGTCGGGACCGTCGCCCACGGGCGGCGTTTCCAGGCCATTGAAGGCCACCTGCACGGCACTGGCCGCGATGCCGGCCTTTTCCAGCACGGTTTTCAGGGAGATGCCCGTCCAGCGGGCATTGCCCATGGCGCCATTGCCCAGCTGCCCGCCATTCGCGCGCGGGGCGAAAAAGCCGCGGCTGTTGCCCGAACATTGCGTCACGGCCACCACGTCGACGGGCTCGGCCAGCTGCTTCAGTTCGGCCAGCGACAGTTCCAAGGGCGTCTTCACCAGGCCCCCGATGCGCAAGCGGTAGCTGCCGCCGTCTATGCTGGTAGGCAAGCCGCTCCAGTGATAGCGCACGAAAAACGCGTCGTTGGGGGTAATCGCGCCCTCATTGAACACGCTGAACGGCGTTTCCAGCTGCGGCGGGCGGCTGGTCAACAGGATCAGCGGGCGCTTTTGCGGAAAGGCCACCAGTTCGCGCTCGCCGTTTTCAAACGGCAAGGTGACGGAGGCGGCAAGCGTCGGCCCCGCCACGGCGGCGGCGCCCAAGGCGGCCGTCGTGCGCAGGAAGCGGCGCCGGCCGGCGGGCAACAAGGTCATATCAGACATGTTTGAGCTCCACTTTGGTGTCGGCGGTGGCGCCGCCGTCGCGGTCGTCGTTGACCAGCTTCTTGATGTAGTACATGACGCTCATGATGACCACGCTCAGCAGGCCGAACCAGAACGACACGCGCTGCTCCGTATCGGACGACACGCTCATGGCGCCCAGGATCACCAGCATGGCGATGATGGTGAAATACGTCAGATAAGGGAACAGCCACATGCGCACCTTGATGCGTTCCGGGCATTCGCGTTCCAGGCGGCGGCGCAGGCGCAATTGAGATATCGCAATGAGCAGGTAGACGAACAGGATCAGGATGCCGTAGGAATTGACGATGAAGGGGAACACGAGGTCGGCCGACACATACGAGACGGCAATGGCGAAGTAGGCGAACAGGGTACTGAACAGGATGGCGCGGATGGGCACGCCATTCTTGCTCAGCTTGACCAGGCCCGTCGGGGCGTCGCCGCGGCGCGTCAGCGCGAAGATCATGCGCGACGAGGCGTACAGGCTGGAATTCAAGGCCGACAGCACGGCCGTCAGGATGATGGCGTTCATGATGTGGGCCGCATACGGGATGTTCATGACGGTCAGGGCGCTGACGAAGGGCGTGGCGATGGCCGGCGAATCCCACGGCACGATGCAGACGACGACGAACATGGAGCCGACATAAAACATCAGCACGCGGGTGACGACGGAATTGGTGGCGCGGGCGATGGCCTTGGCCGGGTCCGACGTCTCGGCGGCGGCGATGGTGACGATTTCGGCGCCCGAGTAAAAGGCCGTGGCGGCGACGGCGCCGCTGAGCACAGGGCCCCAGCCGTGGGGCATGAAGCCGCCATGGCTGGTCAAAAAGCCCAGGGTCGGGATGCTGTTAGGCAAGCTGCCCGTGATGAACAGGGCGCCGACAAACAGGAAGACGACGATGGCGACCACCTTGATCGAGGCGAACCAGAACTCGAATTCGCCAAACGCCTTCACCGAGAACAGGTTGAGCACGGTCATCGAGACGAGCAGTACCAGGCTGATGGCCCACGACGGTACGTCGGGCAGCCAGAAGTTGACCAACTTGGCGCCGGCGATGGCTTCCAGGGCCACGACGACAACCCAGAAATACCAGTACATCCAGCCGCTCATGAAGCCGAGGAATTTCGACACCTTCGGCTTGTCGTCGAAGGCCAGGCGCGCATATTCGTAAAAGGAGCCGACCACGGGCAGGGACGAGGCCAGCTCGCCCAGCATGCGCATGATCAGGACGACCAGGCCGCCCGTGAGCAGGAAGGAAAGGATGGCGGCCGGGCCGGCAGCCTTGGCGATGACGCCGCTGCCGACGAAGAGGCCGGCGCCGATCACGCCGCCGATGGCGATCATGCTCATGTGGCGTTGCTTCAGCGAGTGCTGCAAGCCGGTACTGTTATGCGATTCGCTAATCATGTTTTGTCTCCTGAAAATCTCTGAAGCTCGGTGCGCCCTGCCTGCTGCGGCTTGTTCTTGCCGCGCGGCTTTGTTTTATTTGAGCAACACCGTCAAGCAGCATCGATACATCGTGTGAATCAGTCTGGTTGGCCGCATTCCATAAGTCAATCTGGAAATGCAGCGGCCCGGCGCGTCGCCCGAGGGAGCAACGCGCTGGAGGATACGTACGGGGTATGGCTGAGTTATTGCTGGTTAAAAAAAAGGGAGCGGCGGCAACACTTGTGGCGTGCGCGCCACTCCCGGGAACGTCTTACACCTTGCCCTTCCATGGCACGAGGGTACGTTCGAGGTAGCGCATCATCAAATCAAACAGGAAAGCGAAGAAGCCGATCACGATAATGCCCATGATCACCACGTCGCTGGCCAGGAACTCGGAAGCGCTGAGCACCATGTAGCCGAGGCCGCGCGTGGCCGCCACCATTTCTCCCGCCACCAGGGTGGTCCAGCCCACGCCGATGCCGATGCGCATGCCGGTAAGGATTTCCGGAATCGCGGCGCGCAGGATCACGTGCACGATCACCTGGAAACGCGTGGCGCCCATCGAATAGGCAGCGTGGATTTGCTCCAATGAAACAGAGCTGACGCCGGCGCGGGCCGCGATGGCCATCGGCGCAAAGATGGCCAGGAAGATCAGGTAGACCTTCGAGAATTCGCCGATGCCGAACCAGATGATGACCAGTGGCAAGTAAGCAAGCGGCGGCAATGGACGGTAGAACTCGATCAAGGGATCGAAGATGCCGCGCGCCACGCGGTTGACGCCCATCATCACGCCGACGGGAATGGCGAACAGGCAAGCCAGGCCGAAGGCGCCGAATACGCGCACCAGGCTGGCGACCGTGTGTTCCCACAGGGTGGCGCCGCCGAAACCGGTGGTGGCCGCCATGATGAATTTTTCATAGACAGCTTGCGGCGACGGCAGGAACAGGGGTTTCACCATGCCGCTGGCCGTCACGCCAAACCACAGCAGGAGCACGGCGATGACGGTGACGGTGGCAATGCGGCTGGAATTGCCCTGCCCCGGCGCGCCGAACGCTTCGCCGGGCATGGCGCAGCGGGGGGCGAACAGGCGGCCAAAAAAACCGGCGCGCTTGGCAGTGGTGGGAGGAAATCCCACGACGGATGGGCTATGCATGGGACACCTCCAGCTCTTTATTGACGGCGCGTTCGTCGCCATAAATGATGTTGAGCACCGTTTCGCGCATCTTGATGAAGTCCGGGCTCGATTTCACGGCACGCGCATCGCGGCACTCGAGGAAGCGCTTGTTGAAATCGAGTTCATACGTATGCGTGATGCGGCCCGGGCGGGGCGACATGACGATCAGCCGGTTCGCCAGGAACAGCGCCTCGTCGACGCTGTGGGTAATGAAGAAGAACATGGTGCTGGACTTGGCCCAGATATCGAGCAGCAATTCCTGGATGGTTTCGCGCGTCAGCGCATCGAGCGCCGCCATCGGTTCATCCATGAGCAGCATGGCGGGATTGCTGGTCAGGGCGCGGGCGATGCCGACCCTTTGCTGCATGCCGCCCGACAATTGGTAGATCATATTGTCGTGAAAGTCCTTCAAGCCGACCAGCGCCAGGTTCTTGGCCGCCTGTTCGCGCCGCACGGCTTTCGGCACGCCTTGCAGCTTCAAGCCGAATTCCACGTTTTCCATCACGTTCAGCCAGGGCAGCAAGGCATGTTTCTGGAAAACGACGCCACGGTCGGCGCCCGGCCCTTCCACCTTGTTACTGCCCAACATGATCTCGCCCTTGGACGGAGCGATAAAGCCCGCCATCAGGCTCAGCAAGGTGGTCTTGCCGCAGCCCGAGGCACCCAGCGCGACGACGAAGTCGCCGCTATTGATGGTCAGATTGATATTATTTAAGGCATGTACGCGTTCACCGGCCGTCTTGCCCGGATAAATCACGCTGACATCCTTGACGTACAGATTTTCCATCGTGTCCCCACAGTTCTGTTCAACGCATTCTGTTCAGTCGGCGCGCCCGCAGGCGCGCCATCGCACAACGTTTACTTCAGCAGACCGGCGGCCTGTGCATATTTGGGTGTCACATATTTGGCGTAATCGGGAGCCAGGGTGTCGATCTTGCCTTCGCCCTTCAAAAATTGCGCCGTGGCCAGCAAGGCTTGCGCCACGCCCCCCTTCGCGCCGCCACCGAGCCAGGCAGGCGAGGCCTGTTCCTGCAGCGATGGGTAGGCATACAGGGCCACGGAAGCTGCCACGTCCTTGGCGGCCGCGCCCGAATGCTTGACGTTGGCTTTCACCTGCGGCGAATCGATGGTCCACGCTTTCGGATTGGCGCGGTAGTCGGCGTCGGCAGCGGCCATCACCTTGACGAACTTGGCCATGAAATCCGCATTCGCTTCGCCCCAGGCGCGTTCGACAGCCATGCCGTCAAACGTGGCCTTGCCCTTCTTGCTCAGTTCGCCGGAAGTGACGAGCACCTTGCCGTTTTGCTTGAGTTTGCTCAAGGCCGGGTCCCACACGAAGGCCGCGTCGATGTCGCCCCGCTCCCAGGCGGCGGCGATCTGGTTCGGCTGCATGTTGAGCAATTTCACTTCCGTGGGCTTGATGCCCCACGTTTCCAGCGCGAACATGGTGTGAAAGTGCGTGGTGGAAACGAAAGGCACGGCGATCTTCTTGCCGCGCAAGTCCGTCGGCTTGGTGATGCCGGCGCCATTGCGGGCCACCATCGCTTCGGCTTCGTTGATGTCGTCGATGATCCAGAACAGCTGCAGGTCGACGCCGCGACTGACGGCCGCCGTCAATGGGCTCGAACCGATGACGCCGATCTGCACGTCGCCGGACGCCATGCCGGTGGCTACCTTGGCGCCCGAATCGAACTTGCGCCAGTTGATTTTATAGCCGGTGGTTTTCTCCACTTCGCCGCTGGCGATCGCCACCAGGAAGGGACCGTTGATTTCCTGGTAGGCGATCGTCACTTCCTTGCCTTGCGCGAAGGCCGTGCCGCTTGATGCGACCGCCACGCCCAGCACCAGGGTGCCGAGGACGGCGCGGCGCATCGTTGAAAAAACCGTGTTTTTGCTCGTATTAGTGTTCATGTCTCACTCCAAGATTTATTGTTATGTGTGAACGTTCGGGCAATCTCATCCCTTGCGGGAGGCGCCGCTGGTTGCTCTTTGTCAACCATGCGACGGCTTAGGACGGCTACTGCGATTACTATTTAAAACACTTCATCCTTCAAGTGATACCAGCGGTACAGGAAGCGCTGGCCCAGGCGGCGGAACGGGGCGAACGCTTGCGACTCGACCAGTTCCATCATGTTCGGGTACGGCAGTTTCGAATTGAAGATCGGCAAGCCCGTGTCGCTGGCCTTGCCCGCGATGCGCTCGGCCATGCGCCGGCCCGCCTGCGCCGAATACATGACGCCGTTGCCGCCATAACCGAGCGAATAGAAGATCGATTGTTTCGGATCCGGTTGCACGATGCGCGGCATCATGTCGTGGCTGACGTCAACCCAGCCCCACCACGAGTAATCGATGGCGATGCCCGTCAAGGCGGGGAACTTGCGGTGCAGATCGTTGATCAAAAACTGTTTGTACTTGTCGTCCGGCGCGTCGGCGCCCGTGATGGCGCTGCGGCTGCCGATCTGCACGCGGTTGTCCGGCATCAAACGGTAGTAGTGGCGCAAGATGCGCGTATCCGTGATCACCTGGTGGGTGCGGAAGTTGCACGCCTCGATTTCCGCCGGGGTCAACGGGCGCGTGACGAGCGAATTCGACAGAATCGGCAGCAAGCGGTTCTTCACCTGCGGATGCAGATGGGGCGAGGTGTAGCCGCCCGTGGCGACGGCCACGGCGCGGGCGCGCACCACGCCGCCCGGCGTTTGCAGGTAATGCACGCCGTTGCGCGTTTCCCAGCCCATCACGGGACTGGACGGATGCACCTTGGCGCCCAGCGCGCGCGCCTTGCGCAGGTAGCCGAAGGCCAGCTTACCCGCGTGGATGCCGATGCCTTCCGGCTCGTGCAGCGCGCCGGCCGCTTCCTTGTCATCGACGAATTCGCGCTTGACGGTGTCGGCGTCGAGGATGCGCGCGTCGTACTTGAAGATCTCACGCATGACCTTGGCTTCTTTTTCCAGCGCGGGCATGGCTTTCGCCTTGTGGGCGATGTACAGGTGGCCGCCCGGCTGCGGGTCGCAATCGATGTCGGCCGTGATCTTCTTGAACGTTTCCATCGCGTCGCACACTTCCGTGTGCAGTTTCAGGGCCGTTTCCAGCCCATAGCGCGCGATCCACTGCGAACGCTTCAGGCGGCCCGTCGTGCACTGGGCCTGCCCGCCGTTACGCGTGCTGCAGCCCCAGCTGACCCGGTTCGCTTCCAGCACGGTGGCCTTGATGCCGTGTTCCTGGGCCAGAAAGATGGCGCAGGACAGGCCGGTAAAACCCGAGCCGATGATGGCCACGTCGACGTCGATGTCATGCGTGATGGGGCCGTCGTCGGCAGGCGGTTCGCCAGCCGTGCCGATCCAGTAGGTAGGCGCGTAGGCATTGCCGTGGCCGGGGCGCTGGGCCACCAGCGGATCGAAGGCGGGATCGTAGGGCGTGCGGGCGGCGGTGCTGTTGCCCAGTACGTCAGATGGGGTGTCGACAGGTTTGTTCATGATCATTCCTGGTGAACGTACTGGCTCAGGCTTTGGCAGCCGTGACGACCGGCGGGCGATCCTTGCGGAAGGCGTTCTTCACGGCGATCTTGCCGTCGCGGAAAGTGAAGATGTCGACCATGCGCGCTTCGATGCGCGTGCCGTCCGCCTTGGTGCCGGCAAACGTCGATTCCGTCACGCCGCGCTGGCCGCTGACGAAGTGTTCCGGGTTGAGCCAGGCCGCGTCGGGAAAGGTTTGCCAGGCCAGTTCGAAGCCGGCGCGCACGGCGTCGCGGCCGACAAAACTCTTGCCCAGCAAGTCAGGGCCGGCCACGGCGTGGAATTCGCAGTCGTCGGCCATGGCGGCCATCAGGGCCTCGATATCGTGGCGGTTCCAGGCATCGCCGAACGCTTGCAGGAAGTCGGTGGTGACGGCGTCGGTGTGCGGTACAGGGTGGTTCATGGTGGTCTCCGTAAATCGTTTTTGATACGCTACGTTCCGTTTTTTGTCTTTTATTGAATTTAAGCCTTAAGCATGGCCTTGTCAAATCAAATAATTCAAAAAACGGGACGCCTTGTATTCTTTAATGAAATTATGATGTTTTCGTGACAATCTGTGAGAATTTGGTCACAACGCCATGTCGGATTACGACGGGCCGGGGCCCGGCTAATCCGACCTACACAGTCTCGTAGATTGGGTAGGTCGGATTAGCGGGGCCGCCGAGGCCCGCCAGGGCGTAATCCAACAACACCATCACATCAAACATAGTCTTTATATTTATCCAGGTGACGAATTGGTTTACTCAGCGCATCGCGGCGGAAGGGGTCGCCCAGTTCGCGCGTGCACATGATTTCGATGATAGTCGTCTTGCCTTCATTCATCTGCATGTCAATCGCCTTTTTCAGGGCCGGCCCCACGTCTTCCAGCTTGTCGACAGTAATGCCTTCGGCGCCCATGGCCCGCGCGATTTCCGCAAAGCTCTGGTTGTCGAGTTCTCCGGCCACGAAGCGGCGGTTATAGAAATCGACCTGGTTTTTCTTTTCAGCGCCCCACTGACGGTTGTGGAATACCACGGCCGTGACGGGAATGTTGTGGCGCACGCAGGTCATCGTTTCCATCAAGCTCATGCCCCAGGCGCCGTCGCCTGCATACGACACGGCCGGACGGTGCGGCGCGGCAACCTTGGCGCCGATGATGGTCGGGAACGCATAGCCGCAATTGCCAAAGCTCATCGCCGCAAAAAAGCTGCGCGGCTTTTCAAAGCGCAGATAGCTGTTGGCCACCGAGTTGATGTTGCCGATGTCGGTCGACACCATCACGTCTTCCGGCATGGCTTTTTCCAGCTCGCGCAAGACCTGGCGCGGGTGCAGGTAGTTGCCCGGCTCCTTCTTCTGTTCCTCGATCATGTCCAGACTGTACGCATCCTTTTCATGGGTCCAGTTGGTCAGCTCCTCTTCCCACGCGGCCTTCTCGGCTTGCACGGTGGCATAGCGTGCGTCGCGCGTGGCGTCGCAATCGAGGGTCTTGCCGTCCAGGCGTGACAGGATGGCTTTGGCGGCCGCCTTGGCGTCGCCGCAGATGCCGACCGAAATCTTTTTGACCAGGCCCAGCATCTTGTTGTCCGCGTCGATCTGGATGATCTTGGCGTTCTTCGGCCAGTAATCCATGCCGTGCTGCGGCAAGGTGCCGAACGGTCCCAGGCGCGAACCGAGGGCGACGACGACGTCGGCCTGGGCGATCAGTTTCATGGCCGCCTTGGACCCCTGGTAGCCGAGCGGACCGCACCACAGCGGGTGGCTGGCGGGAAACGAGTCGTTGTGCAGGTAGCTGTTGACGACGGGGGCGCCCAGGCGCTCGGCCAGGGCCTTGCATTCCTCGATCGCTTCGCCCATGACCACGCCGCCGCCCGAGATAATCACGGGGAACTTGGCCTTGGCCAGCAGTTCGGCCGCATCGTTGAGGCTTTGCTCGCCGCCGGCGCCACGGTCCAGGCGGTTCGGCTTTGGAATTTCCGCCTTGATCTCGCCATAGAAATAGTCACGCGGGATGTTCAGTTGCGTCGGGCCCATCTCCGACATGGCGCGATCGAAGCAGCGGCCCGTGAATTCCGCCATGCGGGCGGGATTCGTCACGTGGCCCTGGTACTTCGTGAACTCCTCGAACATCGGCAGCTGGTTCGCTTCCTGGAAGCCGCCCAGGCCCATGCTCATCGTGCCCGTTTCCGGCGTGATGATCACGACCGGGGTGTGCGCCCAGTAGGCGGCGGCAATGGCTGTCACGCAATTGCTGATGCCGGGGCCGTTCTGGCCGATGACGACGCCATGGCGGCCCGAGACGCGCGCATAGCCGTCGGCCATGTGGCCGGCGCCCTGCTCGTGCACGACGGGAATCAAGCGGATGCCGGCAGGGGCGAAGATATCCATCGGGTCCATGAAGGCCGAGCCCATGATGCCGAACATGTCGGTCACGCCATTGGCGGCCAGGGTTTCCACGAACGCTTCGGAAGGCGTCATCTTTTGCGGGCCGGTGGGAATGGCCGCTGCGGCGGCGGCTTTTTGCTCGGTCATGTCATTCATGGGTGTCTCCTGGTCTGTGGTAATGAACTGCAGCGTATTTATCAATATATTTATCAAAAAACGGTATATTTTGTTCCGAAATTTGATATACAATTCAATTTAAGCGTTCGGCAATCAAAAGTCAAACAGAATTTCGAGGAAACGGTACAATTTGAGTTCGAAAATGAAATATGCTGAAGTAACACTCATTGCTACCCAACCGAGGCCACCATGGACATGATTTCATCCCCAAAACTTGAGCCGGAAAAACTGGAAGGCGACACGCCCACGATGCGTTTGTTTGCCTTGCTGGAAGTGATTGCCGAGAAAGACCAGCTGCTGTCGCTGCAAGCGCTGGTGGAAGAAACGGGGCTGCCGAAGCCCACTTTGCACCGCATGCTGCAACAGCTGGAAAGCGTGGGCGTGCTGCAGCGCGAAAGCGATGGCCGCCACTACAGCACGGGCGTGCGCCTGCGCCGCCTGGCGTCGAACCTCTTGATTAACAATACGTTCCATGGCGCCCGCCGCATGGTCTTGCGTCAGCTGGTCGAGGAAGTGGGCGAAAGCTGCAACCTGACGGCCTTCAGCGGCAGCGAAGTGGTGTACCTGGACCGGGTGGAAACGGCGGCCCCGCTGCGCTTCTACCTGCATCCGGGTTCGCGCGTGCCGGCCCACTGCTCGTCCAGCGGCAAGCTGTTCCTGGCGCAAATGACGCCCGTGCAACGGCGCCGCCTGCTGGGCCACATGGAATTGACGCGCTTTACGGACAAGACGGAAACGGACCCCGTCAAGCTGGAACGCGAACTGGAACTGGTGCGCCGCAACGGCTACGCGCTGGACGACGAGGAATTCCTGCCCGGCCTGCTGTGCGTGGCCGTGCTGGTGCCGAACCCGAACGGCCGCTCGAACCTGGCCGTGGCCATCCAGGCGCCCATCATCCGTTTGACGCACGACAAGGCTTTACATTTCTTGCCAGCATTGCAACGCGCCGCGCAAGCCCTGGCCGCCATCGAATCGGAAACCATGCCGACGACGGGCGGGGACGACGACGCATTGCAAGCAGGTAATTCATAACCGCTGCGGCACCCATGCTGCGGCCAGACCAGGAGAACAAGGTGCCAGATTCACGCCAACATCCCCCCGCCGCCGCAGCGCAAACGTTACAATCCGTGCGCAGCCTGTTCCATATCGACAGCGACCTGCTCGTGCCCGTCTTCACGGAGCGCGACCCGCACGTGCCCGACATCGACCCCGCCTACCGTTTCAACAAGGACGTGACCCTGGCGATACTCGCCGGCTTCAGCCACAACCGACGCGTGATGGTGCAAGGCTTGCACGGCACGGGCAAGTCCACGCACATCGAGCAGGTGGCCGCGCGCCTGAACTGGCCTTGCGTGCGCGTCAACCTCGACGGCCACATCAGCCGCCTGGATCTGGTCGGCAAGGACGCCATCGTGCTGCGCGAGCAGCAGCAGGTGACGGAATTCCAGGAAGGCATCGTGCCCTGGTCATTGCAACGCCCCGTGGCCCTGATCTTCGACGAGTACGACGCGGGCCGTCCCGACGTGATGTTCGTCATCCAGCGCATCCTCGAGCGCGACGGCAAGTTCACCCTGCTCGACCAGAACCGGGTCATCACGCCCCACCCCCACTTCCGCCTGTTCGCCACGTCGAATACGGTGGGCCTGGGCAACCTGAACGGCATGTACCACGGCACGCAAGTGCTCAATCACGCGCAGATCGACCGCTGGAACATCGTCGCCACGTTGAACTATTTGCCGCAGGACGAGGAAACGGCGATCGTGCTGGCCAGGGTTCCCGCCATGAACGACGAGGCGGGCCGCCAGTTGGCGAGCAGCATGGTGGCCGTGGCCAGCCTCACGCGCCACGGCTATGCGGCGGGCGACCTGGCGTGTCTGATGTCGCCGCGCACGGTGATTACCTGGGCGGAAAATTGCCAGATCTTCCGCGACCCGGCCCTGGCCTTCCGCCTGTCCTTCCTCAACAAATGCGACGAGGCCGAACGGCCCATGGTGGCCGAGTATTACCAGCGCTGTTTCAATGAGGAATTGCTGGCGACGGCGCCATGAGTACCGAAGCGACCGCGCCCGCCGCCTACACGCGCGCGCAGCAGGATACAGATGAACTGTGCGCGGGCGCCATCCGCGCCCTCAGCGCTTCGCCCTCAATACGCTACCGGGGCCGGCGCCTGCACGACGGCCACCGTCCGCTGCCCATCCATGCGGCCCATCTGCAAGCCGATGTGGCGCTGCAGGATTTACCCTCGCTGCGCGGCGCGGCCGACAGCGTGGCACTGCGGCTGTTGCATACGGACGCCGCCTTGCACAAGTCCCTGTGTCCGGTCGAACCCGTGGCGCGCCTCGTCTTCGAACTGCTGGAGCAGCTCAGGGTGGAAACGCTTGCGCCGGATCAACATGCGGGCGTCATCGCCAACCTGCGCCACCGTTTTACGGCGTGGTCGCACGCGTTCTACGATTCCGGCCTGGCCGAGGGCGCTTCGGGCTTGCTGTTGTACACAGTATTCCAGATGTGCTGGTCGCGCCTGACGGCCCGGCCCGTACTGGAAAAGACGGAAGATTTTATTGAAGCCACACGCTGGTCCGTGTCCTCCGCATTGAGCGGCGACCTGGCCGGACTGCGCCGCCAACGCGCCGACCAGGCCGCCTTTGCGCGCCATGCGCTGGCCATCGCCCATGCCGTCGACGCCATGCTGAAAGAGGCGCAGGCGGCGCGCGACGGCAGCCAGGATGAGGCAGGCGACGCCAAGGCGCAGGCGGCGTTCAAGCTGCTGCTCGATTTCGACAGCGACAACGACCACCTTCCCGATGCCGCACCGCTGGGCGACAGCCGCGCCTTCAGCGATGGCCAGGGCGGCTATCAAACTTACTCCACGACCTACGACCGCGAAGAAAAAGCGGGCGAGCTGGTGCGCCACGCCCTGCTGCTGGAATACCGCGAACGCATGGATGGTCGCATCGCCAGCCTGGGCATCAACACGGCACGCCTGGCGCGGCGCTTCACGCAATTGCTGGCCGTGCCGCAGCGCGACGGCTGGTCGTTCGGCGAAGAAGAGGGTTATATCGACGGTCGCCGCCTGGCCCAGCTGATCAGCTCACCGTCGGAGCGCCGACTGTTCCGCAAGGAACAATTCCTGCCGCAGGCCGATTGCCTCGTCACTTTTCTTGTCGATTGCTCCGGCTCCATGAAGACGCATGCGGAATCCGTGGCCGTGCTGCTCGATATTCTATTGCGCGCATTGGACCAGGCGGGCATCGCCACGGAATTGCTGGGCTTTACGACGGGCGCCTGGAATGGGGGACGAGTGAAACGCGACTGGATGCGCGCCCGTTCGCCCGCCAACCCGGGCCGCTTGAACGAACTCGTGCACATGGTTTTCAAGGATGGCGAGACGAGCTGGCGCCGCGCGCGCCCCGACATCGCGGCCCTGCTGAAGGCGGACCTGTACCGCGAAGGCGTCGATGGCGAAGCCGTGGACTGGGCGTGCACGCGCATGCTGGCGCGCCCGGAACGGCGGCGCATCCTGCTCGTCGTGTCCGACGGCTGCCCGATGGATACGGCCACGAACTTGGCCAATGACGAGTTTTACCTGGCGCAGCATCTGAAACAGGTGGTGGCGCGCCGCGAAGCACAGGGCGCCGTGGAAATCTGCGGGCTGGGCCTGGGCCTGGACCTGGGCGCCTACTACAGCCGCAGCCTGGCCACCACCCTGCCCGCCTCGCTGAACAATGAGCTGTTCAGCGAGATCGCCCAGCTGATCGGCGGGCGCGGCCGGCGCTGATCAGGCGCGGGGCTTGCGGCGGCGCGCCATCACGCCGGCCAGCGCCAGCCCCGTCAGCAACATCACATAGGTTTCCGGTTCCGGCACGGCACTGATGTATTCATATGTCACGGCCACGCGGCCGGAAGCGGCCGTCTGGAACTGCGTCAACAAATTGCCCGCGCCGCTGCCCGTCGAGGAACCGATGGCATTCAAGCCCAGGTAAATCAAACCGCCGCCCGCCGAGGAAAACAGGGCAAAGTCGCTGGCGCTGGCGCTCGTGTAGCTGTTCGACCCCGTGCTCGAACGGGGACCCGTGCTGGCGCCCGACGTTCCCGCGAAGTCGATGCTGCCATCGAAGGCGCTCAGGGCGAACGTCTGCGTGAACAGCGGATTGGCCACCAGCAGGGTGGAGTTGTCGGGACGGTACAAGGTCAGCAACGAGGCCAGGCTCAGGGTCACGTCGGAAGCCCCGGCGTCCAGGCTTTCCACCTTGCCGCTGCCCTGCACGCCCCCTTCCAGATGGAACTTGATCGACGTCAAGGTGCCCAGGCTGCTGTCGAACTTGCCCAGTCCCAGGGTGTCTGACCAATTGGTAGCGCCCAGGGCACGGTCGGCACTGAAGCTGATGGTCTGGGTGGCCGCCTGGGCGGAAGATGCGGCGCCAAGGCCTAGCACGGCGGCGGCCAGTGCGATGAGAGATTTGTGCATCGATGACTCCTGTTCATTCAATGAGGGGACGTGGATCATGCAGTGATTCACACGGGAAACGCGAGGGAAACCCCTCGCGCCGCAGCCCGGCAATACCGCTATCCAGGCAATTCATTGTAATAAATGAAAAAGTCGCAATATACTCAGTTTGTTGCAATTTTAAAAATAAGTATTGTTATTTTGATTTCTCAGGAAACGATCAAACAAGCGGACGAAGGAAGCGCCGCAGCTTTGCTGGCGCCTCAATCGACGCAGTAACGCACGGTATGCGCTTCCATCGGCAGCGGGATTTCCCAGTTCCACAGCATCGATTGCAGTTTCTTGTTGCTGAGCGAGGTGTCGCGCTGGCCGTTGCGCCGCAGTAATTCCTTGCGCGGCTGCTCCAGGTACACGAGTTCCACCTGCGCATGGTATTTATAGAGCAGGTTGAGCGTCTTTTCGCGCATCAGCTTGGACAGATGGGTGGCGTTCCACACGAACGGCTCACCCTTGCGCAACAGTTCGCGCGCCCGCTCTTCCGCATAGTCGCCCACCTGCCCCTCGTTCTTGCCGTGCTTCAAGCCCAAGGCCATCCGCGCATCGTCAAACGAGACGACGGGCAGGCGCGGATGGTGCTTGTCCACCCAGGTATTCTTGCCCGATGCGGGCAAGCCCGACATGACGATCACGTGCGAACCGGATTCCTGAAACAGCGGGTAGTCGGGATGCGCCTCGGCGCCGCGAAAATATTTGACGCGCGTGTGATCGTCGACGAAGACCCTGCGCTGGCCATAGCAGCCTTCCTCGCGCGCCAGTTCGCGGAACAGCTCGATGGCATCCAAAATGCGCTGCGGATCGGGGCAGACGCGGCCGCGGATATCGGCTTCTGCCAGCATGGCCAGCAGGCGGATATCGACTTGCCACGACAGTTCGCGCACGGTAAATTCCGGCGTCACGCCGCGCCGCGACGTTTCCAGCGCAAAGAACGGCACTTGATGGACGTTAATCAGGCGGCAGATTTCCTCGCGCACGGCAAACGGCACGTCGCAATCCCACAGGGCGATGCGCGCATCGAGGGCGCCCTTGCGCGAGTGGCCGGGCTGGCCGATGGCGCCTGTCACCGGGTCGATCACCGTGGTGCTGCACTTGGCCACGTCGTGCAGCAAGGCGGCGAGGAACACGATTTCCTGCTGCGCCCGCGTGGCTTGCTGATAGTCGGGCATGGCCAGCAGCGCTTCCACCACCATCATCGTATGCGTCCACACGTCGCCTTCCGCGTGGTAGACGGGGTTTTGCGGCGTCGTCTTCGCCAGTTCCAGTTGCGGGAAGGCGGCCAGGCAGGCATTGAAATCGGGCGACTGGCCCGCCGGCGGCACCAGTTGCTGCAGGGTTTTCCAATTCATCATTTCGTACTCCTTGAGAATGCTGCCAGTTCGTCGAGCGACTGGCAGGTGTGCAAGCCCAGGCTCTCCCACGTCACCAGCGGCTGCGGCGCGTACAGGTCGACGCCGTCGGCCAGCTGGTTCGGGATCAAGGGCCGCGCGCTGTGGTGCGAACCGCTGTCGAGGATGGTTTGCGTAAAGTCATGCCGCACCAGCTTGTAGCGGGCCAGCACTTGCTCGTCGTCTTCCACCTTCAGGTACAGGCCTTCCGCGTGGTCGGACTTGTCCGTCTGCTTCCAGCACAGGTCCAAAGGCAGGCGTTCGCGCGCCACCACGCCTTCGAAGGCGTCGCGCCACAATCGGGACTTGGCCAGCGAATGGCGCAGCAGCTGCCACAGCTGCTTGGGCGAAGTCGGCATCAATCCCGCATACAGCACGGGCACGGACAGCACGGGCGAGCCGGCCAGCATGGCGTGGCGGCGCGCCGTCGACAAAAACATCTGGCTGCGGCGGCAATACACGTCGAACTCGTTGAAGTAATGGGGCAAGCGGTCGTAAAACACGGAATGCTTGCTGTAAGACCATTCGCCAAACAGCACATACTGGTCTTCCAGCAAGCCCAGCAAGGCGTGTTCATGCGCATGGGCCCACGGTTTGAGCAGGTTGAACTGGCGTTCGCTGCCGCCGCCCGCCAGGTAATGGCCGCGCGATTGCAGCAGCACCTCGCCCGCATCGCTGAATGACACGGCGGAGTTGGCGCCATCGATTTTTTCCTCGATGACGACGTACCGGCCTGCCAGCTTTTTCAGCGGCATCTGGTCGGAACCGTCATCGCCGTCCTGCAGGCGCGAGCCTTCCAGGTGCGGCGTGCGCGGGTATTTGAATAAGGGCAAAGATTGTAAAAACATAGCGTCCCACGCCGCGTTCACCGGGGCGTGTCCATACAGGGTCAGGGGTGCTGACGACGTGTTCGGGCGTGGACGATCAAGACCTGGGTCTCGGATACGTGTGCGGAGGGAGCAAAAACAGTGCCGCAGCAATCGGGGGCGTCAACGCGCCGAACGATGCTGCAGAGAGCATTTCGTCAGCGTTAGCAGGTGATGGCGAAGTAGCGAGGCACTTTTGGCTCCAATAAGGAAGAGGTTCGAGAAAGAACCGCGAATATAAAGGCTGTTTGATTATTTTGCAAGTGGCGCAGCCTATTGTGCGCACGCTTGTGCATGCCCCCGCTTTGCAATCCGCACGAAGTTTGCTAAGCTGGCGGCACTTCCTGTCGCTGCTGCGTGGAAAACAAACATGGCCCTTGCAAAATGGCCGTGCATTCGTTATTTCCGGAGCAGAATCGTGTTTCCCCTATCCAGATTACAAAAAGCCCTGCGCCGCCAGGGTATCGCTGTCGCCTATGCCGACGGCATTTATACACTCAGCAATCCGCACGCCCAGGCGTCCGTGCTGCTGCCCCACAACTTTCCGCTCGAGGAAAAAGCCGTGCGCCAGTTGATGGAATTTGCCGCCGTCGCCGTACCGGGCCAGGATGGCCATGTCTGCAAGGCGTGCGCCACGCCCGACTTCCACCCTGGCAGCATTGCGCCCGTGGGCAGCATCGTCGCCACCAGCCCCGACATGGTGATCCCCGCCATCCCCGGCACGGACATCGCCTGCGGCATGCGCCTGATCACGACCGGCTTGAGCCTGGCCCAGTTCGAGGCGCGCAAGCCGCAACTGCTCGCCAAGCTCAAACATGTGCTGCTGGAAGACGGCCGCAACGTGCCGCTGCGCTCGAAGGCGTTTGCCGCCCTGTTCGACGTGGGGCCGGAAGCCTTCATCGACAGCCTGCACAATGAGGGCTTGTGGCCACGGGTCGACAAGGAACGCCTGTTGCGCGAGCTCGACGATTGCATCGCCCTGCGCGAACTGGGCGGCGGCTTGCGCCATGCGCCCGAAGCGCTGGTGGGCACGCGCGAAGTGATACGCGACCCCAGCCTGGGCACCACGGGATCGGGCAACCATTTCGTGGAAATCCAGCTGGTCGACGCCGTCATGGACCGCCACGCCGCGTACCGGCACGGGCTGGTGCCGGGCGAAGTGGTCGTCATGATCCACAGCGGCAGCCGCGACGTGGGCTTTTTCGTCGGCAGCCGCTGGATGGACCGCGCCAAAGAGGCATGGCCGAAAGGCCTGCGCCACCCGCAGTCTGGCCTGTACGGCTTGACGGGCGAACTGGCCGGCGAATACATGGACGCCATGGGCGTGGCCTCGCGCTATGCCTGGGTCAATCGCATGGTATTGGCCGAACTGGTGCGCGACAGCCTGTCGCAAGTGTATGCCCAAGATCAGTCCCGTCTGGTGGTGGACGTGCCGCACAACGTCATCTTGCGCGAACACGGCATGAACATCCACCGCAAGGGCGCCACGCCGGCGCGCGCAGGCGACCTGGCGCTGATCCCCGGCTCCATGGGCGATTATTCCTATGTGGCGACAGGCATGGGCAATCCCGACTGGCTGTGGTCGTGCTCGCATGGCGCGGGGCGCAGCATCCGCCGCCAGGCCATGCGCGCCATGCGGCCCACGGTGGGCGGCGACGAGATGGCGTTCCAGTGCGTGACCCTGCGCGAGGAACGCCGCGTCGAGGAAGCGCCGATGGCCTACAAGAAGATCGGTCCCGTCATCGCCGCGCAGGAGGAAGCGGGCTTGCTGCAATCGGTGGCCCGACTGAAACCCTTGTTGACGTTCAAGGCCTAGGCCTGCAGCTGCGGCACGGCCGCCGCCATCAGCGAAATGCCGATGGCGGTCAGCACGGCAAACGCGATGCGGCGCATGCCGCGCTGGGCGATCGGCGGCGGGTAGCGCTTGCCGGCCATGGTGGCAAGCACGCCGACTGGCAGGGCCAGCGCGCACAGCAGCAAGACTTTCGCATCGAGCTGGCCCTGGCTGCCCGCCATCAGCGAGCGTCCGCCCGCGCTGATGGCGAACAGGAAGATCAGGCTGTAGCGGATGGTGGTCAGGCTCATTTCCTGACGATAAAACTGGTACACGAGGGGCGGGCCGGCCAGCGAAAACAGGCCCGAGAACAGGCCGCCGCACACGCCGCTGATGAAGAAGCTGCGCCTGTCGGCTGCGCCGGGACCGGGCGGCGCCTGCAGCAAAATGCTGACGCCGCCATACACGATGGCCGCGCCCAGCAGCAGCTTCAGCAAGGGCGCATACGCCTGGTCCAGGTATCCCAACAGCAACACGCCGGCCGCCATGGCTGGCAGCAAGCCGATGCTGGCCGCACGGATGGCGCGCCAGTCCAGGTGGTGCAAGGCGCCCGGCAAGGCCACGAGGCAATTGGCCAGGGACAATAAACTGACGAGGGCCGCCAGCGCGGGCACGGGCGCCAGGCCCAGACCGCTGGCCACGCCCATGACGATCATGCCCAGGCCAAAGCCCGTGACGGTCTGGAAATACGTGCCGGCGGCCACCACGCCCAGCAGCGCCAGCACGGGCAAGCTGAACAACTCAGCGCCCACCCTGGGCCTGCACGGCCGTCACCGCAATCACGTTATACACATCGTCGGCGCTGCAGCCGCGCGACAAATCGTTGGCGGGCTTGTTCAAGCCTTGCAGCAAGGGGCCGATGGCGACGGCGCCGCCCATGCGTTCGGCCAGCTTGTAGCCGATATTGCCCGCGTCCAGGTTCGGAAACACCAGCACATTCGCGCGTCCATTCACCACGGAATCCTTGACCTTGCGCTGAGAAATCTCGGCCACGATGGCCGCATCGAGCTGCACGTCGCCATCGATGGCCAGCAGCGGACGCTGGGCCTTGACCCGGTCCGTGGCCGCATGCACCTTGTCGACGGCCGCATGGTGGGCGCTGCCGCTGGTGGAAAACGACAGCATGGCCACGCGCGGCTCTTCCATCAGCAAGGCTTGCGCGCTGTCGGCGGCGGCCATGGCGATGTCGGCCAGTTCCTCGGCCTTCGGGTCCACGACCAGGGCGCAGTCGGAAAAGATGAAGCCGCCCTTGAGGCTGTGAAATGGTTCGCACAGCATCATCAGGAAAAAGCTCGACACGAGCTTGAAGGCCGGGTCGACGCCGATGATCTGGATGGCGCTGCGCACCACGTCGGCCGTCGTGTGCACGGCCCCCGCCACGCAACCGTCGGCGTCGCCCAGTCGCACCATCAGGTTGGCGTAGCACAAGGGATCCTGCACGGCGATGCGCGCCTGCTCCACCGTCATGCCCTTGGCCTGGCGCAGCACAAACAATTGCTGGGCATAGTGTTCCGACTCGTCGGACGTGGCCGGGTCGACCAGGCGCACGGCATCGAGGTTCAGCCCGTGCTCGTGCGCCAGGGCCAGGATGGCGGCCGGCTTGCCGACGAGGGTGATATGCGCCAGCCCTTCGCTGGCCGCCCGCGCTGCCGCCTGCAGCACGCGCACATCGCCGCCCTCGCACAGGACGATGTTTTTCGGCACGGCGCGGGCTTGGGCGATGATGCGGTGCAGGGCTTTCATGGGTACTCCAGTTCGGTAAAAAAAGTGCCGGAACCACGCAAGCATAAAGATGGCTCCGGCACATAAAACCCGGCAAGCCGGGGTCATACAAGGATCGGTCAGGGTGATGTCGGATTACGCCGGGCTTTCGCCCGGCTAATCCGACCTACGCCAGCACCACGCGTCAATTGCGTAGGTTGCGTAGGTTGGGTAGGTGGGATTAGCCCAAAGGGCGTAATCCAACAACACCAGCAACTCAAACATAGTCTTTATATTTATCCAGATGACGAATTGGTTTACTCAGCGCATCGCGGCGGAAGGGGTCGCCCAGCTCGCGCGTGCACATGATTTCGATGATGGTGGTCTTGCCTTCATTCATCTGCATGTCGATGGCCTTTTTCAGGGCCGGACCCACGTCTTCCAGCTTGTCGACCGTGATGCCTTCGGCGCCCATGGCCCGCGCGATTTCCGCAAAGCTCTGGTTGTCGAGTTCTCCGGCCACGAAGCGGCGGTTGTAGAAATCCACCTGGTTTTTCTTTTCCGCGCCCCACTGGCGGTTGTGGAACACCACGGCGGTAACGGGAATATTGTGGCGCACGCAGGTCATCGTTTCCATCAAGCTCATGCCCCAGGCGCCGTCGCCCGCATACGACACGGCCGGACGATGCGGCGCCGCCACTTTCGCGCCGATGATGGTCGGGAACGCATAGCCGCAATTGCCAAAGCTCATCGCCGCAAAGAAGCTGCGCGGCTTTTCAAAGCGCAGATAGCTGTTGGCCACCGAATTGATGTTGCCGATGTCGGTCGACACCATCACGTCTTCCGGCATGGCTTTTTCCAGCTCGCGCAAGACCTGGCGCGGGTGCAGGTAGTTGCCCGGCTCTTTCTTCTGCTCCTCGATCATGTCCAGGCTGTACGCATCCTTTTCATGGGTCCAGTTGGTCAACTCCTCTTCCCACGCGGCCTTCTCGGCCTGCACGGTGGCATAGCGTGCTTCGCGCGTGGCGTCGCAGTCCAGCGTCTTGCCATCGAGGCGGGCAATAATCGCTTTCGCGGCCGCCTTGGCGTCGCCGCAAATGCCCACCGAAATCTTTTTCACGAGGCCCAGCATCTTGTTGTCCGCGTCGATCTGGATGATCTTGGCGTTCTTCGGCCAGTAATCCATGCCGTGCTGCGGCAAGGTGCCGAACGGTCCCAGGCGCGAACCGAGGGCAACGACGACGTCGGCCTGGGCGATCAGTTTCATGGCCGCCTTCGACCCCTGGTAGCCGAGCGGGCCGCACCACAGCGGGTGGCTGGCGGGGAAGGAGTCGTTATGCAGATAGCTGTTGACGACGGGGGCACCGAGGCGCTCGGCCAGGGCCTTGCATTCCTCGATCGCTTCGCCCATGACCACGCCGCCGCCCGAGATAATCACGGGGAACTTGGCCTTGGCCAGCAGTTCGGCCGCATCGTTGAGGCTTTGCTCGCCGCCGGCGCCACGGTCCAGGCGGTTCGGCTTTGGAATTTCCGCCTTGATCTCGCCATAGAAATAGTCACGCGGAATGTTCAGTTGCGTCGGGCCCATCTCCGACATGGCGCGGTCAAAGCAGCGGCCCGTGAATTCCGCCATGCGGGCGGGATTCGTCACGTGCCCCTGGTACTTCGTGAACTCCTCGAACATCGGCAGTTGGTTCGCTTCCTGGAAGCCGCCCAGGCCCATGCTCATCGTGCCCGTTTCCGGCGTGATGATCACGACCGGGGTGTGCGCCCAGTAGGCGGCGGCAATCGCCGTGACGCAATTGCTGATGCCGGGGCCGTTCTGGCCGATGACGACGCCATGGCGGCCCGAGACGCGGGCATAGCCGTCGGCCATGTGGCCGGCGCCCTGCTCGTGCACGACGGGAATCAAGCGGATGCCGGCCGGGGCGAAAATATCCATCGGGTCCATGAAGGCCGAGCCCATGATGCCGAACATGTCGGTCACGCCATTGGCGGCCAGGGTTTCCACGAACGCTTCGGAAGGCGTCATCTTTTGCGGGCCCACTGGAATGGCAGCGGCGGCGGCTTTTTGGTCGGACAAATCGGTCATGGCTCAGTCTCCTTACGGTTTTATGAAAAATCGGTATATTTTGTTCCGATATTTGAAATACGTGTTCAATTTAACGGTTGCGAAATGCGCTGTCAATGAAAATTCATGAAAAATCGGACTGTTTCATTCCTGAATCCGGAATCCGTGACTTTGACCCACTGCTGAAACAACAATGGCGGGCTATCCGCAACAGACAGCCCGCCATCGATGCGTCCTGCGCCGCGCCTTAGAACTTCAGGCGCATGCCGGCCGTGAAGGCGCTCGAGTTATGGCCAGGCAAGGGCACGCTGCCCCCGCTCGATGCGTCACCGACGAAGTTGGTGCCTGCACCATCGTTGCTGATGCGGCCGTACGAGGTGTACAGATTCGTCCGCTTGGACAAGGCATACGTGTAGCCGATGGCCAGCTGGCGCCCGCCGCGGCGCGCGTTCGTGCGGTCATCCTTGCGGATGTACGAGGCCATCACGCTGCCCGCCGCGCCCACGGGGGCCGACGCGCCCAGCATGTAGTTGCGGAAATCCGTGCCCGCATCGTCCTTGTCCGTCTCATACGCGGCGAGCAGCTTGGCGGGGCCGAAGTCGTAGGTGCCGCCCAACAAGGTCACTTTCGCCGTGTTCAGCGGCGTATCCTTGCGGTTGTCATGCGCCAGGGTCAGCACCAACGGGCCGTTGGCGTAGTCGATGGAAAAGTCGATGGTGCGGCCCAGGGTGTTGCTGTCCGGTTTTTCGCCCAGGCCATACATGATCGAGGCCGACAGGCCCTTGACCTTCGGCGTCTCGTACATGATGGAATTTTTCGTGCGCAGGCTGGCCACGCTCATCAGGTTGATCGAGGCGCCCGTCATGCCCGTCTCGAACGGATCGATATTGTCCAGCGCGGTGAACAGCGGGTTGTGCTGCAAGCCCAGGTTCACGGCGCCGAAGCCGCCGGACAGGCCCACGTAGGCCTTGCGCCCGAACAAGGCGCCCTGGCGGTTGGCGCCCGTGTCCACGTCGAGGCCATTTTCCAGCAAGAAGTTGGCTTTCAAATTGTTGCCCAGGTCTTCCGTGCCCTTGAAGCCGATGCGGCTGCCCGACTGCACGCCGGTGGCCAGCTTGGTGACGGAACCGTCCGCGCCGCCGTGTTCGGACGTCAGGCCCGCGTCGAGCAAGCCGTACACGGTGACGGACGATTGGGCGCTGGCGTTGCCGGCAAGGAAGGAGGCCAGGATGGCTGCCGCTACGAGTGTGTGTTTCATGTCATCTCCAGGTATTGTGGTTTTTATAAACGCTTGAAACGATAATCAACTACGGTGCTACAAACTTGGCTCAGGCGATCAGCCCGGCCATCGGCGACGAGGGCGACGCGCTCATGACGCCTGCTCTCCGGGGCATGCGTCCGGCCAGGTAAGCCTCGCGTCCACCCTGCACTGCCAGTTCCATGGCGCGCGCCATGCGTATCGGTTCGCGCGCCGCCGCGATGGCGGTATTCATCAAAATGCCGTCGCAACCGAGTTCCATGGCGATGGCCGCGTCCGACGCCGTGCCCACGCCGGCGTCGACCAGCACGGGCACCGTGGCTTGCTCGATGATCAAGGACAAGTTCCACGGGTTCAAAATACCCATGCCCGAGCCGATCAATGACGCCAGCGGCATGACGGCGATGCAGCCGAGGTCTTCCAGCATGCGCGCCTGGATCGGGTCGTCGCTGCAATACACCATCACCTGGAAGCCGTCGCGCACCAGCTCCCCGGCCGCCTTCAAGGTTTCCGGCATGTTCGGGAACAGGGTCTTTTCATCGCCGAGCACTTCCAGCTTGCACAGCGGGTGTCCGCCCAGCAGCTCGCGCGCCAGCTGCAGGGTGTAGACGGCGTCACGCGCGTTGTAGCAGCCGCCCGTGTTGGGCAAAATCGTGTATTTCGATGGCGGAATGAAGTCGAGCAGATTCGGCTCGCCCTTTTCCTGGCCGATGTTGACCCGGCGGATCGTCACGGTGACGATCTCGGCGCCGCTTTCCTCGATGGCGAGGCGCGTTTCCTCGAAATCCTTGTATTTTCCAGTCCCCACCAGCAGGCGCGACTGGTAGGTGGTGCCGGCCAGGGTCAGGCCGGTCGATGGTTGGCTGGGGGTGGCGTCGTCTCTCATCGTGGTGCTCTCCTAAGTTGAACCAAAGCGGCCTCGTGCCAGGGGGCTTCGCCGCAAAACGCAAAATCGACTTCCGGCCGCCGTCCCGACACGAGGTCGGCGAGCGCCCTGCCCGCGCCGCAGCCCATGGTCCAGCCCAGGGTGCCGTGGCCCGTGTTGAGGTAGAGCTGGCGGTAGCGCGTGGCGCCGATATAGGGAACGTTCGACGGTGTCAGGGGGCGCAAGCCGGCCCAGTAGACGGGGTCGCTGTAATCGCAGGCGTGGGGAAACAGGGCCTGCACGCGGCGGGTGATGGCGGCGCAGCGCACGGGGTTCAGTTCGCGCGTGTAGCCGTTCAGCTCGCACGTGCCCGCCACGCGCAGGCGCTCGCCAAGGCGCGAAAACACCAGTTTGTGGCCGTCGTCCGTCAGCGAGACGGACGGTGCGCTGACGGAGTCGAGAATAGGATAAGTGGCGGAATAACCTTTGCCCGGATACAGCATCAATCGGATGCCCAGCGGCTGCAGCAGGGGCGCGGAAAAGCTGCCCATGGCCACTACCACGGC
Source organism: Janthinobacterium glycogeni (assembly GCF_051380725.1). Taxonomy (NCBI): domain Bacteria; kingdom Pseudomonadati; phylum Pseudomonadota; class Betaproteobacteria; order Burkholderiales; family Oxalobacteraceae; genus Janthinobacterium; species Janthinobacterium glycogeni. The sequence goes on along the minus strand of NZ_JBNYXP010000004.1, from coordinate 216,245 downwards.
GTCCGCGTGCTCGAGGCGGTGGCGCCCGTGCGCGTCGATGCATTCCGCGCCGGTGACGCGTTCGCCATCGGCCAGCAGCCGCGTCACGGTGGTGCCGTACTGGAAATCCACGCCGGCCCTGGCGGCGCGCGCGGCCAGCGCCGTGGTAAACAAGTGCACGTCGCCCGACTCGTCGCTGGCCGTGAAGTCGCCGCCGACGATCTGGCCGCGCGCGTGGCGCAAGGCCGGTTCCAGGCGTATCACCTCATCGGCGCTGACGGTGTTGCGCGGGCAGCCCAGTTCGCGCAAGAGCGCGGCGCCCATTTGCGATTTGTCAAACTCCTGCTGGTCCGTATAGAAATGCAAGATGCCCCGCTGCAGGTGGTCATACTCGATGCCCGTCTCGCGGCGCAGCGCCTGCAAACTCTGCCGGCTGTACTCGGCCAGGGCGACGATCTGGCGCATATTGCGCGCCACCCTGACCGGCAGGCATTCGCGCAGGTAGTGCAAGGCCCACTGCCATTGCAACGCGTCCAGGCGGGGACGGAACAGCAGCGGCGCATCATCCTTGCCCAGCCATGTGAGCACCTTGCGCAGGGTAGCGGGATTGGCCCACGGTTCCGCATGCGAGACGGAAATCTGTCCGCCGTTGGCGAAGCTGGTTTCCTGCGCCGCGCCCGCCTGGCGCTCGAGCACGCGCACGTCGTGGCCCGCCTGGCGCAAGTACCAGGCCGATGCCGTGCCGACCACGCCGGCGCCGAGTACGAGGATCTTCATGGCGGGCCCGGCTCGCTTAGCGCGTCAGCAGCACGGCGATGGCGACGAAGGCGGCGATCCACACCGTTTCCATCACCAGCATGATCACGGGACGCCAGCCCAGCGAGGCCAGCGACTGGAACGACGTTTTCACGCCCAGTGCGGCGATGGCGATGACGAGGCAGGCGCGCGAGGCATTGTTGATCCAGCCATTCACTTCCTGCGGAATCAGGCCCAAGCTGTTGGTAATCACCAGCCAGACAAAGCCGATCAGGAAGAAGGGCACGAGCGGCGGCGCATCGACCTCGCTCTTGCCATCCTTGCGCTTGAACATGATCGACAAGCCCAGCACGACGGGCACGAGACAGGCGACGCGCGTCAGCTTGACGAAGGTGGCCACGTCGCCCGTGTGATTGCTGACCAGATAGCCCGCCCCCACCACTTGCGCCACATCGTGGATGGTGCCGCCGATGAACACGCCCGCTTCCGTCGGGTCAAAGCCCAGCAGTTTGACCAGCAGCGGGTAGACGATCATGGCCAGGGTGGACAGCGACGTCACGCCCACCACGGTGAGCAGCGTGAATTTTTCGTTTTCCTTGGTTTGCGGCAGCACGGCCGAGATGGCCAGCGCAGCCGACGCGCCGCAGATGGCGACGGAACCGCCGGACAGGATGCCTTCCGTGATGGGGCGTTTCAGCCACCTGGCCAGCAGATAGCCGAAACCCAGAGTGGCGATCAGGCCGCCGACGACGATCAATAAGGGCGTCACGCCGACCGAGGCGATCTGGTTGAAGGTGATGCGCGCGCCCAGCAGGGCCACGCCGGTGCGCAGCAGCACCTTGCTGCAAAACTCGATGCCGGGCTTGCAGGTGGGATCGGACGCGAGGAAGTGGAAGGCCAGGCCGAAGAACAGCGCGTACAGGAGCTGGGGGCCGCCGTAATTGCTTGAAATAAAGGTGGCCGACAGGGCGATCACCAGCGCGATGGCTACGCCGGGCCAGCTGCGCAGCACGGCGCGGGGACGCCAGATGGCGACTGCGGACGACAGGTAGGGAATGTTCTTGTCGACAACGCGTGTTATCGCTGAGGAGTTGGTTTTCATGCGGGTCCGCTCATAATGTTTTAAAAATTGGGACATTTCATCTCGTTTTTTAATAATACACGATGAGCTAGCGAAGTCCATGCTTTTCCATGAAAATCGAAACCGGATGTTCCGGAAACTGACGTTTTTTATTTTTCACCCCTGTAAACGACGAGCGGCGCGGCCCTTTCGCAGGGACGCGCCGCCGTTGCTGGAGCTTGAAAGATTACTTTTTGTTCAGACGGGTAATCAGGCTGGACGTGTCATAACGGTTGCCGCCCGCTTGCTGCACTTCGCCATAGAACTGGTCCGTCAAGGCCGTCACGGGCAAGTCGCTGCCGTTGCGCTTGGCTTCGGCCAGGCAAATGCCCAGGTCCTTGCGCATCAGGTCGACGGCGAAACCGAAGTCGAATTTGCGTTCGATCATGGTCTTGCCCCGGTTTTCCAGCTGCCACGACTGCGCCGCGCCCTTGGAAATCACGTCGACGACGAGCGCCGCATCGAGGCCCGCGTTTTCCGCGAAGGCGATGCCTTCGCTCAAAGCTTGCACGAGGCCGGCGATGCAGATCTGGTTGACCATTTTTGTGAGCTGGCCCGAACCGGACGCGCCCATATAGGTGACGGCGCGCGAAAACAGGGCGATGACGGGTTCGGCGCGCGCATACGCTTCCGCGTCGCCGCCCACCATCACCGTCAGCTTGCCGTTTTCCGCGCCCGCCTGGCCGCCGGACACGGGCGCGTCGAGGAAGAACACGCCCTTCTCTTTCGCCGCCGCGTGGATGGTGCGCGCCGCTTCTGCCGAGGCCGTCGTATGGTCGATCAGGATGCTGCCCGGCGCCATGGCGGACAGCAAACCGCCCTCTTCCAGGATCACTTGATACAGGTCGTTATCCTTGCCGATGCACGTAAACACGAACTCGGCGCCCGCAGCGGCGGCGGCCGGCGTGGCGGCGCTGCTGCCCTTGTGCTGCTCCAGCCAGGCGGCCGCGCGGGCCGGGTTGCGGTTGTACACGGTGACGTCGTGTCCGCCCGCCGCCAGGTGGCCTGCCATAGGGAAACCCATGACGCCCAAACCGATGAATGCCACTTTTGCCATATTGTCCGTCCTGTCGATGTATGAATCCGATTATTGTTGCACAAACAGCCGCCGTCGGCAGCCTCAAGGCGCGGGTGGCCGCCGGTAATACAGGTCGAACTCTTCCTCGCCATCGGGCAAGAAGCCGTGACGCACATAGAAGCGGTTCGCCTCGCTGCCGCGCAAGGCGCCCACGCGCACACTCTTGCGGACCGCATCGGCCTCGGCAAACACGCGCGCCAGCACGGCCGCGCCCATGCCTTGCCGCTGGCATGCGGGCGCCAGGTAGAGGTGGTCGAGCAATAGATAATCCGCTTGCGGCCGCAACACATAAAAGCCGGCCAGCGCGCCGCTTTCTCGCAGCTGCCAGGTAGATGCGGGGTCGAACGTGGCCAGGAAACGCTGGCGCGCCCGCTGCGGGTCATAGCGGCCGATGCGTTCCAGGCTGTCGCGCATGGCGGCCACGCGCAGGCTGGCCAGCGCTTCGCCATCGGCCAGGCTGGCAGGAACGAAGGTCAGCATGGCGTCACAGCACTGCGCGCAAGGCCGACATCAACGCGGCGCATTCGCCCTCGTTGCCGATGCTGATGCGCAAATACTGGCTGATGCGCGGTGCATTGAAATGGCGCACGATCACGGAGCGGGCGCGCAAGCCGGCCGCCAGTTGCGCCGCGTCATGCAGCGGGTGGCGGGCAAACACGAAGTTGGCCACCGACGGCAGTACCTCGAAGCCCAATGCCGTCAGGTCCGCCGTCAGCTGTGTGCGGCTGGCGATGACGGCCTGGCGCGTCTGCTGGAAATACGCTTCGTCATGCAGCGAAGCCACGGCGCCGGCCAGGGCCAGCCGGTCCAGCGGATACGAGTTGAAACTGTTCTTCACTCTTTCCAGCGCCTCGATCAGGTCAGGGTGGCCGAAGGCACTGCCCACGCGCAAGCCGGCCAAGGAGCGCGATTTCGAGAACGTCTGCACCACCAGCAAGTTCGGATAACGGTCGACCAGGGCCACGGCGCTCTCGCCGCCGAAATCCACATACGCTTCATCGACCACCACCACGGCGTCGGGATGGTCGCGCAGCAGAGTTTCCACGCCGGCCAGCGGCAAGTCCACGCCCGTCGGCGCGTTGGGATTGGGGAAGATGATGGCGCCGCACGGCCCCCGGTAATCTTCCGGGCGGATGCGCATGGATTCGTCGAGCGCGACCGTGCGGTATGCGATGCCGTACAGCTTGCAATACACGGGATAGAAGCTGTAGCTGATGTCCGGGAACAGCAGCGGCGCATCGTGCTTGAGCAAGGCCATGAAGGCCAGCGCCAGCACTTCGTCGGAACCGTTGCCGACGAACACTTGCGCGCTGTTCAAGCCGTGGTAGTCGGCCAGGGTTTGCTTCAGTTCGCTGGCCGTGGGATCAGGATATAAGCGCAGGCTGTCGTTACTGGCGTCGCGCAGCGCGGCCAGCACCTGCGGCGATGGGCCGTAGGGGTTTTCGTTGGTGTTGAGTTTGACCAGGTCGGGCAGTTTCGGCTGCTCGCCCGGGACGTAGGGGGTCAGCTCGCTGACGATGTTGCTCCAGAATCGGCTCATTAGTTTTATTGGTGGGGGCAGGATGGGGATACGGTAGATTACCATAGGGTGAGCGGGGTCAAGGCGGGCGCCATCGGCGAGAGGTAGCGTGGACAGCATCGGCATCGGCCCCAAGCGAAGAGGACGTGGCATGAACAGCATGCACAAGCTGAGCGATACGCAGGTGCGGCATGGCGCGCTGACGCAACAGTCACGCCAGCGCAAGATCGAGGCATGGATGCGGGTTGCTACCAGCCTCGGCGAACAGATCACCGTCGAATTGCAGACTGCCACGGGTCAGCTACAGGGCGAAGGAGTGGCCGACTTGCAGCGCGTGACGGGGCTGGCGCAACGCCTGGCAAGCAATAGCAAAGCCATGCGCGATACCCTCGGGACACTGTTTGACAGCGGTGAAAAAAGCGAGGAGCATGCAGTGACAAGCATGGAGGATTGCGCCATGGACGAGCAAGTCAACGCACTGGGAAAAGACATGGCTGGTGTGAAGCTGGACGTTGCTGATTTGAAGGTTGATGTGGCTGGCATCAAGGTGGATGTGGCTGGCGTGAAAACGGATGTCACTGGCCTCAAGGTGGATGTTGCTGGTCTGAAAACGGATATCGCTGCTCTCAAGACCGATGTCGGCGTTCTCAAGACGGATGTCAGTGGCTTGAAACTGGACCTCGCTGTGGTGCGCTCCAATTATGCGACCAAGTCAGATGTGGCTGAGGCGAAGTCGGCTGTCATTCTGTCGTGCGTGGGGACGATAATTGCTATGTCGGGCGTGGCGTTTGCGGTGGCCAAGCTCGTGCACTAGCTTGCGGTAGTGGGGACGCTGGCTTTCAAAGTCTGAATGGAGGAAAAAACGCCTTGCGCTGCGCGCTTTGGGCGGTTTTTTCTACCTGCATTGATACGTTGGTGGTTTTTTGGCGTTGCGGGTATAAAAAAAGCTCCCTCGCGGGAGCTTCTCTTATGTATTCTGGCGGAGAGGGTGGGATTCGAACCCACGGTACGATTTAACGTACGCTTGATTTCGAGTCAAGTACATTCGACCACTCTGCCACCTCTCCGTTTACTGCGGTCTATTCATTCAAACTGGCATGCCTGTTTGAACGAGGCGCTATTTTAGCATGGGTGTTGTTGGGTTGGGTAGGGGGTTTATCGCTAATCTTGCTCATCAAAGCAAAAACCATATGGGCGGTTTGGGGAGCCCCGTACAAGGCGCAGCTCGCCTTTGTAGACGCCGCCTTGGCGCACGCGTGAAAATCAATTGGACGATTCGGGGAGCCTCGCGCGAGTACGCGCTCGTCTTCGAATCCCACGCGCAAGGCGCGCAGGCGCCTTGCTCCTCTTCGCCGCCACAAATAAAAAAAGCTCCCTTGCGGGAGCTTTCTCTATTTGTTCTGGCGGAGAGGGTGGGATTCGAACCCACGGTACGATTTAACGTACGCTTGATTTCGAGTCAAGTACATTCGACCACTCTGCCACCTCTCCATTTGCTGCGGTCTTTCCTCGCATTGCTGCGAGAAGGCAAGATTATAGCAGCCGCTTGAAAAAATGGAAGGACTATTTTAGGCCTTCCATTCATCCGGCTGCCCTAAGCTTTCAGGCCTTCAGATGCGTCAGGCCGCCCATGTACGGGCGCAGCACGGCCGGGATCTCGACGCTGCCGTCCGCTTGCTGGTAGTTTTCCAGCACGGCGACCAGGGTGCGGCCCACTGCCAGGCCGGAGCCGTTCAGGGTGTGCGCCAGTTCCGGCTTGCCGGCGGCGTTGCGGAAACGCGCCTGCATGCGGCGGGCCTGGAAGGCTTCGCAGTTCGACAGGGACGAGATTTCGCGATAGGTGTTTTGCGCCGGCAGCCACACTTCCAGGTCGAAGGTCTTGGTGGCGCCGAAACCCATGTCGCCCGTGCACAAGGACATCACGCGGTATGGCAGACCCAGGCGTTGCAAGATCGCTTCCGCGTGGCCAACCATTTCATCGAGCACCTGATACGAGGTATCCGGGTGCACCACTTGCACCATTTCCACCTTGTCGAACTGGTGCTGGCGGATCATGCCGCGCGTGTCGCGGCCGTAGCTGCCCGCTTCCGAGCGGAAGCATGGCGTGTGGGCCGTCATTTTCAGGGGCAATTGATCGAGCGCCAGGATTTCATCGCGCGCGATGTTGGTCAGCGACACTTCCGACGTGGGAATCAGGTAGAAGGTCTCGCCCTCGCCTTCCGCGCCGCCTTTTTTCACCGAGAAGAGATCGGCTTCGAATTTCGGCAGCTGGCCCGTGCCGCGCAAGGAATCGGCGTTCACCATGTACGGGGTATAGCATTCCGTGTAGCCGTGCTCGTCCACGTGGGTGTTGAGCATGAATTGCGCCAGTGCGCGGTGCAGGCGGGCGATGCCGCCCTTCATGACGGAGAAGCGCGAGCCGGTCAGCTTGGTGGCCACTTCGAAGTCCAGGCCCAGCGGAGCGCCCACGTCGACATGATCCTTGACTTCGAAATCGAAGGTGCGCGGCGTGCCGACCTTGCGCACTTCCACGTTGCCCGACTCGTCCGTGCCCAGGGGCGAAGATTCATGCGGCAAATTCGGCACGGCCATGATGAAATCGCTCAGCTTGGCTTGCACCAGGGTCAGGGCCGCTTCATCGGCTTTCAGCTCATCGCCCAGGCCGGCCACTTGCGCCATCACGGCCGAGGTGTCTTCCCCCTTGCCTTTCAACATGCCGATTTGCTTGGACAGCGCATTGCGCTTGCCCTGCAGCTCTTCGGTGCGCGTCTGGATCGCCTTGCGTTCGGCTTCGAGGGCGGTAAAACCTGCCACGTCGAGCTGGAATTTGCGCGTCGCCAGGCGTTCTGCGACGGTGGCGATGTCTTTACGGAGAAGTTGGATATCTATCATGGGTGGATGGCGGTGCCGATGTATCGAAAGCACTCATTGTACCAAGACCCGTTCAGTTCTCTATGAGTTTTGCATACGCTCTGCCATCGTCATGGCGGCATGCCTGGACACTCGCGCCCGCTTTACATTTTCCGCTTGGCTTATTGCTTAAATGAACGCGGCTTTTTCGGCAGCGGTCAGGCGGCGGGCGCTGACGGTAACGACGGGCATTTTCGCGTCCACGGCTTGAGCGATGACATTGCTGCTGGCGCTCACTTCCACGGTATTCGCGCCGGCGGTGGCGAAGCTGGCGCCGATGGCGATGATGGCGGCGGCGACGAAGGTGATTTCCATGTTTTTCAGTGCGTGCATGATGTAACTCCTGGTTGGTTTGTTCATTTAACTGCGCTTGGTATGGTGGTACTTTAGCCAACGGCCGCGAACAACGACACCGGCTTGCGACCAGCGGCGAAAAACAGGGAGCGAACGGTGAAAAACGGGGACTGAAGGGAAAACAAGGGAATGAACAACGCCTGACAAAACCGTAGCGAGCGGCAGTGATTTGTGGCTAAGAAGCGCAACCGTGCTAGAGCACGGTGAGCATCGCAGGCCGCAAAGCGCGCCGCGCAGTAGGTTTTGACAGGCGTTCTACAAGGCGTCCTTAACGAGATGGCCCAGGCGGCCGATCGCCTGCTCGATGCGCGGCGTCCACGCATTGCCGCAATTGAGGCGCAGATAATTGCCGAACTTGCCCGAGGCCGAGAACAGCTGGCCCGGCATATACGCCACGCCGTCCGCAATCGCCTGGCCATGCAGAGCCAGCGCATCGACTTGTGGCGGCATCTGCACCCACAACACGAAACCGCCCTGCGGCTCGGACAGCATGCACTCAAGCGGAAAGCTGGCCGCCACGGCGTCGGACATGCGGGCGATGCGCTGGACCAGGGTGCGCCGCATCTTGCGCAGCTGCTGGTCGTAGCTGCTGCCTTCCAGAAAATCGGCCAGCACGGCCTGGAAGAAATGGCTGGTGGCGCCGCTCGACACGGTTTTCAGCAAGGCCACTTCCTGCGCGAAACGCCCGGCCAGCACGTAACCGACGCGCGACGCGGGCGTGATCGCCTTGGAAAACGAGGAGCACAATAAAACGTTACCGCTCGTATCGTAAGCCTTCACGGGCCAGGGACGCTGCGACGCGAAACACAGGTCGCCATACACATCGTCCTCCACCAACGGAATATTGAATTCCGACAGCAGGCCCGCCAGGCGCTTCTTGTTTGCTTCCGGCATGACGCAGCCCAGGGGATTATTTGCGTTCGGCACGAACAGACAGGCCTGCACGAGGCCGGCGCGCAAGGCCAGCTCGAGCGCGTCGAGCGACGGCCCCGTCTTCGGGTCCGTGGGAATTTCCAGCGCCTTCATGCCCAGGCTTTCGATCATCTGCAGCAGCACAAAATACGTGGCAGACTCGATGGCGATGGTGTCGCCCGGCCTGGCGACGGCGCGCAGACACAGACTGATCGCTTCCGTGCAGGAATTCGTCACGACGATTTCCGTCGGATCGAGCTTGCCCCAGTCCAGCGCGCGGCGCGCCACCTGGCGCAGGAAATTGCCTTCGCTGACGTCATAGCAGCTGACCTTGCTGAGCAGAACAGGATCGCGCCGCGCCACCGCGCTGATGGTGCGCTGCATGCGCTTGATCGGCAATATTTCGTCAGGCGGCCAGGCCGTGCCCAGCTGCACGATGCCAGGTGTCTCGTTCTCCTTGAGCACGCGCATCAACAGGTTGTTGATGCCGACAAAGGCCGGCTCCTTCAGGTGCTGGGCGTCGGCGCTGCACGGGCGGCGTGGCGCCCGGTGGCGCACGAAATAGCCGGACTGGGGCCGCGCATCGACCTGTCCCCGGTCTTCCATCAGGCGCAAGGCTTGCATCACCGTGCTGACGGAAATGCGCTTTTGCTGCGCCAGGTGGCGGATCGACGGCAGGCGGTCGCCGGGCGCGAACACGCGCGCGTCGATCAAAGCACCCAGCTCGTTGGCCAGGTGCTCGTACAGATTCAAAGGCGCATTCATATTCATCCCTTCAGTATGCGGCTGCCGCACGCGGCACGCACAGATACAGTTGCCCGATTTTTTGACAAGCACAGTGTACGACGAAGTGCTCTGTGTTCATCACAATTTCGTTTTCCTGCATCTGTCATGGTTTGCCGCATGCGCCTAAGCTGTTCCTGTCAGCACAACAGGAGTGATGCCATGCATACCGACCACGAATTACCCAGCGAACGGCCCTTGCGCCTGGAGCAAGCGCACGCCAAGGTCATCGAATGCCTGTCCGGCACGGCCTGGATCACGGCCTACGCCCAGTTCGACGATTGCGTGCTGCGCAGCGGCGAACGCTACACGATACCGAATGACGGGCTGGTGCTGGTCGAAGCCGTGGGCAGCGGACGCATCCGCGTGCATGGAACATCCGCACCGCGCCCCGCCCTGCTGCGCTGGCTGCAGCTGGCACTGCCTCACACACTCAATACAAGGAATACATGACTCAAGCATCACCACTGCGCGTCCTCGTCACGGGCGCCGCCGGCATCATCGGCACCGCTTTCTGGAAGCGCCGGCACGGGGAATTCTCCCTGCGCCTGGCCGACCTGCACACGGACGGGCTGGCCGAAGCGCCCTGCCCTTTCATTCAGCTTGACGTGGCCGACCATCCCGCCTGCCTGACCGCCTGCGCCGGCATCGACGTGGTGCTGCACCTGGCCGGCGTGCCGCACGCCAGCGCCAATTTTGATGCGCAATTGCTGCAGCCAAACATCGTCGGCACGCACAACCTCTTCCGCGCGGCGCAGGCACAGGGAGTGAAAAGAGTGGTGTTTGCCAGCAGCGCGCAAGCCATCGAGGGCTATCCGCTCGACGTACAAGTGCATGAAGACATGCCGGCGCGTCCGGCCAATATGTATGGCGCCAGCAAGGCCTTCGGCGAAGGCGTGGCGTCGGCCTTCGCGCACCAGCATGGCATGACGGCGATCGCCGTGCGCATCGCCAACGTGGCGCAGTTTGAGAAAGGTCAACAGCACAGCGCGCGCGACATCGCCGCCTTCATCAGCGAGCGCGACGTGGTGCAATTGCTGGCCCGCTGCATCGCCGCCGACGTGCCGCCCGGCTACCACGTCGCGCATGGCGTGTCGGACAACCGCTACAAACGGCTGTCGATCGCGGCCACGCGCCAGCTGGTCGGCTACGCGCCGCAGGACGACGGTTTTACATTGCTGGGCTTGTAGCCTCAGCCCTTGCCTGCCTTGCGGTCAAGCTCGCGCAGCCAGGCCAGCTTGTCGGCAATCTTGCTTTCCAGCCCGCGCGGCACGGGCTGGTACCAGCCCGGTTCCGCCATGCCGTCCGGAAAATACGTTTCGCCGGCCGCGTAGGCATCGGGCTCGTCATGCGCGTAGCGGTAGGCGTGGCCGTAACCGAGTTCCTTCATCAGTTTCGTCGGCGCATTGCGCAAGTGCACGGGCACTTCCTTCGATTTATCCTTCTTGACGAAGGCCATGGCCGTATTGAAGGCGTTGTAGCCGGCATTGCTTTTCGCGGCAATCGCCAGGTAGATCACGGCCTGGCCCAGCGCCAGCTCGCCTTCGGGCGAACCGAGGCGCTCATACGTTTCCGCCGCATCATTGACCATGGTCAAGGCGCGGGGGTCGGCCAGGCCGATGTCTTCCCAGGCCATGCGCACGATGCGCCGCGACAGGTAGCGCGGGTCGGCGCCGCCGTCGATCATGCGGCAAAACCAGTACAGGGCCGCGTCCGGGTTCGAACCGCGCACGGACTTGTGCAGGGCGGAAATCTGGTCATAGAAATTGTCGCCGCCCTTGTCGAAGCGGCGCGAATTCAAGGTCAGCGCATTGTCGACGAAGGCCGCGTCGATCTTCGTCGTGCCCGTCGAGCTGGCGGCCGTCTCCGCCTGTTCCAGCAAATTCAAAAAGCGGCGCGCATCGCCATCCGCGTAGCCGATCAGGGTATCGGCGGCCGCCTCGTCGAACGTCAAATGCGTCAGCGCCGTGGATTGCGCCTTGGCCAGCAGCTGCTTCATCTCGTCTTCGTTGAGCGACTTCAATACATACACTTGCGCGCGTGACAGCAGCGCCGAATTGACTTCGAAGCTGGGGTTTTCCGTCGTCGCGCCAATGAACGTCACCAGGCCCGATTCGACAAACGGCAGCAAGGCGTCCTGTTGCGATTTATTAAACCGGTGGATTTCGTCGACAAACAGCAAGGTGTGCTTGCCGAACTGGTCCAGGCTGTGGCGGGCCTGGTCCATGGCGGCGCGGATATCTTTCACGCCGGCAAACACGGCCGACAGGGCGATGAATTCGCTGTCAAACGCGTTTGCCATCAGGCGCGCCAGCGTCGTCTTGCCCACGCCGGGCGGCCCCCACAGGATCATCGAATGGGCCTTGCCCGCCTCGAACGCCAGGCGCAGCGGCTTGCCCACGCCCAGCAGATGCGTCTGGCCGATGACTTCGTTGAGAGTCGCAGGCCGCAAGGCTTCGGCCAGCGGCTGGCGCGGTGCGGTGGAAAAGAGGTCCGCCATAATATGTACCGGGTAAGAATGCAAAGGCCCCGCATCGCTGCGAGGCCGGTCAACAACAGGAGGTCAATAATCAATTATTGATGACATCCGCGCCCTTGGGCATGACAAATTTAAAGTGATTGGCAGACAGGGCCGGATTCTTCTGGAAATTCTTGAACGCCAGCACCGACGTCTGGCCGAACGAGTCGCGCAATTCCATCGCTTCCGGCACGCCGTTGCGCAGGCCGATGGTGATTTCATCGAACGTCGTGTCCTTGGCTTTCGGCGTCGCTTTCAGCCATTCCAGGCCATCGCGCGTGCCCGCTTCGGCCAGGGTGAAGTTCTTTTCCAGGTCATTGCTGCCGAACAAAATCGCGGCTGGCGAGGAACCGAGCGCGTCGCCCAGTTTCTTGACCGTCACCTGGCTCAAGTCCTTGTCATAGATATACAGCTTGTCGCCGTCCGCCTGCAGCAGCTGCTCGTACGGCTTCAGGTAGGTCCAGATGAACTTGCCTGGACGGGCGAACTCGAAGGTGCCGCTGGCTGGAGTCGACACTTTCGCCTTGCCGCTGGCGTCCGCCTTCTTGACCTGGCGCTGCACAAACTCGCCCTTGGCCGACTTGGTGCCGGCCGCAAAGCTCTTGAACTGTTCCAACGCGCTGGCCGAGGCGCTGGCCGCGAACAGCAGGCTGCAGGCGACACTGCTTGCACCGATGATCATTTTTGCTGCGAAAGTCGTATTCTTCATTCCGTTACCCTTGTTCACTACTCGCCGCCGGCACCAGGATTTCCCGGTTGCCATTGGATTGCATGGTTGATACCACCCCGCTCTGCTCCATCTGCTCGAGCAGACGGGCTGCGCGGTTGTAGCCGATGCGCAAATGACGCTGCACCAGCGAAATCGAGGCGCGGCGGTTTTTCAGCACCACCGCCACCGCCTGGTCGTACAGGGCATCGGCCTCGCCGCCGCCCTCGCCCGACGCGCCGCCTTCGGCGCCGTCGCCTTCCAGGGTGCCGCCTTCGAGGATGCCCTCGATGTAATTCGGTTCGCCCTGCAGCTTCAGATGGCTGACGACCCTGTGGACTTCCTCATCGGACACAAACGCGCCGTGCACGCGCATCGGCAGGCCGGTACCGGGCGGCATGTACAGCATGTCGCCCATGCCCAGCAGGGTTTCCGCGCCCATCTGGTCGAGAATGGTGCGCGAGTCGATCTTCGACGAGACCTGGAAGGCGATACGCGTCGGAATGTTTGCCTTGATCAGCCCCGTGATCACGTCTACAGATGGGCGCTGCGTGGCCAGAATCAAGTGCAAGCCGGCGGCGCGCGCCTTTTGCGCGATACGCGCGATCAATTCCTCGACTTTTTTGCCCACCACCATCATCAGGTCGGCCAGCTCGTCGATGATGATGACGATGGTCGGCAGTTTTTCCAGCGGCTCCGGCGCATCCGGCGTCAGGCTGAACGGATTCGGGATGTGTTCTTCGCGCTTTTTCGCGTCGGCAATCTTGGCATTGTAGCCGGCCAGGTTACGCACGCCCATCTTGCTCATCAGCTTGTAGCGGCGCTCCATCTCGTTCACGGCCCAGTTCAGCGCGTGGCCGGCCTGGCGCATGTCGGTCACGACGGGCGCCAGCAAGTGCGGGATGCCTTCGTAGACGGACATTTCCAGCATCTTCGGATCGATCAGGATCAGGCGCACGTCGAGCGGGTCGGATTTGTACAGCAGCGACAGGATCGTCGCATTGATGCCCACGGATTTACCGGAACCGGTGGTGCCGGCCACCAGCAAGTGGGGCATCTTGGCCAGGTCGGCCACGACGGGCTTGCCGGCGATATCCTTGCCCAGCGCAATCGTCAGGCTGGACACGCCGTCGTTGTAGACCTTGGAGCCGAGGATTTCCGTCAGGCGCACGATCTGGCGCTTGCTGTTCGGCAGCTCCAGCGCCATGTAGTTCTTGCCGGGAATGGTTTCCACCACCCGGATCGACGTCAGGGACAGCGAACGGGCCAGGTCGCGCGCCAGGCCGACGATCTGACTGCCCTTCACGCCCGTGGCCGGCTCGATTTCATAGCGCGTGACGACAGGGCCGGGGTAAGCGGCCACTACCTTGGCATCCACGCCAAAGTCGGACAATTTCTTTTCGATCAGGCGGCTCGTGAATTCCAGGGTTTCCACGGACACCGTTTCCACCACGGGCGGCGCCTCGTCGAGCAGGGACAGCGGCGGCAGCTTGCCATCGCCCAGATTCTCGAACAGATGGGCCTGGCGTTCCTTTTCCACGCGCTCGGATTTGACGACGGTGACGACCTGCGGCTCGATCTTCACGGGCGGTGCGGCCACGTGCTTTTCCACGTGCTTGGCCCGTTCGATGACCACCACCTCGTCGCGGCGCACGGCGGCCACTTCGCCCTGGCGGCGGTCTTCGCGGTCCTGGTAGCGCAGCACGAACCAATTAAACGCGTCTTCGATGGCGCCGCCGATGCGTTCGGCCACTTGCAACCAGGACACATGGAAGAACAGGGAAAAGCCCAGGCCGAACAGCAGCAACAGTAATAAAGTAGCACCCGTGAAGCCGAAAGCCACGTGGGCCGAGTGCCCCACCAGCTGGCCCAGCACGCCGCCCGGGTCGCGCGGCAGCTGCACGTGCAGGCTTTTCGCCATGCGCAGGTATTCGAGGCCCATGCTGCCGATCAGCATGATCGAGAAGCCGACGATGCGGATCAGCATCTCGACATGGTGCTCGCGCTCCACCTCTTCCTCTTCCAGCAGGAAGCGCTTACTCAGGCGGCGATAGCCATGCCACACGGTGCGCAGCAGCCACACGCACCACCACCAGGCGGAAAAACCGAAGATATACAACAACAGGTCGGAAAAGGTCGCACCGAGCTTGCCACCGAGGTTGGCCACCTTGTCGACGTTGGTGGCATGCGACCAGCCGGGGTCGAGCTTGTTGAAGCTGGCCAGGATCAGTACGAAATACAGGGCAAACGCGGCCAGCGCGAACCAGCGCGCCTCGGACAGCAGCCGTACCAGCCGGTTGGGCAAAGGCCGGCGTTCGACCGGTTTTCGGGTGTAGCTATTTTGATTGGCCTGGGCTGGTTTAGTCATTCTGGGAAGCGCTGCAAGGTGAAAAATGTTTCTGAAAGGGAATTTCCCATAATAAGGAAGTATTCTAAGCCATATATGCTCCGGACGGCCCCACGATTCGTCGCTACAGGCGGCTTGGTCTATAATCGAGGATTGCTTGCGCAAGCGCAATACAGCCTTGTTCTTCGCGCGTATGCCCCCAATTCGGATAGACCCCACTCATAGAGAAGCCTCCCATGACCACTACCAAACACGCCCGCGTTTTGATCCTCGGCTCCGGCCCAGCCGGCTACAGCGCCGCCGTCTACGCCGCCCGCGCCAACCTGAACCCGATGCTGGTGACCGGCGTGGAACAAGGCGGCCAGCTGATGACCACCACCGACGTGGAAAACTGGCCCGGCGACCCGATGGGCGTGCAAGGTCCGGACCTGATGCAGCGCTTGCTGCAGCATGCCGAGCGTTTCAATACGGAAATCGTGTTTGACCACATCCACACCACTTTCCTCAATGAAAAACCGATCCGCCTGAAGGGCGACAGCCACGAATACACGTGCGACACCCTGATCATCGCCACGGGCGCATCCGCGCAATACCTGGGCTTGCCGTCGGAAGCGGAATTCATGGGCAAGGGCGTGTCCGCCTGCGCCACCTGCGATGGTTTCTTCTACCGCAACCAGGAAGTGGCAGTCGTCGGCGGCGGCAACACGGCCGTCGAGGAAGCGCTGTACCTGTCGAACATCGCCAATAAAGTCACCTTGATCCACCGCCGCGACAAGTTCCGCGCCGAAGCCATCCTGATCGACCGCTTGAACGCCAAGGTCGCCGAAGGCAAGATTGTGTTGAAATATAACCACACTCTGGACGAAGTGACGGGCAACGAAGGCGGCGTGACGGGCTTGAACATCAAATCGACCATCGACGGCAAGGTCGAAGCGTTGAGCGTGCATGGCGTCTTCATCGCCATCGGCCACAAGCCGAACACGGGCATCTTCGAAGGCCAGCTGGACATGCACAACGGCTACATCAAGACCAAGACGGGTCTGGAAGGCATGGCCACCGCCACCAGCGCGCCGGGCGTGTTTGCCGCCGGCGACGTGCAAGACCACATCTACCGCCAGGCCATCACCAGCGCCGGCACGGGTTGCATGGCAGCACTGGACGCCCAGCGCTACCTGGAAGGCCAGGAGTAAGCGTCGCATGGCGTCGATGAAAGACTTTGCCGACCTGAAAGCGGTCAGCAAGCAGCTCAAGGAGCAGGCGGACGCGCGCGCCCAGGCCGAGGCCGAGCGCGCCAAGCAAGCCAAGGTGCAGGCCGTGGAGAGCAATCTGTTCAAGGCCAGCATCGGCGGCGTCAAGCGCCTGCCCGAGTCGGACCGCTACGTGCCCAGCGTGCCCAAGGCGGGCAATATGGCGGCCCAGCAGCCGGCGCGCAAGCTGACGCCGGAAGAGGACGCTGCGGCCGTGCTGCGCGAGTCGCTGTCGGACTTGTTCGAGGTCGACCATTATCTGGAAAACGATCCGGCCCTGAACTACGCCCGCCCCGGCGTGGGACCGGACGTGGTCAAGAAGATGCGCAAGGGCCACTGGCCCGTGCAGGATGAGCTGGACTTGCACGGCTTGCGCCGCGATGAGGCGCGCGACGGCATCGGCGCCTTCCTGAACCAGGCAACGCGGCGCAAGCTGCGCTGCGTGCGCGTGATCCACGGCAAGGGTTTCGGCTCGAAAGGCCAGGAACCGGTCTTGAAATCGATGGTGCACAGCTGGCTCGTGCAAAAGGATGAAGTCATCGCGTTTTGCCAGGCGCGCCGCTCCGAAGGGGGCGATGGCGCGCTGGTGGTATTACTTTCTTCCGCGCTGCAGCCGATCCGCTAGGCTTGACAGCAAGCAATTACAATTCAGTTACCAGTTCCGCACTGCACACGGCCCCGTTTGTCACCATTCGGGGCCGTGTCATGTTAACCTGTGACAATTATTTCCTGCTTAGCGTCTCGTGCACGCGCTCCACCCATGATGCCACCCCAATTGCCGCCTGGCTCGCTGATCAAGATCATCGAGGTCATCGCCATCCTGGTGGGCGCGTTTTCCGGTTTCATCGAGGCGCGCCGCAAACGCATGGACCTGGTCGGCGTGTTCGTCGTGGCCTTCATCACGGCATTCGGCGGCGGCACCCTGCGCGACATCCTGCTCGACAAGCGGCCCCTGTTCTGGGTCTCGCACCAGGAATACGCGATCCTGATCTTCGTGCTGGCCCTGACGGCCGCGCCCTTGATCCAGCATTTGCGCCAGATCGTCTCGGAACGCCTGATCGTCATCGCCGACGCCATCGGTCTGGGCATGTTCGCCATCGCCGGCGTGGCCGAAGCCATGCGCGCCGGCATGCCGATCTTCATCGCGTCGATGATGGGAGTCATTACGGGAATTTTCGGCGGCGTGATGCGCGACATCGTCTGCAACGAAGTGCCGATGGTGTTTCGCGACGGCAAACCGTACGCCATCTGCGCGTTCTTCGGCTGCTGGGCTTATTTATTGCAGATGCACTTCGGCGCCGAGCACGACTTCGCGCTATGGACCAGCGCCAGCGGCATCACGATACTGCGCCTGATCTGCTGGAAATTCGACATGCGCCTGGGGCGCTGATGCGCAATCCTGCAGTTTTTTTGGCTCAGCAGCGTCGGCTTACGCGCTGGCGCGCTAACCCGACCTACGCGTAGCAACGTATATCAGGCAGTAGGTCGGATTAGGCTCAACGAGCCTAATCCGACAACATTGCTGGCATAGACCCCGGCAAGACAACTTAAACAGCGTCCGGGCCGGTCTCGCCCGTGCGGATACGAATGACCTGCTCCACGTCGCGCACGAAGATCTTGCCATCGCCGATCTTGCCCGTGCGGGCCGCCTTGATGATGGCATCGACCACCAATTCCGACACGCTGTCGTCCACCACCACTTCGACTTTGACTTTCGGCAAGAAGTCGACCACGTACTCGGCGCCACGGTACAGCTCGGTATGCCCCTTCTGGCGGCCGAAGCCCTTCACTTCCGTCACGGTCAAGCCCGTCACGTTCACATCGGCCAGCGCCTCGCGTACTTCGTCGAGCTTGAATGGTTTGATGATGGCGGTAATCTGTTTCATGGCTTTCTCCTTATTGGTAATCGTCAGTTCTTCATTAGCTGGCTTAACGGGACCCCGCAAAACCGTAGCGAGCAAGTTCAATACCGGGTTGAGTAGCGGAGCCGTACTTTAGTACGGTGAGCAACGGATGCCCGGTAGTGAGCTGCGCAGTAGGTTTGGCGGGGTTGCCCACGTTATTCGTAAAACTTCGACGTAATGGGATAACGCCAGTCGCGGCCGAAGCCACGGTGCGTGACGCGGATGCCCACCGGCGACTGGCGCCGCTTGTATTCATTGATCTTGATCAGGCGCGTGACCCGGGCCACATCGGCCGGCGGGTAGCCAGCCTCGATAATCTCGGCGATCGGCCGGTTTTCTTCCATGTACAACTGCATGATGCCGTCGAGTACGTCGTATGGCGGCAACGAGTCCTGGTCCAGCTGGTCGGCGCGCAGTTCTGCCGACGGTCCGCGCGTCAGGATGCGCTCGGGGATCACGTCCGACACGCTGTTGCGCCAGGCACACAAACGGTACACGAGCGTCTTGGCGATATCCTTGATCACGGCAAAGCCGCCCGCCATGTCGCCGTACAGCGTGCAATAGCCGACAGCCATCTCGCTCTTGTTGCCCGTCGTCAGCACGATACTGCCATGCTTGTTCGACAGAGCCATCAGCAAGGTGCCGCGGATGCGCGCCTGGATGTTCTCTTCCGTCGCGTCTTCCGCCAGTCCGGCGAACTCGTCCGCCAGGGTGGCGCGGAAGGCGTCGAAGGTTTGCTTGATCGGAATTTCATCGTAGCGCACATCGAGGCGTTTTACCATGTCGCGCGAATCGATCCACGAGATATCGGCCGTAAATTGCGACGGCATCATCACGGCGCGCACCTTGTCGGCGCCCAGCGCATCGACGGCGATGGCCAGGGTCAGGGCGGAATCGACGCCGCCCGACATGCCGATCAGCACGCCCGGGAAACCGTTCTTGCCTATATAGTCGCGCACGCCCAGCACCAGCGCCTGGTACACCTGCGCCTCGGTGGTCAACGGCGCGGCCAGCGGCTGCGGCACGGGCGTGGCGCCGTCGAACTCGACCAGTTGCAAGTCTTCCTCGAAATGACGCAGCTGGGCGCAAATCGTGCCGGCCGCATCCATGACAAACGAGTCGCCATCGAAAATCAGCTCATCCTGGCCGCCGACCAGGTTGGCATACACGAGAGCCATGCCTTGCGCGCTGACGTTCTTGCGCATGGTTTCATAGCGCAGATGCTGCTTGTTCATATGGTAGGGCGAGCCGTTCGGCACCAGCAACACCTGGGCGCCAGCCGCGCGGGCGCGCATCGGCGCGTGCTCGAACCACGTGTCTTCGCAGATATTGATGCCGAAACGCACACCCTTCACGCCAAACACGAAAGCCTGGTCAGACGACGTAAAGTAACGTTTTTCATCGAACACGGTCGTGTTCGGCAAATCGTGCTTGCGGTAAGTGCCCAGCACTTCGCCATTGAGCAGCACGGAGGCGGCATTGTGGCGCACGCCCTTCTCGTCCTGCAGGGGCAAGCCCACCACCACGTGCAAATCCTTGAACTGGACCAGGTCGGCAGCCAGCGCGGCAAACGCCTGCTGCGTTTTTGCGTAGAATGCATTGCGCAGCAACAGATCCTCGGGTGGATAGCCGACCAGCGACAGCTCCGGCGTGAGCACGATATCGGCGCCCGCTTCAAAGGCGCGGCGGGAAAGGTCGAAGATCTTGGCACGGTTGCCGGCCAGATCGCCGACCGTACTATTCATTTGAGCAATTGCGACTTTGACTGTCATGATGATGGATATTTTCGTTCTATTAAACAAGACAGGGGCACACAGGCCGATGGTGGCGCCCCGAGAGTGATGAATGCACACTACAACAATGAATTATCGCACGGCTATCGTCACTACCCTGGCTGAAATTGGCGAAGCGGCCTGGTCTGAACTGCTGGCCAGCCAGGCGGAGGCCAATCCCTTCCTTTCCTACGCCTTCCTGCACGCGCTGCACGAGTCCGGCTGCGCCAGCGCGGACACGGGCTGGCAGCCGAATTACCTGGCGCTGTGGCAAGGAGACACGCTGGCCGCCGCCCTGCCCCTGTACCTGAAAATGCACTCGTATGGCGAATACGTGTTCGACTGGGCCTGGGCCGACGCCTATCAGCAGCATGGCCTCGAATACTATCCGAAACTGTTGTCGGCGATTCCCTTTACGCCCGTCAGCGGCGCACGCCTGCTGGCCCGCGACGGCGAGGCGCGCGCCGCCCTGCTGGGCTTCCTGCAGGCCCAGCAGCAAGCGGCCGACGTGTCGTCCTGCCATATCCTGTTCCCGCCGGAAAGCGAGGCGCGCCAGCTGACCGAGGCCGGCTACTTGATGCGTAGCGGCGTGCAGTTTCACTGGCTCAATCCCGGCTATACGGATTTCGAGCAATTCCTCGCCACCCTGGAACACAAGAAACGCAAGAACATCCGCGCCGAGCGGCGCAAGGTGCGGGAAGCGGGCGTGACCATGCGCCAGGTGCGCGGCATGGACGCCACGGACGCGGACTGGAAGCTGTTCCACCGCTGCTACAGCAATACCTATGCGGAACACCGCTCCTCGCCCTACCTGAGCCTGGATTTCTTCCGGCGCATAGCCTTCAGCATGCCGCAGAACATTCTATTGGTGATCGCCGAGCGCGACGGCCGGGCCATTGCCGCCTCGCTGGTGATCCACACGGCCGACACCCTGTATGGCCGCTACTGGGGCGCGCTCGAGCACGTGCCCTGCCTGCACTTCGAGACGGCCTACTACCAGCCGCTGGAATTTTGCATCGCCAACGGCATCGCCACCTTCGAAGGCGGCGCCCAGGGCGAGCACAAGATGGCGCGCGGCTTCCTGCCGCAAAAGACCTGGTCAGCCCACTGGCTGGCCCATCCGGCCTTTGCCGACGCCGTGCAGCGCTTCCTTGAGCGCGAACGGGGCGGCATCGACGCCTATCTCGATGAATTGAACGAGCACAGCCCGTTTCGCGCATAAAAAATGCTCCCGGCCGGCCGGCGGGGAGCATTGCTCATCGCGTATGCGACGGCGATCAGGCAGCCGAACGGCCCGGCGTGGAAGCGGCGGGGCCATCCTTCTGCAGCTTGTAGGCGCGCCACGCCAGGGTCAGCAGCAAGATACCCGTGAGCAAGGCATACACGCCTATCATCCACACAAGGGCAAACGTGCCGGCGGCGGGAAACAGCAGGATCAGGCTGCCGAAGGCGATGGAAACGACGGCATTGAGCACCAGCAGCCACTCGCCCTCGATGGCCTTGCGCAGGCGGATCGCCAGCACGATATCGAACACGCCGGAAACGAGGGCATTGACGCCGATCATGACGATCAAGGCAAACGTCGTCAGCAGCGGGTTGATGATGGTCAATATGCCGACGGCCAGGCCGCAGATACCCAGCAACAACAACGCCCACCAGTCGCCGCCATGCTTGCGGTTGCTGAATGCACCCACGACGGATGCACCGCCGCCCAGCAGCGCATAGGCGGCAAACACCATCAGCAGCGACAGGACGGTGACGCCCGGCCACGCCAGGGTGATCGCGCCAAAGACGATGGCTGCCAGCCCGCGCAAGGCCAGTACCCACCACGAACGCATGAATAAATGCCCGGTATGCATCTCGACCTCCTTATCAATTGTTAAAAATTAACTTTATTACAACAAATTAAGCGCGATAAAACAGCTTTATTCTCGGCAAGCATGATATGGATGGCAAAAAAAAACGCCTCCTGCCATGATAGCAGGAGGCGTTTTTTACTCGCACACGCCAGGAAACCGGCGGCAGGCCGCGGTTTTGCGGGCGCGGCGGCTAATCAGGAAGCGGCCTTTGCAGCATCGGCCTTGTAGGCGGCGACGCCGCCGAGGATTTCTTCCTTGGCCACGTCAGGACCGTACCAGCCGTCGATCTTGACCCATTTGCCTTTTTCCAGATCTTTGTAGTGCTCAAAGAAATGCTGGATCTGGCGCAAACGCAGCTCGTTCAGATCTTCCGGCTTTTGCCAGTGGCTGTAGATCGACAGAACCTTATCGACTGGCACGGCCAGCACTTTCGCGTCTTCGCCCGACTCGTCGGTCATTTTCAGCACGCCGATAGGACGGCAGCGCACGACCACGCCCGGGATCAGCGGGAACGGGGTGATGACCAGCACGTCGACCGGGTCGCCGTCCGGCGACAGGGTGTTCGGCACGTAGCCGTAGTTGCACGGGTAATGCATGGCGGTACCCATGAAGCGATCGACGAAGATCGCGCCGCTTTCCTTGTCGACTTCGTACTTGATCGGATCGGCATTCATCGGGATTTCGATGACGACGTTGAAATCGTTCGGCAGGTCGCGGCCGGAAGAGACGTTATTCAAACTCATGGGGTTCCTCATTAGCGGATGGTGTTTTAACCGCGCAATTATAGCGAAGTACAGGCAGCTTGTGCGATGCAGCAGCGGCCCGCCGGTGATTTGCGCGTCCGGCCAGCAACACTCGCCAGCACGGCCGTCCGGCATGCGCAAGTTGCTGTCGAGAGAATAAACAGGTCATTTGGAATAATAAGCAGAAACACTTAAGCATTACTACGGTCAGCCCCGAGTTTATACCTGCAATGTCGTCATATTTTCATTTCAATATTACCATGCGGCAGATAGGGTTATTATAAGCGGCATTGCGTTTCTTGCAGCCACTTATAACAACTGTTTCAGGCTTATTCTCCCCGCACTGCCAGCACGTGATAACGCGGCCGCCTCAACATCCATGGCCCCCCCCCCTTCCAGCCCCGCGACTCGCTCATCCAGCATAATAGTTGCGCTTATCTGAAGCATTTATTTGATTCAAATGGCGGCCTCGCCAAAAAATGGCGCGACCAGAAGACAATCATCAATTCTGATAAACTATCACATTCTGGTGATTCCAAACTTTGTATATTCTGCAATCGACGCCTTCCCTGAATTCACTATGGCGCTTTCAACGCGCCACCGATAAATCCTTGCAAAAAGGAATATGATGATTCCCTCTTTCCGGCCCGGGCCTTTATTAAAGGTTACCGGCGTTATTTTCATTCTGTTTGGTCTCGCCCTGCTGGGCGGCGGCATCTGGCTGGCTACGCTCGGCGGCTCCTGGTACTACCTGCTGGCCGGCATCGGCATGCTCGTGTCCGGCGTACTGGTGTTCCAGGGCAAGCGCAGCGCGCAACCGTGCATGGCGCTGCTGCTGCTCGCCACCCTGATCTGGTCCCTCATTGAAGTGAAATTCGACTGGTGGCAATTGCTGCCGCGCCTCGACATCTGGTTCGCCGCCGCCGTCTGGCTGCTGCTGCCCTTCGTCAGCCGCCGCCTGGCCCCGCCCGCCGCGGCGAAACAGCCGCAATTGGGACGCACGGCCCTCAGCGCCGCCGTGGCCCTGACCGTCATCGCCGGCGTCATCGCCCTGTTCCAGGACTACCATGACCTGCATGGCGACGTGCCGGCCGAAAACATGGCCGCCACCGCCACGGGCGACCTGGCGCCCGGCGTCGAGCACAACGACTGGTCCGCGTATGGCCGCTCCGGCTATGGCGACCGCTATGCGCCGGCCGCGCAAATCACGCCGGCCAATATTTCCGGCCTGAAGGAAGCCTGGACCTACCACACGGGCGACTTCAAGGGGCCGAACGACCCGGGCGAGATCGCCAACGAAGTCACGCCGCTGAAGGTCAATGACATGCTGTACCTGTGCACGCCGCACAACATCGTCATCGCCCTGAACCCGGACACGGGCAAGGAAATCTGGCGCCACGATCCGAAGATCAACCGCGATGCGGCCAGCTACCAGCACATGATCTGCCGTGGCGTCGCCTACTGGGACGTGAACGCGGGCCGCGCCAAGAACAACCCTGCCCCCGAAGCGGCCGGCATGGAATGCCCGCGCCGCATCCTGGCGCCGACCATGGACGGCACCATGATCGCCGTCAACGCCGATACGGGCGAGTCGTGCAAGAGCTTTGGCAACAACGGCGTCGTCAACCTGTATAAAAACATGGCCATGATCAAGCGCGGTTTCCTGATGCCGACCTCGCCGCCGGCCGTCTCGCAGAAAATGGCCGTGATCGCCGCCAGCGTGACGGACAACCATTCGACGGAAGAGCCATCGGGCGTGATCCGCGGCTACGATCCCGTCACCGGCAAGCTGATGTGGAACTGGGACCCGGCCACGCCGGAAGATACCAAGCCCTTCCCTGAAGGCAAGAACTACACGAACAACTCGCCCAACTCGTGGGGCGTGGCCAGCATCGATGAAAAGCTGGGCATGGTCTACATTCCGATGGGTAATGAAACCCCCGATACCTGGGGCGGCAACCGCAACAAGAATGGCGAAAAATTCAACAGCGCCATCGTCGCGCTGGACCTGGCGACCGGTAAAGTACGCTGGGTCTACCAGACCGTGCACCACGATATCTGGGACATGGACATCGGCGGACAGCCGAGTCTGGTCGACATCGACACGCCGAAAGGCAAAGTGCCATCGGTCGTGGCCACGACGAAACGCGGCGACATTTACGTGATCGACCGCCGCGATGGCAGCCTGGTCGTGCCGGCGCCGGAAAAACCCGTACCGACGAGCAATCCTGCCGCCGGCGACACCCTGTCGCCCACGCAGCCGTTCTCGGCCCTGACCTTCCTGCCTGAGCGTAATATCAGCGAAGCGGACATGTGGGGCACCACGCCGTTCGACCAGCTCGCTTGCCGCATCATCTTCAAGGAACGCCGCTATGAAGGCCCGTTCACGCCGCAAACGGCTGGCAAGGGCGCCGTCATCTCGCCGGGCCCGCTGGGCATCTTCGAATGGGGCGGCGCGGCCATCGACCCCGTGCGCCAGTTGTTGATCGTCAACCCTGACTACATGGGCTTCCTGGAAAAACTCGTGCCGCGCGCGGAAACGACGGCCAAGGGCGGCACGGGCGGTGAAATGGGCTTGCAGCCGCAGACGGGCGTCCCGTTCGCCGTGGAAATCAAGGCCTTTTTGTCGCCGCTGGGCTTCCCATGCCAGGCACCGCCATGGGGCTATGTGGCCGCCGTCGACCTGCGCACCATGAAAAAAGTGTGGATGCACAAGAACGGCACCACGCGCGACAGCGGTCCCGTGCCGATTCCCCTGCCGCTGGGCGTCCCCAGCCTGGGCGGCATGGTCACCACGGGCGGCGGCGTGACCTTCCTCAGCAGCACGCTCGACTACTACATCCGCGGCTACGACGTCAGCAACGGCAAGGTGATCTGGAAAGCCCGCCTGCCGGCCGGCGGCCAGGCTACGCCGATGAGCTATGTCTCGAACAAATCGGGACGCCAGTTCGTCGTCGTCATGGCCGGCGGCCACGGTTCGCTGGGCACGAAGATGAGCGACACCCTGGTCGCGTATGCCTTGCCTGAAGGCACTGCGGTAACGAAGAAGTAAAGCTCGAAGAAGTAATTTGTAAGGCAGCAGCGCACTTCGCCCCGGGGTGCGCGCATAAAAAAAGCCGTTCAGTCTGCACTGAACGGCTTTTTTACGTCTGAATACTCACGTTACAGGATGGTGGCCAGCGCGCATTGCCGGTAATGGCCGGCAGCCTGTTCCGTCTGCTGCAAGGCGTCGTGCATCTGCGCCAGCTTCAGGTGCGCGTCGCGCACCATCTGCGGCTCGTTCGCGTCGGACAACGCCTGCTCCAGGTGGCGCTGGGCCTTGCCCCACAGCTTTTGCTTGAGGCACAAGGTGCCCAGGGTCAGCGCCAGTTCCGCATCGAGCGGACGCTGTTTCAGCCATTGCTCGCAATGCTCGATCTGCAGCAGCAGGGCCGGCGTGCCGGCTGGCGCCGCCGCTTCGCGGTAGGCGCGCACGACGCGCTCGTCCCAGTCGGCCGCCAGCGACTCTTCGCACACGAGGCGCGCTTCGTCATGCAGGCCGCGCGCATTCAGGGCCGTGGCGGCGCGGCAGGCGATATACGGCTTGACCCGGTCGCTGCTCGGCACGGTCGACCATACGCGCAGCAAGGATTCGGCGTCATGCGACGGGTCGGACAGCAAATGGTCGTAGGCCAGCTCGCGCAGGCGCGACGACAGGGCCGGATGCAGGGCGCGGTGCTTGTCGAGCGAACGCACGAGGCGCAGCACTTCCGGCCAGTTCTTCGCCTGCTGCTCGGCTTTCAGCGACCATTGCAGCGCGTGGATATGGCGCGTGCCGCTGGCGTTCAGTTCGCGCACGGCGGCCAGCGCCGCTTCCGGCTGGTGGTCGTCGACCAGCAATTCCGTCACCGTCATCAAGCGCGCCGTCTTCAGGCTGGCGTCGCCTTCGACGCGGGCCAGCCAGCTGTCGCGGCGTTCGGACTGGCGCATGCGGTGCGCGGCGCGCGCGCCGATCAGCGCGGCCAGGCCGGCGTTTTCGTCCAGCTCGGCGGCGCGCAAGGCGGCCTTCTCGGCATGGCCGAAACGGCCTTCGAACAGGGCTTTCAAGGCTTCGCGCAAGCCCTTGTTGCCATCGCGCTCACGCTTGCGCTGGCGGTAGGCCGCCACTTGCGCCGGCATGCGCACGGTGGCGCGCACGGCGCGCACCAGCAGATACAGCAGCACGAACAGCACGACCTGCAGCAGCAGGAAGAAGTTCAGCGACAAATCGATGCGGTAAGGCGGATAGAACAGCACCACGTTGCCGGGATTGAAACGGGCCGTCACGGCGATACCGATCGCCGCGGCCATCAGGGCGAGTAACCAGAGAAATAGACGCATGGGCTCAGGACTTCGCTTTGTAGTTGCGCACAGCAGTCAGGCTGTCGGACAAGGTTGGCATTTCGATGGCCAGGTTGCTGCCCTGCACCTGGCGCAGCAGGGCTTGCGCCGTCTGCGTGCTCTTGGCGCGGGTGTCGAAATACTTGGCCAGCGCATCCTGCGCGGCGATCAAGTCGTTGCGGAACGCCGTTTCATTGCGCGACAACAAGGCCATGCGGGCATTGAGCAGGCGCAGCTTGACGTTTTCACGCAAGAAATACGATTGCGTCGGCGACAGCATCAGCGCTTCCGGCGTATCGACGCGGCGGATGCGTATCAATTGACGCACGTCGGCCCACATGTCGCCGCTCCAGGTATTGAAGCCGTCGCGCACTTTTTGCAGCAGCGGTTCCGGCGCCGGCGGTCCCACCAGCTTGCCGCTGGCATCGCGCACGGACTTGCCCTTGCCCGGCTTTTCCGGCGCGGCCGGCATGGCAGGCGTTTCGTCGGACAGCATCGGCAGGGAATCGACCTGGGCGATCACGGCGTCGAGGCGCAGGGCCACGCCCGTCGAATCGACGCTGGGCAGGGCCTTGAGTTTTTCCATGTCGCGCCCGATGGCGCGGCGGATGGTGATGAATTGCGGCTTGTCGGAACGCGACAGGCTGCGGTCCGCGTTTTGCAGCGCGATCAGCGCGCCGGGCACGTTGCCGGCCAGTTGCAGCTGCTGGCTGGCCGTCGACAGCACTTGCTCGATTTCCGTCAGCGCCCACTCGTCGCGGTTCTTCGACAAGTCGTTATACAGTTGTTCCAGGGCCAGCTGCTGGCTTTGCGTTTCGCTCTGGCGGTTTTCCAGCGCACCCACCTTGATTTCCAGCTCTTTCGTGCCTTCTTGCACGGTGCGCGCCAGCACGCCCGTTTCGGCGTTGCTGACATCGCCCTTTTGCAGGCGCTTGGCCACTTCTTCGCGCAGGTTGCGGATCTGCTTGCTGGACGACCAGCTTTGCGCCGCCAGCAGCACGGCCAGCACGATGACGGCGATGCTCATGGGCTTTTGCAGCTGTTCCAGCAGGGTCGGCGCGCGGCCGGCAGGTTGGTCGGCCGCCTGCGGCGCCGTCTTCACGGCGCTGCCAGGCGTTGCATTCGGTTCGGAGAGTGTAGGCATTTCGTTCATGGTCGTGATTGTAACGCGGCGAGCACTCCTGCGTCGCCTGATCCTGTCAGGGTGACACGGGCAAAACCCAGGGCCGCCGCCGTTTGTGCAATGCGGGCGTGCGGCACGATCAGATGTTGCTGTTGCATTTTCACAACAGCCGTCTTTTCAGCATCCAATTCCTCGAGCAGCGCCAGCAAACCGCGCAGCGCTTCCGAGCTGGTGATGATCCAGTCGTTATTATGCTGCAACAGGTTTTCCAGGGTCGCCCGCAAGGCTGGCGTCAGCATCGGCACCTTGCGGCGGTAGGCCGTGATGAACTCGACTTCGGCGCCGGCCGCGCGCAAGCCGTCGGCCAGGTAATCGCGTCCGCCATCGCCGCGCACGATCAGCACGCGCTTGCCGCGCAGGGCCGGCAAGTCGAGCGCCAATAATAAATGTTCGGAATCGCTGCGCGCCGTGTCGAGCGGGCTGGTGATGCTGGCGTTGGCCTGCGTGACGCCATGCGCGGCCAATGCCATCCGGCTGCCCTCGCCCACCACGGCCAGCGGCACGCCTGGCGGCCAGGCGGGCAGGTGCGCAAAGACGCAATCGATGGCGTTGGGCGAGACGAAGGCCACCAGGTCGTAATCAGTCAAGCGCGCCAGCACGGCTTGCAGCTGCGCGCATTCATCATCGCCATCGAGCGCGTGGATTTCCAGCAGCGGCAACAGGGTCACGGGCCAGCCCAGCGCCGCGATCCGGGCGGCCAGCGGCCCCGCTTGCGCCGCGGGCCGCGTGATCACCACGCTGTCAGGCATGCGGCGCCAGGCCTTCATGGTTGTCGGGCGTAACAAAGCACGAGGCGAGGATGCCGGCGGCATCTTGCCCGCGCAGCAGTTCGGCCACTTGCTCGCCCAGCTGTTCCGGCGCGCCGGCAGCTCCGCTGACATCGGCACTGGCCATGCGCGCGCCGTCCGGCGTGGCGACCATGGCGCGCAAGCGCATCTGTTCGCCCTCGACCGTGGCGAACGCGGCCAGCGGAATCTGGCAGCTGCCGCCGAAAATCTTCGACACCTTGCGCTCGGCCGTGACGGCTTGCGCCGTAGCCGTGTGGTTCAGCGGCGCCAGCAGGGCCGTCATGTCGACGCCGTCGGCGCGACCGGCGCGCACCTCGATCGCCATCGCGCCCTGGCCGGCGGCAGGCAGGCTGTCTTCCGGCGCCAGCACGGCGCGGATGCGCGACGCCAGGCCCAGGCGTTTCAGGCCGGCGGCGGCCAGGATGATGGCGGCGTAATCGCCACGGTCCAGCTTGCCCAAGCGGGTGTCGAGATTGCCGCGCAGGGGCAGAATCGTCAGGTGCGGGTAGCGCGCGGCGATCAGCGACTGGCGGCGCAGGCTGCTGGTGCCGACGACGGCGCCGTGCGGCAGCTCGGCCAGGCTGGCGTAATCGTTGGACACGAACGCGTCGCGCGGGTCTTCACGCTCGAGGATGGCGGCCAGTGCAAAGCCTTCCGGCAACTCCATCGGCACGTCTTTGAGCGAATGCACGGCCAGGTCGGCGCGGCCTTCTTCCATCGCCACTTCCAGCTCCTTGACGAACAGGCCCTTGCCGCCTACCTTGGACAGGGCGCGGTCCAGAATCTGGTCGCCGCGTGTGGTCATGCCGAGAATTTCAACGCTACACTGCGGATACAGGGCGGCCAGGCGCGCGCGCACATGTTCGGCTTGCCACATGGCAAGACGGCTCTCGCGCGTGGCGATCACCAGGCGGGAAGGAATATTTTGGGTCAATTCGGATGCTTTCAAAACAAGTTCTTTCGCTGTGGCTGTCGTTGTCGTTGCCAATTCACCATTCCGATATCAATTTGTATCGGAATGGCGCCCGGCCTCGCTATAATCGTTATCCCTTAGCCTAGAAGGCCAAGTCAGGCTAGCGTCCATGTTGAAGACCACAAATTTTATCATGCGCCCCCTCCCCTCTGCGGCCAAACGCCCGGTGCGATCCACATTCCCTTGCTTTTACACTTACTTTGGTTCTTTATTATGCTCAATGACGCAGTAGCACCAGAAATAGTTCCAGCGGCCGGCTCCGACAAGGACGCGCCACTGAAAGAAGATATCCGCCTGCTGGGCCGCCTGCTGGGCGACGTGCTGCGCGAACAGGAAGGCGACGCCGTCTTCCATGTGGTGGAAACCATACGCCAGACTTCCGTGCGCTTCCGCCGCGAAGCGGACGCGGACGCCGCGCTGGAACTCGACGCCATGCTGAAGGAACTGAGCCGCGAACAGACGATTTCCGTCGTGCGCGCCTTTTCCTACTTTTCGCACCTGGCCAACATTGCGGAAGACCAGCATCACATCCGCCGCCGCCGCGCCCACCTGCTGGCCGGTTCGCCCGCGCAAAAGGGCAGCGTCAGCTTCGCGCTGAAAAAACTGCGCGCCGCCGGCGTGCCCCGCAAGACGGTCGACACGTTCTTCCAGGACGCCCTGATCGCGCCCGTGCTGACGGCCCATCCGACGGAAGTGCAGCGCAAGAGCATCCTCGACGCCGAGCACGACATCGCCCGCCTGCTGGCCGAGCGCGACCTGCCGCAGACGCCGAAGGAACGGCAGGCCAACATGCAGCTGCTGCGCTCGCGCGTGGCCACCCTGTGGCAGACGCGCATGCTGCGCTACTCGAAGCTGACGGTGGCCGACGAAATCGAAAACGCCCTGTCCTACTATCGCATCACCTTCCTGCGCGAACTGCCGGGCCTGTACGACGACATCGAGGAAGACATCGCCGCCGAGTACCCGAACGGCAACGGCACCATCGAGCCGATCAATGCCGCCTACGTGCAGATGGGCAGCTGGATCGGCGGCGACCGCGACGGCAACCCGAACGTCAACGCGGGTACCATGCAGCACGCGCTGGCGCGCCACGCCACCACCATCCTCGACTTTTACCTCGACGAAGTGCATGCGCTGGGCGCGGAACTGTCCGTCTCGACCCTGATGGTGGGCGTGAGCGCCGAACTGCAGGCGCTGGCCGACCAGTCGCCGGACGCCTCGCCGCACCGCAGCGACGAACCGTACCGCCGCGCCCTGATCGGCATCTATGCGCGCCTGGCCGCCACCGCGCGCGCCCTGGGCGCCACCAACATCCTGCGCAAGGAAGTGGGCGCCGCGGCGGCCTATCCCGACGCGGCCGCCTTTGTCGCTGACCTGCGCACCATCGTCGCCTCGCTCGAGTCGCACCACGGCGCGGCCCTTGTGCGCCCCCGCCTGGCGACCCTGGCGCGCGCGGCCGACATCTTCGGTTTCCACCTGGCGTCGCTCGACATGCGCCAGACTTCCGACGTGCACGAACGCGTGCTGGCCGACCTGTTCGCGAAAAGCGGCGTGGCCGCCGACTACACGACCCTGTCCGAGGAAGACAAGCAGGCGCTGCTGCTGAACGAACTGGCCCAGCCGCGCCTGCTGTACTCGCCTTACATCAGCTACGCCACGGAAACGGATTCCGAACTGGCGATCCTGCGCGCGGCGCGCGACATCCGCCAGCGCTATGGCGCGCGGGCCATCCGCAACTACATCATCTCGCACACGGAAACCGTGTCCGACTTGCTGGAAGTATTGCTGCTGCAAAAGGAAACAGGCTTGCTGCGCACCGACTGGAAGGCGGGTGGCGCCGGCGACAGCACGTGCGAGCTGATGGTCATCCCCCTGTTCGAGACGATCCCCGACCTGCAGCGCGCGGCCGGCATCATGAGCGAACTCATGGCCTTGCCCCTGGTCAAACAACTGATCGCCAAGCAGGGACAATTGCAGGAAGTCATGCTCGGCTATTCCGACTCGAACAAGGATGGCGGCTTCCTGACGTCGAACTGGGAACTGTACAAGGCGGAACTGGCGCTGGTGGCCGACTTCCAGAAGGCCGGCGTCAAGCTGCGCCTGTTCCATGGCCGCGGCGGCACGGTGGGCCGTGGCGGCGGACCCAGCTACGAAGCCATCCTGGCCCAGCCGCCGGGCACCGTCAACGGCCAGATCCGCCTGACGGAACAGGGCGAAATCATCGCCTCGAAGTTTTCCAATGCGGAAATCGGCCGGCGCAACCTGGAATTGCTGGTGGCCGCCACCCTGGAAGCGAGCCTGGCGCCGCAGGAAGCCAATCCGGCCCGCACCAGCCAGCTGGCGCAGTTCGAAGCGGTGATGGCGCAGCTGTCAGACCTCGCCTATCACGCCTACCGCCACCTCGTGTATGAAACGCCGGGCTTTACCGAGTATTTCTTCTCGGCTACGCCGATCGCGGAAATCGCCGAGCTGAACCTGGGTTCGCGGCCCGCCTCGCGCAAGGCCAACCAGCGCATCGAAGACTTGCGCGCCATTCCCTGGGGCTTTTCCTGGGGCCAGTGCCGCTTGCTGCTGCCGGGCTGGTTCGGCTTCGGCAGCGCCATCGAGGCCTGGATCCAGCAGGCCGACGGCGCCGCGCAAGATGACAGGATCGCCACCCTGCGCGCCATGTATGCCGAATGGCCGTTCTTCGCCACCCTGCTGTCGAACATGGACATGGTGCTGGCCAAGACGGACCTGGCGATCGCCTCGCGCTATGCGGAACTGGTGGCGGATCAGGACTTGCGCGAACGCATCTACAAGCGCATCACGGAAGAGCATGGCAACACCTTGCGCTGCCTCGAGCTAATCACCGGCAACACGGAGCGCCTGGCGGGTAATCCGCTGCTGGCCCGCTCGATCCAGAACCGCTTCGCCTATCTCGATCCGCTGAACCACTTGCAGGTGGAATTGATCAAGCGCAACCGCGCCCTGTCGGCGGAAAGCCGGATCGATGAAAGGGTGCACCGCGGCATCCAGCTGTCGATCAATGGCGTGGCGGCCGGCCTGCGCAACACGGGCTGATCGCGCCTGGTCGTCTGTGGCAGGCAGGGGCCGGCACCGCAAGGGCCGGCCCTTTTGCTTTCCAAATGGAAAAATATTCTCAATAAAACAACATTTGGTATTACACTAGCGTCGGATACTTTTCCCACTCCGGCGCCACGTGCGCCGCAGCGGCCAACGATGACGCCAGGGACGCGTATGAGCAAATGGTCGATTGAAATGCTGAGTACGGCATGCGCCACCCTCGTCCTGGTCATGCTGGGCTGGCTGGCGGGCGCGGCCTGGCAGGAACTCGACTACTGGGAACATATCTGGCTGTTGCTGCTGCTCGCTGCCGCCGCCGGCACAGCCATGTGGCTGCTGCGCAAGCTGCGCGCCCACCTCGCCAGCACGCGCCTGCAGCTCGACGCCAGCGCCATGCGCTACCGCGACCTGAGCGAGGCGGCGCAGGACGGCATGTGGCAAACGGATGTGCAAGGCACGATATTGCATATCAACCAACGCCTGTGCGACATGCTGGGCGTCCCAGCGGAAAAGCTGCTGGGGCACAAGATGAGCGAATTCCACGACGAAGCGACCTTGCTGCGCCTGTGTCCGCTGCGCCAGACAGCCACGGATAGCTGCATGGGAGAACTGCATTACCGGCATGCCGACGGCTCGGAACGCTGGGCGATGATCAGCGGCCGCTGCCTGTACGACCAGCAAGGCAGCCTGACAGGCGCGCTCGTGCTGGCCAGCGACATTACCGAACACAAGCGGGCCGAACATGCATTGAGCGTCGCCCATGCGGAGCTGGAAAGCCGCGTGGCCCTGCGCACGGCCCAGTTGCTCGATGTCAATCTCCAGTTATCAGCGGAAATCGCCATGCGCGCGCAAACGG
This sequence comes from Janthinobacterium glycogeni, assembly GCF_051380725.1. Taxonomy (NCBI): domain Bacteria; kingdom Pseudomonadati; phylum Pseudomonadota; class Betaproteobacteria; order Burkholderiales; family Oxalobacteraceae; genus Janthinobacterium; species Janthinobacterium glycogeni. The sequence goes on along the minus strand of NZ_JBNYXP010000004.1, from coordinate 182,513 downwards.
AAGCGGCCCTGGCGCGCAGCGAAGAACGGCTGCAGGACATCATTTCCATGATGCCCCTGTCGCTGTTCCTCAAGGATGCCGATTCGCGCATCGTGCTGATGAACCAGGCCTGCGAACAGCAATGGGGCGTGCGCCAGCAGGACATCGCCGACGGGCGCGACCTGCAGCACTTCCCCAAGGAACAGAACATGGGCTTCCACGCGGCGGACCAGGAAGCGTTTGCCAGCCGCCAGGTGGTGATACGCGAAGAACTGGTATGGAACGCGCAGCTGCAGGAAAATCGCCTGCTGCAGACCCACAAAAAACCCATCTTCGACGCCGAAGGGCTGCCGCAGATGATCATCGCCATGGCCATCGACATCACCGACAGCAAGCGCAACGAGGAAAACCTGGAGCGCACCCTGGCCCAGCTGCGTGAACTGAGCGACCACCAGCAAACGATCAAGGAAGAGGAACGCCGGCGCATCGCGCTCGACATTCATGACGACCTGGGCCAGAACCTGATGGTGCTGCGCATCGATGTGTCGCTGCTGCACGCGCGCACGGCCAAGACCCACCCGCGCCTGCACCGCCACGCGCAGCGCGTGCTCGACACCATCGACACCACCATCCGCTCCGTGCGCGCCATCATCAATGACTTGCATCCCAGTACCCTCGAACTGGGACTGGGTCCGGCGGCCGAATGGCTGCTCCGCCAGATGGAGGGCCGCGGCGCCATCCGCTACCGGCTCACGCTCGACAGCGAGGCGCCGGACCTGGGCCTCGATCAGCGCCAGACGTCGGCCATCTTCCGCGTGCTGCAGGAATCGCTGTCGAACATCGTGCGCCACGCCCAGGCCAGCGAAGTGGAAGTGGCGCTGGCGCAGGATGCGGATGCCATCGTGCTGCGCATCAGCGACAACGGCATCGGCATACAGCCGGGCGACCACGGCAAGCGGGCCGCCTTCGGACTGAAAAGCATACGCGAACGCGTCCACGCGCTGGGCGGCGAACTGCGCATCGACAGCCAGGCCGGCCAGGGTACGGTGCTGGCCATCCACCTGCCGAGGTCCAGGAAAGGCGCGCCAGCCAACCATGACACAACACAAAAATTAGCAAAAACAGTAGAAAATTAAGTATGTATTTTCAGCATTAGAAAGTATAGTAAGTTTTTTTCTTTGAGGAAACTATCATGCCGCCACGGCACACCCGCTTCCCCGCCCCACTGCTCGGCCTGTGCCTGCTGGCCGCCGTTTCCACCGCCAACGCCGCCATCTATGCCGAACGGGGCTTTGGTGAAAGGGATGGCAACGGCAGCATCGCGTCCGACCTGAACCCGGCCGGCCTGGTGGCCGGCATCATCATGGAAGAAGAAGGACGGCGCCGCGCAGTGACGTACCAGCATGGCCGCCTTCGCGAGCTGGGCACCCTGGGCGGCGACGAGGGTTTCACCAAGGCCATCAATATCCATGGCGTGGTGGTCGGTTCGGCGCAAACGGCCAGCGGCGCCTGGCACGCCTTCCGTTACGACGCGGCGGGCGGCATGCGCGACCTGGGCACCCTGGGCGGCACCAGCAGCTATGCCACGGCCATCGCACAAGGCGGCCAGGTGGCCGGCTATGCCGATACCAGCGCCGGCGATTTCCACGCCTTTGTGACAAAAGCCGACCACAGCCTGCAAGACCTGGGCACCCTGGGCGGCGCCAGCAGCTATGCCAGCGGCCTGAACAGCCATGGCGTGGTGGTGGGCACGGCCCAGCGCGACGATGGCTACCGGCGCGCCTTCGTCTACCACCCCGGCGCGGGCATGCGGGAAATCGGCACCCTGCCCGGCGGGCGCATCAGCTCGGCCACCGCCATCAATGACGCAGGCCTGATCGTGGGCGCCTCGGAAACGGCAAAGCGCCGCTGGCACGCGTTTGCCTGGGATGGCAAGCGCATGCTCGACCTGGGCGCCATGATCGGCCAGGGCGACAGCTACGCCACGGCCGTCAACGCGGCCGGGCACGTCGTCGGCAGCGTCAACATCAACGGCTTTGAACCGATGACCTTTGTCTACAAGGAAGGCGTGATGACGGTGCGCCGCCGCGACGACGGCCTGTACCTGACCAACAAGATCACGGACGCCGGCCTGGTGGTGGGCGCCGTCTACACGGGGCATAAATTCCAGGCCTTCGCCGTGCCCTCGCAAGCGTCGCCGGCGCCGCCGCGCCGCAACCCGCTGGACTGGCTGGTCATCACCTTCCTCATCTCCGCCAGCGGCGTGGCGCTGTACCAGCTGCGGCGCCGTCACCGCGTCGGCGTGACGGGCCAGCGCATGCATTTTCTGTAAGGCGACGCCGGGGACGGGCGAAAAAAAAGAGGCTTGCGCCTCTTTTTAAACATACTCAACAACTATCGCGACACCTGACAGAACCGTAGCGAGCGGAAGTGAATGGTGGCCGAGACGCGGAACTGTACTTTAGTACAGTGAGCATCGCAGGCCGCAAGTCACGACGCGCAGTAGGTTCTGACAGGTATCTCTAGTTTTGCGTCAGGAAGGTTTTCAGCTTGTCCGAGCGCGAAGGCTGGCGCAGCTTGCTCATGGCTTTCGCCTCGATCTGGCGGATGCGCTCGCGCGTCACGTCGAACTGCTTGCCCACTTCTTCCAGGGTGTGGTCGTTCGACATTTCCACGCCGTAACGCATACGCAGCACTTTCGCTTCGCGCGGCGTCAGGGAGTCCAGCACTTCCTTGATCACGTTGCGCATCGATGCGTGCAGCGCGGCGTCCAGCGGCGCCAGGGTCGTGTTGTCTTCGATGAAGTCGCCCAGTTGCGAATCGCCATCTTCGCCCATCGGCGTTTCCATGGAAATCGGCTCTTTCGCGATCTTCATGATTTCGCGCACCTTGTTTTCCGGCATTTCCATCTTGACGGCCAGGGTCGCCAGATCCGGTTCGCTGCCCGTTTCCTGCATGATCTGGCGCGAGATACGGTTCATCTTGTTGATCGTTTCGATCATGTGCACCGGCACGCGGATGGTGCGGGCCATGTCGGCGATCGAACGCGTGATGGCCTGGCGGATCCACCAGGTGGCGTAGGTCGAGAACTTGTAGCCGCGGCGGTATTCGAACTTGTCGACGGCCTTCAGCAGACCGATGTTGCCTTCCTGGATCAGGTCGAGGAATTGCAAGCCGCGGTTGATGTATTTCTTGGCGATCGAAATGACCAGGCGCAAGTTGGCGACCGTCATTTCGCGTTTCGCGTGACGCGCGCGCTTTTCGCCGGCAGCCATCTGTTTGTTGATCTTGCGCAAATCCGCCAGCGGCAGGGCAACGCGCGCTTGCAGGTCGATCATCTTCTTTTGCAGTTCCTTGACGGCAGGCACGTTGCGGCTGAGGATGGCGCTGTACGGGTACTTGCAATCGACTTCGCGGTCGACCCATTCCAGGTCGCATTCATTGCCCGGGAAGACCTTGATGAAGTGGGCGCGCGGCATGCCGCATTTGTTCACGCACAGTTCCAGCACGGCGCGCTCGATGTGGCGCACTTCTTCCATCTGGCCGCGCAGGGTGTCGCACAACTTTTCGACGACCTTGGCCGTGAAGCGGATGCCCAGCAATTCCTGCGAAATGGCTTCCTGCGCCTTGATGTAGGCTTTCGAGTTGTAACCCTCGGGCGCCTTGCGCATCTTGTCGTACTGCGTCGAAATGACGTTGAATTTCTCCAACGCATTCTTTTTCAGCTGGGCCAACTGCTCGCTGGAGAAACCGGCCGCGCCGCCGTTGGCGTCGCCGTCTTCTTCCTCGGCTTCCTCTTCCTCTTCCTCGTCGTCACCGCTGGCAGCGACGGGCGCGGCGGCAGCGGCAGGCGCCGGGGCATTGCTTTCGTTCAAGTCGACAAAACCGTCGACCACTTCATCGACCTTGATTTCGTCGCGCGCGATTTTTTGCGACAGGGCGACGATTTCACCGATGGTGGTCGGGCAGGCGGAAATGGCCTGGATCATATCCTTCAGGCCGCCTTCGATGCGCTTGGCGATCTCGATCTCGCCTTCGCGCGTCAGCAGCGCCACGGCGCCCATTTCACGCATGTACATGCGCACGGGGTCGGTGGTGCGGCCGAAGTCGGAGTCGACCGTCGACAGGGCCGTCGCGGCAGCCGCTTCCACTTCATCGTCGCTGGTGACGGTGGCGACGTTGTCAGTCAACAACAGGCTTTCCGCGTCAGGGGCGCGCTCGTAGACGGCGATGCCCATGTCGTTGAAAGTGGCGATGATGCCTTCGATCGCTTCCGGATCGATGATGTTTTCCGGCAATTGGTCATTGATCTCGGCATAGGTCAGGAAACCGCGTTCCTTGCCCATGTTGATCAAGCCCGTGATCTGCTTGCGGCGGCGTTCCAGGTCCGCTGCCGAGGCTTCCGGATCGCCCAATGCGTCCGCCAGGCCGCCCTTGGCCTTGCGGTCGCGCGCTTTCGATACGGCCTTCAGTTCGGCGCGCTCGACGGCGTTCAGTGCTGCCACTTCATCGTTTTCCGGCGTGAATTCGCTCGGCTTGCGGCCACGGCGGCCCGGCACCTTGACGGTCGGCAGGAAGTAATTCGAGGTATCGATGGCGGCCAGGGCATCGGCGTCCGTGGTCTTGCTGACCACTTGCGCACCGGTGATGATGGTCACGGGCGCCGCCTCAGGCTTGGCGCGCACGACTTTCGCGCGGGCTGCCGTCACCACCTTGTTCGTGGCGGCGCTTTCGCTGACCTTGCGCGGCGCGGCCGGGGCCTTGGCGCCAGGGGCGACCTTCACGCTTGGCGTTTTGGCCGGTGCCGCTTCGGCTACCTCGGCCGCTTCGGCAACGGCTTCGACAGCCGCCACTGGCGCTTCGGCAGCCGCGTCGGCCGGCGGCACGGCGGCCAGGCGCGAGCGGCTTTTCTTCACCACGGTGACGACGGTGGGCGCCGTCGTGACGCTGGCTTCCGGATTCGCTTGCGCATTATCGATGAAGTAAGATAAAGTCGTTTTGGGTACGGCAAGTGGCGCCGCGGCTGGGCGTGGCGCCTTGGCGGACAACGTTAAAGTTTTTGGCGTATTCTTCATGAGATATCTCTTAATGCGAGACCAGATGGTGTCGGCGCGAAGTGAATGATTCCACCTAAGCCTGCGAAACCGGACTCGATGGAGCGTATTGTTGCGGCTGCCGTGTTAACGGCAGCGGCGCCTGTCTATCGGGACGTTCAAAGCCCGCGCATCCGTCATGAGGAGCGGCGGGGCCGAAGCCGGGTCAGATAAATAAGCGATGTACATTGCGGAATGAAAAAAAGCCCGTACCAGAACGGGCTTGAATCTATTGTTGTTCAGTGAAGACACAGCGGAGAGCAAGATTATGCACGAAGGCCAGTTATCTGGATAATTGATAAGCAAAATATCTGATATCAAAAATATCAATAATGATGGCCCTGCACCGCACTGCTCCTATCCCCTGCACACCTGAGCCAGACCATCAAAAACGGGGTCCAGTCATCAGCGCAAGCCGACATTATACACATTTCCCGTATTTCGCGCTGTGTCCGCTGTAGCGCGAAGCCGCTTATCGCAGGTCAAGTTGCCAAAAAAGACAATGCACTTGCCTGTGGCGCGTGCTATGCTCCCCTTTTATAGCCCAACCAATGATGTCGATGACCAGCTCCACGCCAGACCAGCAAGCCACCACTCCTGACACGCCAGTCGATGCAGCCCCAGCGGCGGCACCGGCCGCAGCGACCACGCCGGCGCCTGCCGGCCTGACCGCGCGCGCCCTGCTGAAACAGTTCCAGGAGCAATTCCCGCCATTCCGCGATTGCCTGCCCTTGTCGATCGGCATCGACAAGCAGATCCTGGCGCGCCTGCCGGACCTGGACCGCAAGCTGATGCGCACGGCGCTGGGCATCCACACGGGTTCGCTGCGCTACCTGCGCGTGATGGAAAAGGCCAAGGTACGCTACGACCTCGACGGCACGGCCGGCGCGGAAGTGACGCAAACCCACCGCGACCACGCCACGCAAGTCTTGCAGCAACGCTTCAAGAAGGAAGCCGAGCGCAAGAAAGCCGAGCGCGACGCGGCGGCCGCCGAAGAAGCGAACCGCTTGCGCCTGGAAAAACTGAATCAGCTGACCGCGAAATTCTCGCGCAAAGGCTGATCCGGTTTCATGGACACAGCTGCCGTACCGCCACTCCCCCCGTATCAAGGCATCGCCCTCGACCACGTCAAGCTGGTACGCACCAGCGATGAGGCACAGGCGGCCATGGCCGCCCTGCTGGCAGCGGACGCCATCGGCTTCGATACGGAATCGAAGCCGACGTTCGTCAAGGGCGAGTCCTCCACGGGGCCCCATCTGATCCAGCTGGCCACCGACGACATCGCCTACCTGTTCCAGGTGGGCAGCACGCCGGCGCCGGCCCTGGCCGAACTCAAAGCCATCCTCGAATCGACCACTACCCTGAAAGTGGGCTTTGGCCTGTCCGACGACGTCAAGCGCCTGCGCAACAAGCTGGGCATAGCGCCGGCCCAGGTGCTCGACCTGTCCGTCGCCCTGCGCGGCGGCCAGCGCAACGACCTGGGCGCGAAGACGGCCGTGGCCAAGTTCTTCGGCCTGCACCTGCAGAAATCGAAAAAGATCTCCACCACCAACTGGGCCACCTCGCGCCTGACGGAAAAGCAGATCCTGTATGCGGCCGACGATGCGCAAGTGGCCCTGCGCGTGTACCGCCGCTGGATCGCCGAAGGCGGCAAAGTCACGCCGCAAAAAGCCCCGCGCGCCAGCACGCCGCCCGCCCCGCCGCCTGTCGCCGCCTGAGCCGGCGCGCCGTCTTGCAGCATGAGCAAGAGCAAGTCCATCGGCACCACGCTTGACGGAACAGGCGCTGGGGCGCGAACTGCCTGCGTCCTACGCGCAATGGTTATTGGTCAACAATGGCCGCGCGCTGGGCGCCTTGTGCGTGTTTCCCGTCTACGACGCGGCCAACGCGCGCAAGACGTGGGAATCGATCACGCGCCATTACCGCGAAGGCTGGCAGGAATGGCTGGAGAATGCGGGCGCAGGCGACGAAGCCCATGCCCTGCTGCCCTTTGCCCAGTTCGGCACGGGCGATTACTATTGTTTTGACTATGCGCAAACGGGGTCATCGGGCGAGCCGGTAGTCGTGCTGTGGTCGCACGAAACAGGGGCTGCCAGCACGGTGGCGCCCGACTTTGCTTCCTTCCTGACACTGCCCGGCCGCCCGGGCTGAAACCCGGCGGCCGGCGCAGCCTTATTTAACGAGGCGCAAGGTCAGGGGATAGCGGTACGTGACGCCGTTGCTGGCTTTCACAGCCGCGACGATCGAGCACACCAGGTTGGCCAGCGCCACGATCCAGAACAGGAACAGGCCGATCAGCACGAACGACAGGATGAAGCAGGCGAAATACCAGATGATCAGGGTGATCTGGAAATTGAGCGCCTCGCGGGCGTTCTCGGCCGAGAATTTATCCGCATCGTCTTTCTTGATCAGGTAAATGATCAGCGGCGCCACCCAGCTGGTGAACAGGCCGCCAACGTGGGACAGAATGGCCAGCGTCGTATCTTGCGTACGACCCGGTTCCGGCAGCGTGTTATCCATTATCATTCCCATCATTAGTTATAGATACTTCAATATAACAGCAATATTTCCTTTTGGAATGAAACACTTGCTGGCGCAAGGACTTTTTTTCATGTGCCGCTTGCCGCCATCTGCGCCAGCTGCCCCAGGGTGGCGATGGCCTCTTCCAGTTGCGGGCTCCACGGGTGGCCATAGTTGAGGCGGATGCAGTGGCGAAACGCGCGCGTGGCGGAAAAGATGGGGCCGGGCGCGATGCTGATGCCGGCCGCCAGCGCGCTGCGGTGCAGGGCCAGCGCATCGATGCCCGTCGGCATCTCCACCCAGACGAAATAACCGCCCTGCGGCCGCGTCACCCGCGTGCCGGGCGGAAAATGCACGGCGATGGCTTGCAGCATGGTGTTTTGCTGCGCCGCCAGGGTCAGGCGCAGCTGGCGCAAATGGCGGTCGTAGCCGCCCTGCGCCAGGTAATCGGCCAGCGCCATCTGCAGGGGGATGGGCGCCGACAGGCTCGTCGTCAGTTTCAAGCGCTCGACCTGGCGCGCATAGCGGCCCGCCACGGCCCAGCCCAGCCGGAAACCGGGTGCCAGGGTCTTGGAAAACGAGCTGCAATGCATGACGAGGCCCGCGCTGTCGTGGCTTTTCGTCAGGCCCGGACGCTGCTTGCCGAAATACAGCTCGCCATACACGTCATCCTCGATCAGCGGCACGCCATGGCGCGCCAGCAATTCGACCAGCGCGCGCTTCTTTTCCGGCGGCATCAGGCTGCCCAGCGGGTTCTGGAAACTCGTCATCAGCCAGCACGCCTTGGGCCGGTGGCGCTGCAGCAATTCCTCGAGCGCGGCCAGGTCGACGCCGTCACGGGGGCTGGTGGCAATTTCCACCGCCTTGAGTTCCAGCCGCTCCAGCGCCTGCAGACACGCATAGAAGCTGGGCGACTCGATCAGCACCGTGTCGCCGGGCCGCGTGACGGCTTGCAGGCACAGGTTCAGCGCTTCCAGCGCGCCATTCGTGATGACGATGTCGTCGCTGGAAACGGGCACGCCGTCGAGCTGGTAGCGCAGGGCGATCTGGCGTCGCAGCTCGGCATTGCCCAGCGACAGATCCGTGACGGTGCTCCACGGGTCGAGGCGGCGCATGCTGGCCGACACGGCCCGCGCCAGCCGTTCCATGGGGAACAGCTGCGGGCTGGGAAAGGCCGAACCGAAGGGCACGATATCGCGCGCGCCCGCGGCGCCCAGCACTTCGAACACGAGATCGCTGACGTCGACGGTGGTGCTGGCGTCGAGCGGATGGGAACTGTCCGGCTCGGGCGCCAGCGCGGCGCGCTGCGGCGCCACGTAATAGCCTGAGCGGGGACGCGAGACGATCATGCCGCGCGCTTCGAGCAAATAATACGCCTGGAACACCGTCGATGGGCTCACGCCCCTGCGCGCATGCTGCTGGCGCACGGACGGCAATTTATCGCCAGGCAACAACAACTGCGTGGCTATCATGGCGGCGACTTCTTCCGCCAATTCCTCATATCGTTTCAACCCTGCTCCTCAAACTGATCCGTAGTTTTATTGCACAACTGATCCTGTCACAGTGACAGCACCCGTTATATGCTAGGGTAACAACATCCGGGCAGCAACACCGGCACGCCATAATCGACCGACGAGACAGGTTACTTTTCCATGCAACTCTCCATGCTACTGCATTCCCCCCTCGTGCCGGTGCTGACCCTGGCCCTGGCCGCCGCGCTGCCCGGCACGGCGCTGGCCGCGCCCGCCGCCATCTCCGCCAGCCACGACAGCCTGGAACAGCGCATCAAGGCGTGCACGGCCTGCCATGCGCCAAAGGAGCGCCACGACGCCTTCTTTCCCCGCATCGCCGGCAAGCCTTCAGGCTACCTGTACAACCAGCTGCTGAACTTTCGCGAGGGACGGCGCCAGTATCCGATGATGAACTACATGGTCGAGCACTTGCCCGACGATTACCTGCGCGAAATCGCCGAGTATTTTGCGGCGCAGCACCCTGCCCCGCCGCCGGCCCAGCCCAGCGGCGCCGGCACGACGGCCCTGGAACGCGGCAAGCAGCTGGTGCTGCATGGCGATGCGGGGAAGAAGATTCCCGCCTGCATCGCCTGCCACGGCCAGCAGCTGGCCGGCGTGGCGCCTGCCATCCCCGGCTTGCTGGGCTTGCCGCGCGACTATATCAACGCCCAGCTCGGTGCGTGGAAGAACGGCGTCCGCCGCGCCCACGCGCCCGACTGCATGGCGCAAGTGGCGCAGCGCCTGTCGGACGCGGACGTGGGCGCCGTCTCGGCCTGGCTGGGCACGCAAGTGGCCAGCGCCGACGCGCGCCCCGCCAGCGGCATCGCCGTGCCCCTGCCCCTGCATTGCGGCGGCGTGCCGGGCTCCCATGCGCAGGTGGCGCCATGAAAAAATGGATGATCGCGATTGCCGGCGCTGCCATCGTGGCGGCCGGCGTCAAATTCCTGCTGTGGCCGGCGGACGACATGGGTCCGCCCACCGTGGCCAGCACCCTGAGCCAGGAACAGCTGGTCGCGCGCGGCGCCTATCTGGCCAAGGCGGGCGACTGCATGGCTTGCCACACGACGCGCGGCGGCGTGCCCTACGCGGGGGGACGGGCCTTGCAGACGCCGTTCGGCAAGGTGCTCTCGCCCAACATCACGGCCGACAAGGAAACGGGCATCGGCAGCTGGACGGCCAACGATTTCTGGCGCGCCATCCACAACGGCAAGTCGAAAGACGGCCGGCTGCTGTATCCGGCCTTTCCCTACACCAGCTACACCAAGGTGCGGCGCGAAGACAGCGACGCCCTGTATGCGTATTTCCAGAGCGTGCCGCCGCACAAACAGGCGAACGCGCCGCACGCGCTGCGCTTCCCCTACAACCAGCAGATTGCGCTGGCCGCCTGGCGCGCCTTGTATTTCAAGCCGGGCGTGTACCAGCCGCTGACGAGTAAAAGCATGGAATGGAACCGCGGCGCCTACCTGGTGCAGGGCCTGGGCCACTGCAGCGCCTGCCATAGCAGCCGCACGACCCTGGGCGGCAGCGACGACGGCCTGTCGGGCGGCCTGATCCCCGTGCTGGGCTGGTATGCGCCGTCGCTGACGTCGGACGCGGAAGCGGGCCTCGGTGACTGGGACACGGCGCATATCGTGGAATTGCTGCAAACGGGCGTGTCGCCGCGCGCCACCGTCTTCGGCCCCATGGCGGAAGTCGTGCGGCAAAGCCTGCAGCACATGGAGACGAGCGACGTGCAAGCGATGGCCGTCTACCTGAAAAGCCTGCCCGGCCCGGCGCAGCCCGCACAACGGGCGCCGCGCGACACGTCGGAGCAAGCCAGGCAGCAGCTGGCGCTGGGCGCGAAACTGTATGAAGCGCAATGCGCGAGCTGCCACCAGGCCGACGGCAAGGGCGTGCCGCCCGGCTACCCGCCGCTGGCCGGCAACCGCGCGCTGACGACGGCATCCGCCGTGAACGCCATCCGCCTCGTGCTCAACGGCGGCTTCGCGCCCGGGACGGCAGGCAACCCGCGCCCGTATGGCATGCCGCCGTTCGGCCCCGTCATGGATGATGCGGAAGTGGCCGCCGTGGTGACCTATCTGCGCGCGTCGTGGGGCAATGATGCGCCGGCGGTGTCGGCGCTGGAGGTAAACAAGTACCGCAGCGTGCCGCTGGAGTAGAGCCGTTTGACGATTATCTCAAATTGAGATAATCTGTACATCACGATATCACTTCGTCACGGCATCGCTTTGACATATGCGCATCGTCGCCAACAAGGCTTTGATGGATTTCGCCAGAAAACACCCCCTGGCGGGCGAACCCATGCAAGCGTGGCGCAAGATCATCGAATCGCGGCCGTTTGCCAATTTCGCCGTGCTGAAGTCGACATTTAACGCCACCGATTGCGTCGGTGATTACTATGTTTTTAATATCGGCGGCAACAAGTACCGGATCATCGCCGCGATTCACTTTAATCGCCAGCTGCTATTCATCCGGGAAGTATTGACGCATAAGGAGTACGACGCATGGCAACCCTGATGCATCGTGAAATGATTACGGAAATCACTGTCCACTATCAAGCCCTGTCCAAGCTCGTTCCTCTGCAGGCAATTCCTGATGCGGCCGCTTATGAACAGGCTGTCAGCGTATTGCATCATCTGTTGGATGCCGGGGCGGCTGATGAACAGCATCCGCTGGCCGGTCTGGTTGACAGTATCGGCCGGCTGATCGGCGACTACGATCAGGAGCATTTTCCGCCTGCCGCCATCTCGCCTGCCGCGACACTGCGCCTGTTGATGGAACAGCATGCGCTGACGCAATCCGACCTGCCGGAAATTGGCACCCAGGGCGTCGTCTCTGAAATACTCAGCAGCAAGCGAGCATTGAATGTGCGGCAGATCAAGGCCCTGACACAACGGTTCAATGTTCCCGCCAGTGTGTTCATGGCGTAAGCCAATAAAAAAACCGGCCAGCGCCGGTTTTTTCACGTCAAGCAGCTGTTCTCAGCGGAACTTGCTCTTGTGACCCGTCTTCAGGTCCAGCGCATAACGCACGCCGTTGTCCGTCAGCATGACTTCATCGGGCGGCTCTTCGCCGGCCAGGGCGCCGTCGATCAGGGGCAAGCCTTCGCCCTTGCGCATCAGGTCGTCGCAGCGCTCGTACACGTTGACGCACCCCGTGGACGCCATCAGCGATTGCACGATGGCCACTTTCCACGCATCGACGCCGCCGGCGTTGAATTCGCAGATCAGATAGCCTTGCACGCCGCCAAACAGCTGCACCACCAGGCCCGGCAAGCCTTCCTCTTCGCCCTTGATCAGGGTCAACAACTGGTTCTCGCCCGCCTTCTTGATGGCTGGCAGTTTTTTCTCGATGGCGGCCTTGACCCTGCGCTTGATCAGCGCGTGGTCGACCGGTTCGTCTTCCTTGAAGCTCCAGATGCGCGCGCGGATCTGCGACTTCGAATTGTAGGCGGCGCGGGCGATAAATTGTTTCGAAGAACTCTGCACGATGGCCGTCGAACCAGGCTTCATTTTTTCCTGCGGCTTGCCTTCGACTTTTTCAATCGCGGACGCGTAAATCCACGATTGGCCCAGCAAGCTCTTTTCCTTGCCCTGTTTGATGGTGATGATCAGCATGTAATTCCAGTAGTGTGAGCGGCGCGTGCCGCTCGTCGTATGTCCAATACCGGCATGATACCTCATGCCATCCTGTCGCATCCTCGCGCATTCCATGCCACCACTGGCGCAGTCTGTCGCAGCGCGCTACGCAGGCGCGGCCGGCTGGCCTACCATGCCTGCAGTCCAATTCAAAACAGGGAGCAAGAATGACACCGACACTTTTCCACCGCCGCCGCGCCAGCGCCGCCACCGCCCTGTTGCTGGCCGCCTGCGCGCTGGCCATCCCGGCCGCGCCAGCGCTGGCCTCGCCGCTCGACTGGATTTCCGGCAACAACATCCAGGGCAGCGGCAAGCTGCAAAAGCAGACGCGCGAAGTGGGCAGTTTCCATGCCGTGGCGCTGAACGTGCCCGGCACGGTCGAACTGCGCATCGGCAACACGGACAGCATCACCATCGAAGCCGACGACAATATCCTGCCGCTGATCGAGACGGCCGTGGAAAACGGCACCTTGCGCATCCGCCCCGCCAAGCGCAATACCAACTTCCGTCAGAGCAGCCTGACCATCGTCATCCAGGCGCGCCAGGTGGAACGCGTCAGCGTGGGCGGCTCGGGCAACATCACGGCAACGGGCTTGCGCGCCGAGAATCTGCGCTTCGACGTGGGCGGCTCCGGTTCCATCGACGCGCGCGGCCTCGACAGCCGCCAGGTGGCCGTGGCCATCGGCGGCAGCGGCAACTTCAAGGCCAGCGGCAAGACGGAGCAGCTGACGGCGTCGATCGGCGGCTCGGGCAATATCCAGGCGGGCCGCCTGGCCGCGCGCGAGGTGCAGGTAAGCATCGGCGGCTCGGGCGAGGCCACCGTGTGGGCGAAGGATGACCTGAGCATCAGCATCGGCGGCTCGGGCGAAGTGAGCTACTACGGCGATCCGCGCATCAGCCGCAGCATGCAGCGTTCGAGCAGCATCAAACGCCTCGGCAACGCACCGAACTGATCGATCAGAATGCAAAAAGCCCGGAGCGATCCGGGCTTTCTGCATTTCAATCCATCAACATCAGCGCGCCGGCTTCACCGGTTCGCGGTCGATCAGCACCGTGTTGACGCTGTCGGTCAGCCAGATCTGGCCATCCTGGATCGTGCATTGCAGCTGCATGCTGCGCTGCGCCAGCTTGCTCATGTCTTGCGCCGCCTCGGATGGCAGGTTGATCACGGTCAGGTTTTTTGCCCGTTCCAGCTTGTTGGCGATCTGCTTCCACCAGATGTGGCTGGTTGCGCCATAGCTGTAGACGATGACCTGTTCCGAACGGCCGCAGGCCTTCAGGATGCGTTTTTCGTCCGGCTGGCCCACTTCGATCCACAGCTGGATGGCGCCCGTCAAATCTTTCTGCCACAGATCGGGCTCTTCGGTATCGAACAGGCCCTTGGTGAAGGTCAGCGCCTCGTCGGCATGGATGGCAAACGCCAGCAGGCGCACCATCATGCGCTCGTCCGTTTCGGACGGGTGGCGCGCCAGGGTCAGCGCGTGATCCTGGTAGTAGTTGCGGTCCATGTCGGCGATCTGCAGATCGGCTTTGAAAATGGTTGCTTTGAGGGCCATCGTGTTTCTGTCTCGGTAAAGTAAATAGTGAAGTCGGTATCAGCGGAAAACCACGGTCTTGTCGCCATTTTTCAGGATGCGATGCTCGACGAACCATTTCACGGCGCGCGCCAGCACCACGCACTCGACGTCGCGGCCGATGGCCGTCAGCGTTTCCGCATCCATCGCATGGTCGACGCGCTCGACGTCCTGCTCGATGATCGGGCCTTCGTCCAGGTCGCCCGTGACGAAGTGGGCCGTCGCGCCGATCAGCTTGACGCCGCGGTGATGCGCCTGCGCATACGGCTTGGCGCCCTTGAAGCTGGGCAGGAAGGAGTGGTGGATATTGATGGCGCGGCCGTCGAGCGCCTGGCACAGGCCCGGCGACAGGATTTGCATGTAGCGCGCCAGGACCACCAGGTCGATCTTGTGCGACTCCATCAGCTCGATGATCTTCGCTTCCTGCGCCAGCTTGGCCGCTTCCGGCGCGCCGGCCGCCAGCGGCAGGTGGTGGAAGGGAATATTGTAGCTGGCCGCCAGCTGGTAGAACTCCATGTGGTTCGACACGATGGCGGGAATTTCCACGTTCAGCAAGCCGCTCTTGTAGCGGAACAGCAAATCGTTGAGGCAATGGCCGATCTTCGACACCATCAGCATGACGCGAGGCTTGACGCGCGCATCGTGCAATTGGCCATGGAAGGGGCCATTGAGCTGCATGGCTTGCGACAGGTCGGCGAAGTCGCCGCGCAACTGGGCGTCGCTGACGGCGCCGTCTTCCAGCGCGAAATGCACGCGCATGAAGAACAGCCGGGATTCCTGGTCGCCGAACTGGGCGGAATCGAGGATGTTGCAGCCGTGATCGGCCAGGAAGCCGGACACGCGGTGCACGATGCCGCGTTGGTCCAGGCAGGACAGGGTCAGGATGTATTCGGGATGCGTCATGGTCGCGGAAAAGGCAAAAAATTAGGGCTATGCTCGGCTCAGCCACGCGCGCCGGCCATCGGCTGCGCTGCCGCGAGCCGGCTATTGTCGCACGGCCGGGCCGGTAAGCCGGCATTTTCCACACAAACAGCATGGCTGCCAGCCGCAGCGAGCTAACTGGCGTTCATTTGATCTAACACAAGGTCATCGCGTTTTTGCGCCTGCCGAGCCCCATTCTCGCGCCAAACCGGTAACTGGCGTGGAACCTGGCACGCCATCCGGCGTCTATCTCTTTGCTTGTTTCACCATACGCCGCATCCGGTGCGCCGGGTGTTTTCTGGATCAGCTTTTCATTGAGGTAGAACATGTTCACAAACAGTATGTTTCCCAGTCTCAGCCCGGCCCTGAAGTCCCATCTCGAGGCCCAATGCAATTTCGCCACGGAACTATCGCGCAAGATGTTCGATACGGCGCAGCAATTGAGCGAGCTGCATCTGCGGCTGGCGCAAGACTTGCTGCAGGAGTGGAGCAACGCCAGCCAGCAACTGCTGGGCGCGCGCGACACGGGCGAGTTCATGTCGCTGGCCGCCAGCCAGTTGCAGCCAAGCAGCAACAAGCTGCAGCAATACCAGCAGCAGCTCGGCAATCTCGTCGCCAACGCCAATGTCGAGATGAACCGCACGGCAGAGAACCACCTGCCCGAAACGAGCCGCACGGCCGTGGCCTTCGCTGACGAAGTGGTGCGCAAGACGGCCGAGGAAACGGAAAAAGCCACGCAGCGCCAGCGTGAAATGATCGAAAAAATGCACGCCACGGGCCACCGCGACGGCGCGGGCCGCAGCCACGATACCGGCAGGCAATCCGATCAGGCGCATTGAGCGCCTGCACAAACCACTTGACCCCCACTTGACAGCAAGGAGAGCGACATGGCTAGCAATCAAGGTAATGAACAGGGCAAAGGCGCTGGCAGCAGCCAGAAAGCCGGCGAATCGGGCAGCGCCAAAGGCCCGGCCAAGCGCGGTTTCGCCGCCATGAACGAGGAGCAGCAACGCGAAATTGCCAGCAAGGGCGGCCAGGCAGCCCATCAAAAGGGCACGGCGCATGAATTCGACTCGGAAGAAGCACGCCGTGCCGGGCAGAAAGGCGGTGAAGCCGTCAGCCGCAACCGCGAACACATGGCGGAAATCGGCAGGAAAGGCGGCGAAAGCCGGCAATCGGCCCAGCGCGCCAATGAAAACCGCAGCAGCACGGCGGGACGCAGCGGCGGCAGCGGCCGGCAGGGCGGCAAGGACGAAGACGACAAGGGCTGACCGGGCTGGCGGGATTGGCCGGGCTGAGCGGCTTAGCCCGGCCACGCGCGGCTTGGCGCGGGAAGGCACAGGGCGGCCCTGGCGGCTCCGTGCAGGGGCTGGCGCAGCGCAGGGCGCGGCGGTATGGTACATTCTCGCCTTACCGATACCTCCGCGCCACGTCCCGCCCTTCCCCGCATGCAGCCATCCCTGAAATACCTGAGCGCCTATTCCGAACAAACGCAGGCACAAGTGCAGCAACTGATCGCGCAAGACAAGCTGGGCGAAGTGTTGTTAAAACGCTACCCGAACGCGCACGATGTGCGCAACGACAAGGCTTTATATCAGTATGTGCAGGACTTGAAGAATGAATTCCTGCGCAATGCCGACCCGATCAACAAGGTGGCGTTCGACAGCAAGATCCATGTGATCCAGCATGCGCTGGGCTTGCATACCTCGATCTCGCGCGTGCAGGGCGGCAAGCTCAAGGCAAAACATGAAATCCGCGTGGCGACCATGTTCAAGGAAGTGCCGCTGGAATTCCTGCGCATGATCGCTGTGCACGAACTGGCGCACGTCAAGGAAAAGCAGCACGACAAAGCCTTCTACAAGCTGTGCACATATATGGAACCGCAATACCACCAGTACGAATTCGACGTGCGCCTGTACCTGACCCAGCTCGACCTGGCAGGCCAGCGCCTGTGGTCGTAAAGGCTGGCGCCGGATGGCGTAAAAAAGCCGCCTGCAAAACAGGCGGCTTTTTACATGGCGACTGGCGCGCCGGCGTGGCCGGCGCCAGGTTCAGGTTCAGGTTCAGGCGGCGTTCTTGCGGCGAAGCATGAAGCCCAGCAGGCCCAAACCGCCCAGCAGCATGCCGTAGGTGGCCGGTTCCGGCACGGCGCTCACGCTGGCGGAGATATTGTCGACCTGGAAGGTACGGAAGGCGCCCTCTTTCCACGATGCCGACAGCAGATTGTCGAAGCCCGTGAAGTTGTAATTGCTGAAAGTATGGCTGCCGTTGAGGCTGAAGGTTTGCGTTACCGTGCCGCCACCCACCTGGTGGCCGACAAACGTGACGTCGAAGGAACCCGGCAAGCTCACGAAGTCGGCCAGGCTGATCGAGCTCAGCGAGAAAGCGCCACCGTCGGCACGCGACAGGGTCGTTGTCGACAGCGCTGTCGCCCCCAGGCCGGCCGAGCCGGCGTAGGCGAAGCTGCTTTGATGTGCCGAACTCAACAGACCCAGGAAACTGCTATCGAAATTGTAGCCGCCTTCGGAATAGGAGGGGAACAGGGAAGCGAAGTGGCCGGGTTGTTCCAGCGGATCGAAAGTGATCGTGGTGGTTTGCGCGTGGGCGCCGCCAGCGGCGAGGATGGCGGCGACAGCGGTCGCGCGCAAGAAGGTCATAGGTTTCAAAATAGCATCCTTTCGAGATGATGAAGTAGCGTGGTTGTGGCAACTTGAAATGGACCGGCACCTTTTTTGGGGAGTCTGTACAACGCTCGTCGGTGTCCGATATTCCTAACTTTTGAACCATGTCAGTAGACCACAGCCATACCTAAAAAGCATCTTCATTTTCAAAAAAACATGCCTTCACTGCAATTTTTTTGCCATATTTTTATTAATTAACTCATCAGGGCCGATCAATTTTCCCATGCGGAAATAAAAAAGCCATGCAGTGCGTACTGCATGGCCCTTTCAAGCGACAGGGAAAATAGTTGCCTGACGGCGGAAGCACGGCCAGACAAAAACGGCGTTACGGCGCACACTCCTTCAGGCGCTGCACCAGCGCGGCAGGATCGGCGTCGGCATTGAGGAACGCCGCGTGCTGCGGGCGAATGAAACCCTGCTCCTTGCCGTTTTGCACGAAAGCAATCAAGCCATCATAGAAACGGTCAACATTGAGCAGGCCGATAGGCTTGGCATGCAAGCCCAGCTGGGCCCATGTGAGCATCTCGAACAGTTCTTCCAGGGTGCCATAGCCGCCCGGCATGGCGATGAAGGCGTCGGACAGGCTGGCCATCATCGCCTTGCGCTCATGCATGTCCTTCACGATGAACTGGCGCGTCAAGCCCATGTGGCCCACTTCGCGCTCCACCAGCTGGGTGGGAATCACGCCCGTCACTTCGCCGCCCAGGCGCAGCACTTCATCGGCGATCACGCCCATCAGGCCCACCTTGCCGCCGCCATACACGAGCGAGATATTTTCCGCCACCAGCACGCGCGCCAGTTCGCGCGCCGCCACGGCATAGTCCGGCGAGACGCCCGCGTTGGCGCCACAATACACACATAAAGCCTTGATCACAGTATCCCTACCCTTTCAATTCATCGATCGCCGCCTCGACTTCGAGGCGTTCCTTGGCGTCCAGTGCCATGCACTCGGCCGCCTTTTCATACAGGGCCAGCGCTTCCGCCAGCTTTTTCTTTCCATCGAGCATATTCAATGCGCGCGCATATTCGCTGTGCGCCAGCGCCGAATATGGCGTCAGGGCCAGCGCCGTCTTGAAGTGCTGGTAGCCGTCTTCCTTGTTGGCGCCATAGGTCAGCCCCCCTATCATGGCGCCGACCTTGTCGATAATTTCCGTATGATAAATCCCAAACGCGATATGCGCTTCCGCATGCATGGGCGCCACCGTCATCGTGCGGTCCAGGCTGTTGCGCACGCGCGCGCCCATGCCTTGCGCCAGGGCCTTGACGACGGAAGTACCGAGCGCGTAGCGGCCCAGGCTGTAGGCATGCCAGTAGTAGCCGGCCGGATTGTCCGGCTGCTCGCTCTGCTGGCGCTCGCAGCGCTCGGCCACCTCCTCGTACATGTCGAGTTTCTGGCTGTCGTTGCCTTCCAGGTGCGTGGCGTAGATGCAGGTGGCCTTGTGCGCCACCGCATAGCCGGGCACGCCGACAGCCAGGCCCAGCTTCACGGCCCGCTCGAAGTCGCCCGCATGGAAGGCCAGCCAGGCTTGCACCAGCGCAGGGTGCGTGGGAAACGGTTCCACATCGCCCGCATGCAGGCGCGCCCAGGCCGCTTCCAGGGTCTGCGGCGTGTAGACATATGCTTCGTCCGGATAGGGGAATTGTTTCCAAGCCATATCTCTCTCCAGTGATGGACGACGTGGCGCCAGCAGCAGCGTCAGTCGTTCTTGAGTTTGGTCACATACTCTTCCGACAGTTTGCGAAACAGCAAATGCGTTTCATTGCGCAAATAGGGGCCGATCAGGGACAGCACCTGGTAGCAGCCGCGCGCCAGCGCATCGGACATCGATTGCTGCTCGCTGTACTTGCGCGGATTGCGCACGTATTCGTACGACAGCCAGTAGGTGGCGACGACGACCATATTCGTCGCCATGGCGGCCACTTCCATGTCCGACGCCTCGAGCGACTGTTCGCTGCGCAAATCTTCGCACAGCTGCGTGGCCACCTTGATCTTGTGCGCCAGGATCAGTTTGAAGTGCAATTCCAGCTTGCGGTTGCGCGACAACAAATCGTTGAGGTCGCGATAGAAAAAGCGGTAGCGCCAGATCAGTTCGAACATTAGGTGCAGATACAACCAGACATCCTCGATATTCGAGCGGCGCCCGTCGGGCACGGTCAGGATGCGTTCGATTTCCGCCTCGAACTGGACGAAGATCGAGTTGACGATGTCGTCCTTGTTACGGAAGTGGTAATACAGGTTTCCCGGCGAAATGTTCATCTCTTCCGCAATCACGGTCGTCGTGATATTCGGCTCACCAAACTCATTGAACAGGCGCAGCGACAACTCCAGGATGCGTTCGCGGGTACGGCGTGGTGCTTTTTGTAGCATGGCGGGCAATCTCTCTGTGTTCTGCCTCAAGCATACCACCTAAGATAGCTGTAATGAAACACTCCGCCCCCGGGCGCCAACGAAAAGCCAGGGCAAGAAAAAGCCTGCTCGCGCAGGCTGGAGAGATGCGGCACCGGCTCAGGCCGGCGATGCTTTTTTCTTCGCCGCCGGCCTGGCGGCGGGCTTGCTCACGGGCTTGACCGCGGTGCGCGGCGCCGCCTTGGCCGGCGTCTTGGCGGGCGTCTTGGCGGGCGTCTTGGCGGGCGTCTTGGCTGTCGTCTTGACCGGTGCCTTGACGACGGCCGCCTTCGGTGCCGCTTTCGGCGCCGCCTTTACCACGGGCTGGGCCGCAGCCTTCGGCTTGACCGCCGGAGCGGCCCTGGATGACAGCGCCGCTACCTGCACGCTCAAGGCATTGATCCTGGCGTGCAGCGCGGCGATATCGTTTTGCATGGGCACGCCGATGGTGGCCAGTGCGCGCGCCACGCGCTCCTCAAACACCTGTTCCAGCTTGTCCCAGGAACCGCTGGCCTGCTTGCCCACGCCATCGGCCAGTTTGCCGACGCTGCCGCTGACATCGGCCACCTTGTCTTCGGCGCGCTTCTGGAATTCCGTGCCTTCCTTCACCAGCCGGGAAAACACGCGTCCGCCCTCTTCCTGCGCCTTGGCGAAGGCGCCCAGGCCCGCTTGCCAGATCTGCTGCGCGGACGAGCGCACGGCGCTTGCCAATTCCGTGTCTTCCGCCAGTTCCTTCAATTTCTTTACCATCGCCAGCTCCCGTCATGTGAAAGGCCATGCCACTACATGGATGTTTTTATTCTAGAGAGCAAAACTAGAGACGGGAGTCTAATTCGATGGAAAGCTGCTGCTCACGGTGCGCCAGCGCACGCTGCGGCCGGCTGCTTGCGCGCAGCAAACGCCTAAGCCGCCGCTTTCACGGGGCCATGCAGCAGCTTGTGCAGGCGGAAGCCTTCGCGGATATTCTCGCGCAGCACGGCGCCTTTCCACGGCTTGGTGTAGAAGCGGTCGACGGCGCCGCGGTTGATGGCCGCCATGATGGGCGTCAGGTCGGCAAAGGCCGACAGCATGATGCGGAAAGTGTCGGGGCACAGGTGCTTGACCCGCTCCATGAATTCGGTGCCGCTCATGAGCGGCATGCACTGGTCGCACAGGATCACCTGCACCTTGTGGCGCGCCAGGATGTCGAAGCCCTCGGCCGCCGTCTGCGCCGTCAGGATGCGGTAGCCGTCCTGCGCCAGGAAGTCGCTGAGCACGTCGAGCATGAAGACATCGTCGTCGACGATCAGCAAGGTTTGCTGCTCTTCGCTGTCCGCATCCTGCGGCGCCTGCAGCTGCTGGCCTTTCATCAGCATCTGCTCGAATTCTTCCTGCGGCACGGGGCGGCTGAAATAATAGCCCTGCATCTCGTCGCAGCCGTGGCGCCGCAAATAAGCCAGCTGCGCATCGTTTTCCACGCCTTCGGCGATCACGTCCAGTTTCATGCTGTGCGCCATGCTGATGATGGCCAGCACGATGGCCGCGTCGTCCGGATTGCTCGTTACTTCGCGCACGAAGGCGATGTCGATCTTCAGCTTGTCGATGGGGAAGCGCTTCAGGTAGGCCAGGCTGGAATAGCCGGTGCCGAAATCATCGATGGAAATCTGGATGCCCAGCGCCTTCAGGTTGCGCAGCACGGAGATGGTTTCCTCGGCATTCGACATCAGCGAGCTTTCCGTCAACTCCAGTTCCAGCAGGTCGGGCGCGATATCGTACTTGCGGATGGCCTTGAGCACTTCCTCTTCCAGGCCGCCGACGAAGAACTGGATGCCCGACACGTTCACCGACAGGTGCACGGGGCCGATGCTGCTGGCGCCCCACTCGCTGATCTTCTTGCACGCCTCGTCGAGCACCCAGTTGCCGACGCGTACGATGAGACCCGTTTCTTCCAGCAGGGGGATGAACAGGGCCGGCGAGCCCATGCCCTGGCCGGGACGGCGCCAGCGTATCAGGGCTTCGGCGCCGCTGATGCGCCCCGAGATGATGTTCACCTTGGGCTGGAAGAACAGCACGAATTCCTCGTTGTCGATGGCGCGCCGCAAGGCGTTTTCCATGTCCAGCCGCGCCATCGATTGCGCATTCATTTCCGCCGTGAAGAAGCGGAAGGCGTCGCGCCCCGCTTCCTTGGCGCGGTACATGGCCGTGTCGGCGTATTGAATCAGGGTATCCGCATCGACCGCATCCTCGGGGAACACGGAAATGCCGATGCTGACCGTCACCGTCACCTCGTGGCCCTGCAAGTCGAAGGGCTTGCGCATCGCCTCGCGGATCTTGTCGACCACGCCCACGGCATGCTGGGCGCCTTCGGGCAGCAGCAGGATGGCGGCGAATTCGTCGCCGCCGAAGCGGCCGATGGTGTCGCGCACGCGCAGGCAATCGACGAGGCGGCTGGAAAACTGGCGCAGCAGGTCGTCGCCGATGGTGTGGCCCAGGGTATCGTTGATATTCTTGAAGCGGTCGACATCCATGAACAGCACGGCCACGGCCCACTGGTGTTCGGCCGCCTGGGCCAGCGAATGGGTCAGCGAGGCGAAAAACTGGCTGCGGTTCGGCAAGCCCGTCAAGGTATCGAAATGGGCCAGCTTCATCAGGCGCTGTTCGGCATCCTTGCGCTCGGTGATGTCGCGCGCCACGGCCACCAGGATCCAGCTCTGCCCCGAGCGCAGGGTGCGCCGCTGCACTTCCACCGACAGCGGCGAGCCATCCTTGCGCTGCAGCTGCAGTTCCGTCATCGGGCCGCCCTGGTCGCCGGCCAGCAGCTTGTTGTACAGCTCTTCGAGCTGGGATTCGCCCTCGTGCGCGCGGCCCGGCCCCACGCGCAGGAAATCCTCGCGCTCGAAACCAAGCATGCGGCAAGCCGTCTGGTTGACGTCGACGAAGCACATGCCGGCGCGGTCGACGAGGAAAATCGCGTCGGCCGTGGCATCCATCGCCAGGCGGAAGCGGCGCAAGTCCTCATCGAGACGGATGCGCGCCGCCATATCCAGGGTCAGCTGCTCGTGATGGCGCTTGATCTCGTCGTACAGCAGCAGGTTGTCGTAGGCGACGGCGATCTGCGCCGCCACCGTCGCGGCGACCCGCTCGTCGACTTCGGAAAATTCATGCGCCCCCAGCTTGTCGACCAGATACAGCCAGCCGTGGCTGCGTTCGCGCGAAGCGATGGCCACGCCCAGGAAGGAATGCACGGGCGGGTGCGTGTCGGGCAGGCCCAGCGCGCCGGGATCGCCCTTCAAGCCGTTGACCCGGTAGGGCTGGCGCTGTTCCAGCAAGCGGTTCAAAATGCCCGTGCGCGGCGCGCTGGCGATGCGCTCGAGGTTTTTCTCGGCGCCGCACGAGGAAAAATAGCTGAGCTTTTCGGCGCCCTCTTCCAGCACGCCGATGCAGGCGTACTTGGAGACGCAGATATTCTGCGCCACCTTGCAGCCCGCCTCGATCAGGGCGCGCGGATCGCGTTCGGCGCCCAGTTCGATGCCCAGTTCGATCAGGGCCGTCAGGCGCAGGCTGACCGCCTGCAGGCTCGACAGCGAGCGCGACAGGCGCTCCGTCATGACGCCCAGGTCCTCGGGAAGCGCGGCCTGGCCCTCGCGCTGGCTGGCCAGCTGCGAAATCTGCTGGCTGCTCGATTCGAGTTCGTCGAGGTAGCCGCTGACCTGATGCTCGATGCCGGCCAGCTTGCCCGTGGCGGGAAGCGCCGCTCCGCCGCCCGCGCCCGGCCCCGCCGCCACCTGGGCCGCCGGCATCAGCCCCAGCGCCTCGTTGACGGTGCGCACGATAACCTCGGGATCGGACGGTTTGGGCAGCACCCAGCGCACGCCGCACGCCTGCGCCAGCAGGATCGCTTCCTGCTCGCGGTAAGTGGCCGTATAAAAGATGATGGGCACGTCGGTCAGCGCGGGATCGGCGTGCACGCGCGTGACGAATTCGTAGCCGTCCATGTTCGGCATGAGGATGTCGGAGATGATCAGGTCCGGCCGCTCGGTGCGCAGGATTTCCAGCGCATCGGCGCCATTGGCCGCCTCCAGCAGACGGTGGCCGCCGTAGCCGAGCAGAGCGGTCAGGAACTCGCGGTTCAGCACATGATCATCGACGATCAGGATGGTGGCTATGTCGTTTTTAGCTGGCGTCGACGGCGCCCCGGGTAAAAAAGACTCCAGCTCCGCGACGAACAGGTCGGGCTCGATCGGTTTGCCGATGTAGCCATTGAAGCCCGCTTCGAGCAGGCGTTCGCGGTCGCCCACCATGGCCAGCGCCGTCACGGCCAAGGCAGGAATCTTGCGCAGCAGCGGGTCTTTCTTCAGCTCCGCCACGACGCCATAGCCGTCGAGCTTGGGCAAATGCACGTCGCAAATGATCAGGTCGGGCAATTCGCTGCGCGCCATGCGCACGCCCTCTTCGCCGTCATAGGCGGCCAGCGGCGTGTACCCGAAGGCGCGCAGCAAGTACACCATCAATTCCATATTGGTGGCGTTATCTTCGATAATCAGTATACGTGCGGACAATTAGCGCCCCCAATAAAAGCTGCATGGACTCATTTTCCGCCTGCGTTGATCTTTCCGCATGCGCGCCTACATAGCAATCCTACAATATCTTGCCATACATCCAGAGAAATATCTCGCGTCCGGACGCCTGCGGAACGGCGCAAGCGGCCTCATGAACAAATTTTCTCCGGCGATCTTCTGACGTTAGCTTAATACAGTACGCCAGTGGAAAACAGCACTTTCTGCCCCTTGCGCTGTTAAACAGCGGCAACAGCAGAGTCAAAAGAGACAGTCTTGCCATGCAGACAAAACACAACAGGACTCAGGCGAAATGGGGGACCGACGGGGGCTGGGCGACTTCGTTCTTGATAGTGATTTCTGCCAGCAGCCGGCGCAGCACGCGCGCGTCGCTGGCCAGCGCCACGTGGCCGATGCCGCCAAAGGCGAGATTGCGCGCGCCGGGCAGCTGCGCGGACGACTGCGGCACGACGATATTGTCGTGATGCGAATAGATCGACGTGATCAGCGCGCGCGTTTCCGGCGTCTCGCTGGCGGCCAGCTGCGCCAGCCAGCCGCTGGGCGCATCGTCGATGCGGCTCATCTGCCGCGCATTCGTCCCCGCCGCCAGGTTGGCCAGCGCCGTGCCGTGATGCGGCGTACCGATGGTGACGATGCGCGCCACGCGGGCCGCGCCGTAATGGCGCAGCCAGGCGCGCGCCACCAGGCCGCCCATGCTGTGGGCGACGATGATCACGCGGTCGCTGCCCGTGCGGGCGCAGAGCGCCTCGATCGCTTGCTCGACCTGCGGCACGAAGTCCTCGATATCGGCGCCTATCGGCTCCAGGTCGATGCCGTCGTGCGCGATGCCCGCCTGCGCCAGCTGCCGGCTCAGCTTTGTCCAGTAGCCCCGGTTGCACACATAGCCGTGCACCAGCAGCACCGGCAGACCCTGGCCAGCGATGGTGTCGGCCGCATGCAGGCGCGGGCGCAGCATGCCCCACGACGAGGTCCACAGCGTGGCGCGCAGCTCGCCGAAAAACAGGCGCGCGGCGCCCCCGGCACCCAATTGGTATTCCGCCGGCACGGGGCTGCCCAGTCGCCGGCTCTGCCAGAAATTGCGCGCCACGATCAGCGCGCGAACAGCCAGCAGCATGGCGCCCGCCAGCAGCAGGGCCATGGCGGGCGAGGCGACGCCCCACGCCTGCATGGCCAGGTACGCCAACCCCAGCACGGCCAGCACTTGCAGCAGCAGCAGCCACCTGAGAATGCGCGCGATCATGCCGAGCCTGCGACGGGAACGGGCGCGGGCTTGCCCGTCAGCTCCTGCGCCAGGCCGCTGGCCAGGCGCGCGGCCAGCGCATAAATCGTCAGTTGCGGATTGGCGCCGATCGAGGTGGGGAACAGCGCGCCGTCGTGCACGGACAGGTTGCGCACGCCGTGATAGCGGCCATCCGCGCCCGTCACGCCCAGGCGCGCATCGTCCGACATGGCGCAGCCGCCCATCACGTGGGCCGACACCACGCGCGCCAGCAGCGCCTTCATCGGCAAGGCGTCGATGGCTTGCTTCGCCTGCGCCCAGCTCGTGTAGTGGCTGGCCAGCTCATGCACGGGATACACGCTGCGCGCGCCGGCGGCGAACTGGATTTCCGCCATCGACAGCAGCGCGCGCCGCACGCCATCCCAGATGAAAGGCGTGAGCGGATAGTCGAGCACGGGCGCGCCGAAGCTGTCGATGGAGACGCTGCCGCCGGCCGCCTCATGGTGAAATCCGTCGCGCAGCAAGGCCAGCAAGGCGTGCGCATGGGGAAATTCGCGCATGGTGCGCGCATGCTCGTCGCCGAAGCCGCCCATGGTGGTGGCCATCAGCAGCGGGTGCAAAGGCGGTGCTTCGAGCTTGTAGCCGATGGGGCCGTCGATGGGCGCCGTGTGCAGGAAATGGTCGGAATAAATCGTCTGCGGCGCACCCGCATAGGCGTCGACGCGCTGCGTAAACAGGCCTGCCGACACCACGGTCGGATGCAGAAAGGTGCGCCGGCCCAGCAAGCCGTGCGGGTCGGGCGCCTGCGAGCGCAGCAGCAGCGCCGGCGAATTGATGGCGCCGCCGGCCAGCACAAAGTGTTTGGCGCGCAGCGTCAGGCGCACACCCGTGGGCGCCTGCCCGGCCGCGTCGAGCGCCGTCACCTGCAGGCTGTCGACGCGCTCGCCCTTGAAGCTGAAACGTTCGGCGCGCGCATGCACGAGCAGGCCCGCGCCCAGCGCCAGCGCCGACGGGATGGTCGTCACCAGCATCGACTGCTTGGCGTTCGTCGGGCAACCCATGCCGCAGTAGCCGAGATTCCAGCAGCCGTTCACGTTGCGCCGGATGGCGGCAGTCGGAATCCCCAGCGCCGCGGCGCCACGGCGCAATAAATCGTTGTTTTCGTTGGGCGGCGCGGCCCAGTCGCTCACGTGCAGGCGCTTCTCCATCATGGCGAACCACGGCGCCATGGTGTCGACGGCATAGCCGGACAAGCCAAAATGCAGGCGCCAGTATTCGAGGGTGCCGGGCGGCGTGCGAAAACTCGAGGTCCAGTTGACGGTGGTCGAGCCGCCCACCGTGCGGCCCTGCAAAATGTTGATGGCCTTGTCGCGCGTCTTGCGCGCGGCCGATTCCTGGTACAGCGCGGGATAAGCCTGCGCTTCGCGCATCTTGAAATCGCGCGAGGACTTCAAGCCGCCCTCCTCGACGATCAGGACCTTCAGGCCGGCCAGCGCGAGGATTTCCGCCGTCACGCCGCCGCCGGCGCCGCTGCCGATGACGACGACATCGGCTTCGAAGCTGCGGTCGGTGCTCAGGCTGCTGGCGTCGATGACGTTCCAGCCTTTGGCCACGCCGATGGCGATGGGGTCAGGAATGGGGGATGTGCTCATGGATGCCTTATGCGCTCAGTTCGGGCAGCGGTCCCGGATAGCCGATGTCGGACCAGTGGGCGGCATCGGCGTACCAGGCACCGAGGATCAGATCATGCAGGGCCAGGTAGGCCGTCTGCAGGGTGGCCAGGCGGTGCGTGCGCCACGCCTGCAGAAAGGCGGCCACCTGGGCCGGATCGGCTTCGCGCCAGCCACCTGTTACGCCGGCGACAAAGCGCCGCGCGGGCGCCAGCGCCAGCAGGCCGAACAAATCCTGCACTTCCTGCTGCGCCGCCAGCGGCAAGCCATGGATGGCCGTGGCCACGCCGGCGATGGCGCCGTCCAGCGCCGCGGCCCGCGCGCCCGTATCGCCCGTATCTTGCGGCAGCGCGCTGCCCAGCATGGCCGGCACGATGGCCGCCAGCGCCGCGCGCGCTTCGCCGTCGAGCACGAAACGGCCAGGGGGCGCCGGTCCGCGCACGAGCCGGTAGGCGGCGCCGCCGGCGGCCAGCGCACAGGCGCCGAGCAAGCCCAGTTTCAGAAACGATCTGCGTCGCATCTGCATGTCTCCATTGCCATGTCTCCCCTTGTTGTGTACGGCCTTTTGCAAGCCAGTGTACGCCAAAGGCAGCGGGCGTTTGAACGCAAAAACTAGAGCGGCGCGTCTAGTTTGCGCGACTGTAAGCACAGCGGCAGCATGGCCAGCACTGCCGCCAGCGCCCCGCCGATGGCGATGCCGGGCAAGCCAAACGCGACGATCAGCACGCCGCCCAGCGCGCCGCCGGCAGCCGTGCCCGCATTGAAGGCGGCGATATTCAAGCCCGCCGCCACCGCATCGCTGCCCGGGCAATGCCGCTGCGCCAGACGAAGCAAGCGCATGGTCGACAGGGTGACGAGGGCGAAGAACAGCAAGCCCAGGGAGCCGCACAGGGCCAGCATGGCCAGGGGATGCGTGCGCAGCGCATAAAACCCCAGCAGGTTGAGCGCCAGCGCGGCCAGGGCCAGCACGGTGAAGCGCAGCGCGTGGGGACGATCCGCGCACCAGCCGCCCAGCAGGTTGCCGCCGATGGCGCACACGCCAAAGCACAGCATGGCGGCGCTGAGCCAGCCCGCATCGAGCCCGCCCAGCTGCAGCAGGAAGGGCGAGACATACGTGAAAAAACTGAAGGTGGCCACGCTGACCAGCGCCGCCACGCCGGCCGCCAGCAGCAGGGGTAGCTGCAGGATGGCGCGCAGGCTGGCCAGCGCCGACGTGGCAGCCAGCTGCTGGCGCGCGGCCGGCATGGCGCAGCGCAAGCCGGCACCGCCGCACAGGGCCAGCACGCCGATGGCCGTAAATACCCAGCGCCACGACGAGACGGCGCCCAGCCACGTCCCCAGCGGCACGCCGCACGCCAGCGCCAGGGTCAGGCCCAGCCAGACGACGGACAGCGCCCGTCCCGCGCGGGACGGGTCGACCAGGCTGGTGGCCGCATGCGAGGCGACGGCCATGAACACGCCATGCGCGAGGCCCACGGCAAAACGCACACCGAGCAGCGCGCCCAACGCCGGCGCGGCCGCCATGGCCATGCTGCCGGCCGCCAGCACGAGCATGGTGGCCACCAGCACCTGGCGCGTGGGCCGGCGCGCCAGCAGGGCCGTCAGGATGGGCGCGCCGATGGCCGCGCCCAGCGCATACGCGGCGATGGCGCCGCCGGCCGCCGCCACGCTGGCGTGCAAGTCGCGCGCCATGGGGCTCAACAGGCCGGCGGCGATGAATTCAGACAAGCCAAAGGCAAAACTGCACAGGGAAAGCAGATAAATGGCGGATGGCAGCGTGGCGGACGGCAGCACTGCGCGCGAGGACATGGTGGACATGGCAGTTCCTGACAATCAAAAACGCCATGCTGCCCCCTGCACCACCATCTGTAAAATATCTTATTTATCTTGAAACGAGACGTTTAACGTCTCACTGAGCGGCAGACCGCCGCAGCTGCACCAGCAGCCGTTCTCGCACGGCGGAGGTGCGCCGCGGGTCCCATGCCATGTACAGGTCGAGCTGGCGCAATGCCTCGGGCGCGCTGCTTGCCAGCGGCAGCATGACGACGCCCGCTGGCGCGCAAGCGCCCAGGCTGGCCGGCAGCAGGGCCGCGCCAAAACCGGCCGCCACCAGTCCCAGCACTGTTTGCAGCCGGCGCGCCTGCTGCACCACGCGCGGCACGAAACCCGCATGCAGGCACAGGCTGGCCAGCTGGTCGTGGAAGCCCTGGCCCAGCTCGCGCGGCGAGGCGACGAAATCGTCACCGGCCAGGTCCGCCAGGCCCACGCGCGCCTGCCCCGCGCAGCGGTGGTTCGACGGCAGCGCAACAAGGATGTCTTCGCCCGACAGGCGCTCGAAGCGCAGGCCCGGCGTGCTGCGGCCGGGCGCGCGCAGCAGGGCGATATCGACCTCGCCCCGCTCCAGCCACTCGACCTGCTGCTGCGTCGACGCTTCGCGCAAGGTGAATTGCACGGCGGGCGAAGCGGCGCGGAAGGCGCGCAAGGCGTCCAGCACGTGGACGTACGGCGTGATGTGGATAAAACTGAGGCGCAAGTGCCCTTCGATGCCCTGCGCCACGCGGCGCGTGGCGGCCACGCCCTCTTCCAGGCTGGCCAGCACCTGGCGCGCCGCGGCCAGGAAAGCATCCCCCGCCGGCGTCAGGCTGACCTTGCGGTTCGTGCGCTCGAATACGGGGTAGCCGAGCGCCTCTTCCAGCCGCAATATCGCCTGCGACAACGGCGGCTGCGCCATGTGCAGCCGTTCGGCCGCGCGCCGGAAATTGAGTTCCTCGGCGACGGCGATGAACTGGCGCAGCAGCCGGGTCTCGATCATGGGCCTTTTTTGACGACCGCCAGGATATGCCGCGCGATGCCGCGCAGGATGTTGACTTCTTCCGTTTCCAGCCCCGTGCGCGAAAACAGGCGTTTCAACCTTGGCATGAGCTTTTTCGGATTGTCCGCGTCGAGGAAGTCGATGGCGACCAGCGCCTGTTCCAGGTGCGCATACATGCCGTCGACCTGCGCCAGGCTGGCCGCGTCGCCGTGGAAACCGACGGGACTGGCGATTTGCCCATCGCCGAGGGCCGCCACGCGACATTCGTAGGCGACGACCTGCGCCGCCTGCGACAGGTTCAGCGAGGAATACTCGGGATTGGCGGGAATGTTGATCAGCACATTGCACTGCTCGACGATCTCGTTGGGCAAGCCGAAACGCTCGTTGCCGAAAATGACAGCCGCATGCAGGTCTGCGCTGGCGGCCAGCTGCGCGGCGATGGCGCGCGGGGCCGTGACGGGCGGCGAGAATTCGCGCAGGCGCGCCGACACGGCGGCCGCGTAATTGCAGCCTTCGAGCGCCTCGGCGATCGAGCCGACGATGCGCGCGCCGGACAAAATATCCTGCGCGCCGCTGGCGAAGGCCACCGCTTCCGCATCCGTCAAGGCATCGGGAAAACGGGGGTTGACCAGCACCAGATCGGAAAAACCCATCGTTTTCATGGCGCGCGCGACGGCGCCAATGTTGCCAGGACGACTAGTTTCGACAAGAATAAATCGCAGGCGGTTGAAAAGAGACGTGTTGATTTCGGGCAGATTCATTTAAAATAGCGCTATTGCGCGGTATCGATACAGGAAATTTCGGGAAACGGAGTCACACAACGCTGACTCCAGGCCGGGATTTTAACCACTTCGGCACCGCTCCGCTCTTTAATTCATTCTTGCACTCTATCGTACCGGCGCCGCGAGGCGGCCATGGGCGGTCGCGTGCTTTTAACGGAAGCTCACATGCACCCAATGCTCAACACGGCGATCAAAGCCGCCCGCCGCGGCGCCGCCGTCATCAATCGCGCCTCATTTGACCTCGACCGCGTCGTCGTCACGGAAAAACAACATAACGATTTCGTCACCGACATCGACCAGGCGGCCGAACAAGCCATCATCGAGGTGCTGTCCAAAGCCTACCCGGACCACGCGTTCCTGGCCGAGGAATCGGGAGCTTCCGCCAACTCGCACGACGAGAATGAATATCAGTGGATCATCGACCCGATCGATGGCACCACCAACTTTATCCACGGCTTCCCGCAATACTGCATCTCGATCGCGCTCGCGCATCGCGGCGTCGTCACGCAAGCCGTCATCTACGATCCGGTACGCAACGACCTGTTCACGGCCACCAAGGGCGCCGGCGCCTACCTGAACGAAAAACGCATCCGCGTCACCAAGCTGGACCGCATTTCGAACGCCATGCTGGGCACCGGCCACGGCGCCGGCCCGCGCGCGCTCGACGAATACCTGAAGATGTACCAGATCATGGCCGAACGCAGCCAGGGCGTGCGCAGTGCCGGCTCGGCCGCGCTGGACCTGGCCAACGTCGCTTGCGGCCGTCTGGACGGCTTCTATGAAAAAGGCTTGAAGCCTTGGGATATCGCCGCCGGCGCCCTGATGATCACGGAATCGGGCGGCATCGTCGGTGAATTTTCCGGCGAATCGGACTACCTGCACAAGGGCGACGTCATCGCCGCCAGCCCGAAGATCTTCGGCCAGATGATCACCCTGCTGGCGCCATTCGCCTGATCGCCAGACGCGCCCTGATGTAAAAAAAGCTGCCGGAGGAAACTCCGGCAGCTTTTTTTTTGCCCCCCCGGCCAGCCCTCAGCCGCCCCGCATGGCCGGCAGCAGCACGCGGTAAATCTGCAGGAACGCCGGTCCCATCAGCACCACCATCAGCGACGGGAAGATAAAAAAGATCAGCGGGAACAGCAGCTTGAGGGCGATCCTGGCCGCCGTTTCCTCGGCGCGCTGGCGCCGCTTGGTGCGCAGCTGGTCGGACTGCACGCGCAGCGATGCGGCGATGCTCGTGCCGAAGCGCTCGGCCTGGATCAGCAAAGTCACCAGCGCATCCACGTCCTCCACCCCGGTGCGCAGGGCCAGGTTGCGCAAGGCCTTGTCCTTGGCGCTGCCGGCGCGCAGTTCCAAGGTCACCAGTTGCAGCTCCTCGGCCAGGACGGCGCTTTTCAAGCCGATTTCCTGCGCCACGCGCGCCAGCGCCGCATCCATCGCCAGCCCCGCTTCGACGCACACCGTCATCAGGTCCAGCGCATCGGGGAAGGTTTCGAACACTTCGCGCTGGCGCTGTTTCAGGCAATGCGACAGCCAGACATTGGGCAGGTAATAGCCGAGGGCGGCCGCCGCGACCAGCCACAACAGCATATTGTGCCCGCCGTGGCGCAGCAGGAAATACGCCAGCAGCGGCAAGCCCACGAACAAGGCTGTCTTGGCCGCGTAAAACAGCGCGGGCGCGGCCTGGCTGCGCCAGCCTGCATGCACAAAGCGGCTGCGGATGGGCGAACTTTCCCAGCCCTCGTCCGGCAGCGACAATCGGGCCAGCGGGCGCGTCAGGCTGACGGCATGCGCCAGCCAGCGCCGCCGGGCATGGCGCCCGCGGTCGCCGGCGGCACCGGCATCGCCCAGCGCCTGCAGCCGCCCCTGCACGGCAGTGCCGGCGAACAGGCGCAGCACCAGCAGGGCCAGCGCGAAAACAATCAGGAACAGCAGGCCCAGCAAGGCCAGCTGCGCCGTACTCATGTTGCTCATCGTGTTTTTTCTTTCATGTCACACCCGGATATTGATAATTTTTCTGATGCACAGTACGCCCAGCATCAGCAAGCCCAGCGATACGGCAACCATCTTGCGCCCGCCCCCATCCGTGTACAGCACGGCGATAAACTGCGGATTCATCACATGCATCATCAGCGCCGCACCGAACGGCAGCAGGCCCAGGACCCAGGCCGACATGCGCCCTTCGGCCGACAGCACGCGCACCTGCCCCAGCAATTTCAGGCGGTCGCGGATGATGGCGCTGATGCTGCCCAACAATTCAGTCAGGTTGCCGCCCGTTTCGCGCTGGATCAGCACGGCGATGACGAAATAGCGCAAGTCCGTGCTGGG
Organism: Janthinobacterium glycogeni; assembly: GCF_051380725.1. Classification (NCBI taxonomy): domain Bacteria; kingdom Pseudomonadati; phylum Pseudomonadota; class Betaproteobacteria; order Burkholderiales; family Oxalobacteraceae; genus Janthinobacterium; species Janthinobacterium glycogeni. The sequence goes on along the minus strand of NZ_JBNYXP010000004.1, from coordinate 148,843 downwards.
CACGCGCGCGGCCAGGTTGCCCAGCGCATCGGCCATCGCGACGCCGAAACTGACTTCGTCGAACACCGCACGGAATTCCTCGGCCAGCGGCCCCGTCATCTCCTCGCCGACCATTTTCAGCGCGGTGGGAAACGCATGGCCGGCGCGCATGGCGCGGCCCATCAGGTCGAGCGCATCCGGCAGCTGCTGCTCGATGCGCGCCAGCCGCCGGCTTCTGGCGCGGCGCACCAGCAGATATGGCAGCATGGCGCCGCCCGCGCCCAGGCCCAGGCGCACATACCAGGGCAGCGGCAGCGCGCCGGCCAGCAGCAGGCCGGCCAGCGCACCGAGTGCGCAATAGCCGAGGAAACCGGCCACGAGCCAGCGCATGCCCGCCTGCAGCAATAGCTGCTCGATGCGCCCCGCGCCGGGCAAGCCTTCCAGCACGCCTTGCAGGAAGGGATAGGCGCTCAGCGGGCGCTGCTTGGCGATCGACAGCGCCTGTTCGCCATCGCTGGCCGTATACATGGCTTGCAGGCGCCGCGCCACGCGCGCCGCGCCCGGCCCCCGCGCCGCCTGCCACGCCAGCCAGGCGCCGGCTACCAGCAGCAGGACGGCCAGGAAAATAAACAGATAGACAAGATAGGAAAGCATGGCGGCTCAGCGCCCCGCCGCGGCAGGTTCGAACAGCGAGGCCGACACGCCGATGCCGAAGCTGTTCAGGCGTTCGAGAAAGCGCGGGCGGATGCCGCTGGCCGAGAAATGCCCGACCACCGCGCCGCCCTCGGCCACGCCCGTCTGCCGGAAACTGAAGATTTCCTGCATCGTGATGACCTCCCCTTCCATGCCCGTGATTTCCTGGATCGACGTCACCTTGCGCTTGCCGTCGATCAGGCGCGACACTTGCACCACCACCGACACTGCCGAGCTGATCTGCTGCCGGATGGCCTTGCTGGGCAGGTTGGCGGCCGCCATGCTGATCATGTTTTCCAGCCGCGTGATGGCGTCGCGCGGCGTGTTGGCGTGGATGGTCGCCATCGAGCCTTCATGGCCCGTGTTCATGGCGCCCAGCATGTCGAGCGCCTCGGCGCCGCGCACCTCGCCCAGAATGATGCGGTCGGGACGCATGCGCAGCGCATTGCGCACCAGCGCGCGCTGGCTCACTTCGCCCTTGCCTTCGATATTCGGCGGACGCGTTTCCAGCCGTACCACGTGCGGCTGCTGCAACTGCAGTTCGGCCGCGTCTTCCACCGTGACGATGCGTTCGGTCTGACCGATAAAGCCGGAAATCACGTTGAGCATGGTGGTCTTGCCGCTGCCCGTGCCACCGGAAATGAGGATATTCATCTTCGCCTTGCCCAGGCCCTGCAGCACCTCGGCCATCTCGGCCGTCATGCTGCGGTAGGCAACCAGGTCGGCCAGACGCAGCGGATCGACGGAAAAACGCCGGATCGACATCACGGGGCCGTCGATGGCCAGCGGCGGGATGATGGCGTTAACGCGCGAACCGTCGGGCAGGCGCGCATCGACCATGGGGCTCGATTCGTCGATGCGGCGGCCCACGCGCGAGACGATCTTGTCGATGATCTTCATCAAATGGGCGTCATCGTCGAAGCAGATGTCGGTCAGCTCGAGGCGCCCGCCGCGCTCCACATAGACCTGCTTGTGGCCGTTGACGAGGATGTCCGACACGCTGGCGTCCGACAGCAGGGTTTCGAGCGGCCCGAAACCGAGCATCTCGTGCTGGATGTCGCGCGTCAGGCTCCTGCGCTCGGCCTCGTTGATGACCACCGCCTCTTCGTCCAGCAAGCGCTCGACCAGGCCGCGCAATTCTTCGCGGATGCGCTCCTGCGACAGGCGCTGCATGCTTTCCAGGTCGACCCGTTCGAGCAGCAGCCCATGGATGCGCAGCTTGAGGTCGCGGTAGCCGCGGTTGTCGATGGCCGCCATGCGTTGCGGCGCGAGCGCGGCGATCTTGGCGCTGCCGAGCCGTTCGCGGATGGACAAGGCGGCGATGGGGGAAGTAGCCATGGAATGCTCCTGTTCTAAGGCATGGATCAAGCAAGTGGATCAGGCGCGCCGCAGGACGCGGCCCAGCCAGCCCTGGCGCGCCGTGCTGGCCGCGCCGCCGGCCAGGCTGGCGGCGAATTCCTGCAGCGAGCGCGTGATCGGGCTGGTTTTGTCGAGCTGTAAAATCGGCACGCCCTGGTTGACCGAGGCGGCCGCCGAAGCGTAGTGATTGGGCACGGTGCGGTAGACGGCCGTGCCATAGGCCGCTTCCAGGTCGCGCAGGCGGATCTCGCCGCCCTTGTCGTGGCGGTTGACGATGATATGCACCTTGTCACTGGCGTAGTCGAGCGAGCGGAACATGCCCAGCAGGCGCTTGCCGTCGCGGATGTAGGGCAAGGTCGCCTGCAGGACGGGGAAGATCATGTCGGCGTGGTCCAGCGCGCGCACGCTGACGGCGTCGAGGTTGCGGCCCACGTCGAGCACGATGAAATCGTACTGGCGCCTGGCTTGCCGGATGATGGCGTCGATGTGTTCGGGCGCCACTTCGCTGGCGTGGGCCGGGTCTTCGGGTGCGGCCAGCACGCTGTAGTTGGGCAGGATGTGCAGCATGCTCGATCCCAGGAAAGAGGAATCGAGCCGGTGGATGTCGCGCGTGACGTCCGACAGCGTGGCCAGCGGCTTGTTCTCGGAGACGAACAGCGAAGCGTCGCCAAAATGCAGATTCATGTCGATCAGGGCCACGCGCTGCTGGCCGCCGGCGGCCAGCGCATAACCGAGGTTGCTGGCGATGAAGGTGGCGCCGCTGCCGCCCTTGCACGAGATGAAGGCCAGCACCTTGCCATTGCCATGCTCGCGCCGCTCCAGCTTTTCCTCGATGCGTTCGAGCGCCGCATACAGGCTGGCCGGTGCGGCGGGAAACGGCAGCACGTCGCGCACGCCCGCGCGCATGGCCTGCAGCAGGAATTCGGGCGGCTGCTGATGGCACAGCACGATGAAGGCCATGCGCGGATGCAGGTTGCTGAGGCGCTCGATGGCGGCCAGGTCGGCGCCGTCGTTCGACGGACGGTCGAAGATCAGCACGTCGGGCGGCGACTGCGCCGCCTGCAGCGGTTCGAGCGTTTCGCCGCCCGCCTCGATCTCGTCGAGCCGGTTGCGGCTGCGCAGCAGCTGGCCCAGTGCGGACAGCGTTTTTTCATCCCTGGAATTGATGGCGATTTTCACGATAGGCCTTGCTGGTTCTGTGGTGACGGCGCCAGATTCACTTGCGCGCCCCGACGCCGATGGTGAAAGCGGCCGCTTGCGGCGCGGGCGCGGCAAAGCTTTTCTGATACGCCGCGTAGGCGGCCTGGGCGGCCTTGCCGTCCATGCCGCCCACCGGGTCGCGGTTCGCGCCCGCCTGCGGCGACAACACTTGCCGCAGGCGTAATTGCTCGACGCTGTGGCCGAACTGGCGGTCCAGGTTCGGGGTGGCGGCGCAGCCGCTGGCGGCCAGGGCGGCCAGCAGCAAGGAGAGGGAAACGGGATGCTGCATGATGTGCTCCTATTGAATGTCCGGACCGGCCGGCGCTGTCTGCGTGGCCGCATCCTGCCGCGGCCGTGGTGCGGCGGCGCCTTCCATTTTTCCTTGCAAGAAGAACTCGCCGCGGCTGGGCGCCACATAGGCATCGGTCGGCAACACGATCTCGCTGTCGAGCGGCTTGACCAGGTGCGGCGTGATGATGAAGACCAGCTCGGTGCGGTCCGTCTGGAAATCGCTGCTGCGGAACAGCGCGCCCAGCACGGGAATCTCGCCCAGGAAGGGCAAGGCCTTGATATTGGTCGTCACATTGTTCTTGATCAAGCCGCCCACGGCAAAACTCTGGCCGTCGAACAGCTGCACCGTCGTGGTGGTGCGCCGCGTGGTAAAGGCCGGCAGCACCGCATTGGCGGCAGCGCCCCCGCCGGTGGTGATGCCGATGCCTTCGCGGTTCAGCTCCGACACTTCCGGCGCCACCTTCAGGTTGATGCGCCCGCCTTCGAGCACGGTGGGCGTGAACTTGACGGCAATGCCGAATTCCTTTTCCTCCAGCGTGATCTTGTTGGTGGTGCTGTCTTGCGCCACCGGAATGAAAATCTTGCCGCCCGCCAGGAAACTGGCTTCCTGGCCACTGATGGCCATGATGTTCGGTTCGGCCAGCACCTTGACCAGGCCGTCGCGCTTTTGCGCATCGAGCGTCAGCCCGTTGCCGTTCTTGCCGTTGACGGCGCCCAGCTGGCCGGGATGGCCGCTAAGCAGGTTCGACAGCAGGCCGTAGGTCCAGTTGCCGCGCGTGCCGCTGATGCCCACGCTGGCGCCCAGCTGGTCGACCAGGGTCTTCGACACTTCGGCGATTTTCACTTCCAGCATGACCTGCTGCGGCGCCGCGATCGTCAACATATTGATGACCTTGACGCCGCCGGCCACATTGGCGGCGCCGTCGGCCGGCGCCGCCGCTTCGCCCGCACCGCGCTGGGCGTAGGCTTGCGCCATCTCGAGGATCTGGCTGGCCTTGACGCTGTCGCTGACCTGCCCCGACAGCACGATGCTGCCGCCGGCCGCGCCCGCCTTGACGGCATGCTCGCCGGGGAAGACATAGGCCAGCTGCGCCTGCAAGCCCTCGACATCGATCTCGACTTCAATATCGACGATCACGGGGCGCTGCTGCCGGTCCCACAAAATCAGGTTGGTGCTGCCCGGGGCCAGGCCCCAGACGAACAGCTGGCTGGACGAGCCCAGCATCCTGGCGCCGGCCACGCGCGGATCGTTGACGGCGATCTGCGACACCGGCAGGCTCAGGCTGCGCAAGGTGGACTTGCCCACGGCGATGCGCACGGGCGCGCCCAGGCGGGCGATATCGGCGCCCAGCGACATGGGCGGCGCCGCGACTGGGGTCATGACGGCCTGCCGGGAAGGCGCCGCCGCGCCGGCGCTGCCGGGCCAGGCCAGGCCCGCCGCCGCGCCGCCCAATGCCAGGGCCAGGCGCATGCCCGCACCCGCGGCGTGCTTACGAAATGTATTCATCGATCATCCTTGCTTGCCTGCTGATTTAAAATTGCTGGACGCTGGTATCCATGCCCTTGATGACGGTGATGCTGTCGCGCGCGGCAGCGCGTGCCGGGGCTGTCTGGCGCCGCGCCGCGCGCACGGGCGCTGCCGCCGGCGCCTTCCATTCCAGCAGCGACTCCTTGGTGGCGCCGCCCGTGTCGGCGGGCGCCGGATCGACCTGGTTGCGCAGCACCAGAGACAGGCTGCCCACGCTGCGCGCCAGGTCCAGCTTTTCCACCTGCTCCGGCGTCAGCTCCAGGGTCACGGCGTTGACCACCTTGGGCTTGTTGTCGTCGCGGCCGGATTCCTGCGCCACGGCCAGCACCAGGATGCGTTCGAGCACGATCTTGGAAATGGCCAGCGGCCCGCCGCCCGCCGGTCTGGCGCGGTCATCCTGCGTATGCACGAGAATGTCGACGAAGTTGCCCGGCAGCGCAAAGCCGGCCACGCCCACCACGTCGTTGACGCGCACGGTCATGGCGCGCTTGCCGGCCGCGACGATGGCCGACAGGCCGCCGGTGGCGCCGGGCGGCGCGAGCTTGCTTTCCAGCACAGGCTCGCCCCGGCTGACGGCGCTGCGCGTGATGCGCCCGTCCAGCGCGCCGGCCTCGCCAAACGCCCCCGGCGGCATGGCGCCCACCGGCCAGTCCATGCCGCGCAGCATGGCCGGCGTCACCTTCGCACCCACGCCGATATCGACCAGCGCCACCATCACCGTCTGGCTGGCCGGCGCACCCTGCCCTGACATCCAGCGTGCGGCCGCCAGCACGGCGCCCCCCGCCATCAGCAACGCCAGCAGCAGCACGATCGCAACGCGGCTATTTCTCATGATTTTTCCTCTTGGTAAAACTTGGGTTTCCGGACGGGCACCTCATGCATACCCGCCTGCCGCCAGGGCCAGCCAGATGGCGGTGCCGGCGGCAATGGCGATCGCGTACGGCAAGCTGCCGCCCGGCACGGCGGGCGCATCGACCCGCGGCATTTCGCCTGCGGCGGCGCGCAGCCAGCCTTGCAGCAGCAATTGCCGGGCATTGCCCAACGCCTGGCGCAGCGTGCCCTGGCACAGGGCGACGGCCAGCGCCAGCACGCCGCCCGCGAGCAGGCTGCACAGCACGGCAAGCACGACGGGGCGCGGGCCCAGAAACGCCCCCACCATCGCCATCAGCTTGACGTCACCCGCGCCCAGCGCCTTCAGCGCATACATGGGCAGCAGCAAGCCCAGGCCGACGGCCAGGCCGCCCAGCGCCAGCCACGGACCGGCCGGCGTCAGCCCGGGCAAGGCCAGGCTGTTGAGCAGCACGCCGAGCAAGGCGCCGGAAAACACCAGCCGGTTGGGAATGCGCCGGCGGCGCACGTCATGCCAGACAGCGGCGGCAAGCAGCCCCCACAAGACTATGGCGGGGCTGAACGTCCAGAAAGAATGAGGGTCCATCGTGTACCTGATGCAAGCCGAGCGCATGACGGCATGCGCATCGTTGGGCGGGAGCCGGCAGGCCAGTGCGCATGGGCGGCTGGCCTGCCGGGGTGCAGCGCGGTGGGCGGGCGTCTTAGATCGCCGCGCCCGTCAGCTTGGTGCCGATGGCCTTGAAGGCGCCATCGAGGCCGGTGGTGAAATAGCCGACGGCCGTGACCAGCGCCGCAGCCACCAGCGCAGCGATCAGCGCATATTCGATGGCGGTCACGCCATCTTCTTCGGCGATAAAGTTTTTAATGTAATTCATATTATTCCCTTTCAGGTCAAGTTTTAAACATGATAAAAACTGAAAATACAGTCTGAAAATAAAAACACTCACCTTGTTTTTATTTGCCAATTTCTGATGCGTGTATTTTATATAAACAAACATTAAATCGAATCAGAGAAAAGTCATTTTATGCACAGTACAAACCATCTTAATTTTTTGTCTATAATCAGGACATATGTACTACCCCTCCGCAGGCATGGACTCGGCCAGCCGGTTGCGGGTGGCGTACACATATAATTCCAGGCGGTTGGTGACATCGAGCTTGCTGTAGATCGATGTCAGATGATTACGCAAGGTTTGCTCCGAGATAAAAGCGCGCTGGGCGATCGCACGGTTCAGCGCGCCATTTCCTTCCACCATCATGGCAACGATCTTGCGCTCCTTCAGCGTCAGCCTGGCGATGCGCTGCTCTTCCGGATCGGGTGCCGCTTCCGGCTTGTTCAGCCCCCCCAGCATGCTGTCGAGCAGCGCCGGGGCCAGGCACAACTCGCCCTGATGCAGGCGGGCGATGGCGTCGACCATTTGCTTGACGGGCGTCTCCTTGCCCACCACCGCGCGCACGCCGCTGCGCACGGCGCGCCCGCACTCGGCCTGGTCCTGCGTGCCGCTGAACAGCAATACGCGCGAGACGCCATTGCCGAGCAGCTGCGGCAGATAATCGATGGCGCAGGCGCCGCCGCAGCCCAGGTCGGCGTCAAGCACGATGACGTCGGGACACAGGGTCCGGGCCAGCAGCAGCGCGCCGTCGATCTCGGTGGCGCTGGCCACCACCTGCATTGCCGGCTGGGCGCCGGCGAGCAGCTGCTCCAGGCCCCACAGCCAGGTCTTGTGGTCCGACACCAGCATGACGCGGATGACATTGTTTGTTGACATGCTTTACCTCTTAACGTGTAGCCCATTCCCTTCGGGGAATGTTATTGATCCGAATCGGATTGCCAGCCTCGTCCGCGCGCGCCTCTGCTCTGTTGCCGCGCGCAGGGGAGGAAGTCATGGGGGCACGAAGGAAGAGGCCTTGGGCCGGCACGCGCAAACGCGGTGCGTGACCCACGCCAGCGGTCGCCGCATGCCGGGCGCATGCCGATGGATGGGCAGCGCGGCCGGGGCGGGCGCGCCGCCGGCGCGCCATCGCTGCTGCCATCGCTGCTGTTGCTTACATTGCAGCATTTTTATTGCATCACCTTGCAAAACAAGTCTTTGCCTGCACGCAGGACAATCCTGACATCAAGCCTGTTTTCATACCCGCGCATAGTACTCCCGGCCCTGCGGGGACGGGGCCGGCACAATTCAAATAAGGCAGTTAATTACGATTATCTTGACCTGTAATAATTTAATTGGAAGACATGCCCTTGAAAATCGATATAGAATAATCGCCAGTCAAATGGCGAAACACCATCCGCCCGACATTCTTCATCGCGGCACCTAACCGGATTAATCCCATGCGTTTAAAACAGGCCGATTCCCGCATATTCCGCAAGCCAAGCGGACAGGGTGGCGCCACCCTGGTCGAATTGGCCCTGATAACACCGGTCTTTCTCATGCTGATAATCGGCATCATTGAATTGAGCATGGCGTATTTTGCCAATATGACCATGCAGCACGCGGTGCGCGAAGGCGCGCGCTATGCCGTCACGGGGGCCAAGGACCTCGACCCCGACAGCGCCAACCAGCAGCGCTACCACGCCGTCATGCAAAAAATACGCGACAGTTCCATGGGCATGTATGACAAGGTCAGCCCCGTGATCTCCGTCAACGGCAGCGATGCGGTGGGCGCCGCCATGTTCGGCCAGGCAGGCGATATCGTCGTCATTTCCGTCGATTGCCGCTGGGCGTTTGCCACGCCTTTGATCCGTGCCCTGTTCCGGGATGGCCAGGCGCATTTCGTGGTGGCGGCCACCATGCGTAATGAAAGCTTTGGCGGTCTGTGATGCGCGCGCCAACTCTCCGTTTTCCGCGCCGCGCCGAGCGCGGCATCGCCGCCATCGAATTTGCCATCGTACTGCCCTTGCTGGCCTTGCTGCTGTTCATGCTGGCCGACCTGTCGCGCGCCATCCAGGCCAAGACCATCCTGCTCAACATCAGCCGCGAAGGCGCCAACCTGGCCTCGCGCTCCACGTCCGACCTGAGCGGCTCGGGCCAGACCATCATGAATGCGCTGGCCGCCAGCACGCCGCCACTGGACATGAACAAGCGCGGCATGATCTACATCACCAAGATCATGGGCTACACGGCAAAGAGCGGCTTGCGCAATATCGTGCTGGAACAGTACCGCTGGGATGCCGGCGCCAAGGCCAGCGGCTACCTGCCCGCCAGCCAGGTGTGGCAATGCGGCAGCTGGAGCAATGGCACGTGCACAGGCATCGCCAGGGACGAATACGCCCCCACGGTGGCATTGATGCAGAGCCAGCTGGCCGATGGCGAACTGATCTACGCCGTGGAAACGTTCTACAATTTCGACATGCTGTTCGGCACATTGAAATTTGGCAACAGCACGACGCCCGTGCTGGCGCCCAACCTCACTTCGATGACGGTATTCTGATGCGCATTCCACACAAGCGGCAAAGCGGCCAAGTGCTGATCATGGTGGCGCTGTCGGCCGTCGTCCTGATCGCCTCGGTGGGCCTGGCCATCGATTCCGCCCTCGGCTACTTCGTCAAGGCCAAGCTCAATGCGGCCGTCGACGCGGCCAGCCTGGCGGCGGCGCGCGGCGTCACCGCGGGCAATTCGGAAGAAGAACAGCGGGACAGTGCGCGCCAGTCGGCAAGGGATTTTTTTAACGTCAATTATCCGGACCACTTCCTGCTCTCGACGCCGGTCCTCCATCCCGTCGGCGTGGTGTTCGACAGAGGCACCGTCACCATCGACGTCGCGGCCAGCGCCTCGCTGCCCGTCTCGCTGATGGGCGTACTCGGCTTCAAGACCCTGGACGTGGCCGCCAGCGCGCAAACCATCCGCAAGGACCTGGACATGGTGCTGGTGATGGATACGTCGCGTTCGCTGGAAAACAATGCGGACGCCGTGCGGGCGGCAGGCAAGTCCTTCCTGAACAAATTCAACGCCACGGTCGACCGGGTCGGCTTGCTGCACTTCGCCTCGGAAGCGCAAATCGACGTGCCGATCAGGCAGGTCAAGCGCGGGTTCGACCGCAGCGGCATGACCATGAAAGGTGGAAAGATCGATCAATTCGCCTTTGTCGGCGGCACCAACTCTTCCGCCGGCATGTTCCAGGCACGCGAGCAGCTGAACGATATCGCGCAGGTCGACCGCTCCAGCCTGCGCGTCATCGTGTTTTTTTCCGATGGCTCGCCGGCGGCGTTTTCCTCGTACTTCCCCACCAAGGACAACAAATGCCAGAACGCAGGCGGCCTCGCCACCTTTCCGAAACTGCAAAACCCGGCATTGGCGGGCCTGTACAGGATGAAAGTGAGCGACTCGCTCCAGTACGGCGCTTGCGACGCCAAGCAGATCACCGCGCTTCCCGCATGGTATAACGCGAATAATGACGCGGCGCGGCGCGAGTTTCCCATCGTCACCAATACCCCCCGCGTCGTGACCGCTTCCACCGCCACGGCGCAGGCGCAATGGACGAATGTGCACCGCGCCTCGCGCAACCTGGTCGAAGCGATGGCGGCCAAGGCGCGCCAGGAAGGCATTTTCGTCTTTACCCTGGGCATGGGCGCCTCGCTGAAAACCAAGGAAGGGCCGGACAACGAGCTGGGCGAAGACTTGCTGCGCTGCCTGGCCAATACCACCGATGCGAAAGCGGCTTGCCGCAAGCCGGCCGAACCTGCGGGCCTGTACTGCTATGCGGCCACCGAAAGCGAGCTGAGCCCATGTTTCACGCGGCTCGCCTCGGCCATCCTGCGCATTTCCAAATAAGGCTTGACCGCCATCTAGAAAGCGAAGCAGCTGCAGCCCAGGGCGCCCCAGAAGCCGGAAAAGTCGGCAACCGGCACGGCCGACTTGCGCGCCCGGTCGTGCGCATGCGCATGCACGCCGCAGGCGCCCGCGCACTGGTGCGGCAGCATGGCTTGCACCGGCCCGGCCGCGGGCCGGTAATGGCCGGGCACCGCGCGCACGGGCGACCACTCAGGCAGCACGGGGATGGCCGGCGGCGCCAGCGCCGTGAATTCCCCCTGGCCGTAGACGACTTTGCCGCCCACCATGGTCAGCATGGATTCGATGGACTTGATCGCCTCTTCCGGCACAGCGAAATAATCGGCCGACAGCACGCTCAGATCGGCCAGCATGCCTTCGCGGATGCGCCCCTTCTTGCCTTGCTCGCTAGAGAACCAGGCGCTGCCCGCCGTCCACAGCTCCAGCGCCGTGTCGCGCGACAGCCTGCCCGCCGCATCCGTCAAGGCCAGGCCGCCCACGGTGCGCCCCGATACCAGCCAGTACAGCGCCGTCCACGGGTTGTAGCTGGCGACCCGCGTGGCGTCCGTGCCGCCGCCGACGGGCACGCCCGCGTCGAGCATGCGCTGCACGGGCGGCGTGGCCTTCGCCGCTTCGGCACCGTAGCGCTCGACAAAATACTCGCCCTGGAAAGCCATGCGGTGCTGGATGGCCAGGCCGCCGCCCAACGCCTTGACCCGGTCGATATTTTTCGCGCTGATGGTTTCCGCGTGGTCGAACAGCCAGTACAGGCCGCCGAACGGCGTGTCGCGGTTAACCTTTTCAAACACGTCGAGCATGCGGCCGATCGATTCGTCATAGGTGGCGTGCAGGCGGAACGGCCAGCGCTGCTCGACCAGGTGGCGCACGACCTTTTCCAGCTCGTCTTCCATGCCGGCCGCCAGTTCGGGGCGCGGCTCGAGGAAATCCTCGAAGTCGGCGGCGGAAAACACCAGCATTTCGCCGGCGCCGTTATGCCGGTAAAAATCCGTGCCGTCGCCCGGTTTCACCATGCCGGTCCACTTCTGGAAGTCCTGCAATTCCGCGCCCTTGTTTTGCGTGAACAGGTTGTAGGCGATGCGGATGGTCAGCTGCTCCTTTTGCGCCAGCTCGTCGACGACCGCGTAATCCTCGGGATAATTCTGGAAGCCCCCGCCCGCGTCGATGGCGCTGGTGACGCCGAGACGGTTGAGTTCGCGCATGAACTGGCGCGTCGAGTTCACCTGCCATTCCAGCGGCAACCTGGGGCCTTGCGACAGGGTCGCATACAAAATCATGGCGTTCGGCCGGGCGATCAGCAAGCCGGTGGGGTTGCCGGCCGCGTCGCGCACGATTTCGCCGCCCGGCGGGTTCGGCGTGTTCTTGTCGTAGCCGACGGCGCGCAGGGCGGCGCGGTTCAGCAGGGCCCGGTCGTACAGGTGCAGGATGAAGACGGGGGTGTCGGGCGCGGCCGCGTTGATTTCGTCGAGGGTCGGCATGCGTTTTTCCGCGAACTGGAACTCCGTCCAGCCGCCCACCACGCGCACCCATTGCGGATTCGGCGTGCGCAAGGCCTGCTCCTTCAACATGCGCAGGGCGTCGGCCAGCGAGGGCACGCCTTCCCAGCGCAGTTCCAGGTTGTAGTTCAAGCCGCCCCGTATCAGGTGCAGATGCGAGTCGTTCAGGCCGGGAATCACGGTGCGGCCACCCAGGTCGATCAGCTGCGTGGCGGGGCCGCGATGGCGCATCACGTCTTCGACGTCGCCCACGGCGAGGAATTTGCCATCGGCGATGGCGACGGCGGACGCCAGCGGCTGCGTCCTGTCGACCGTGTGGAAACGGCCATTGAGCAAGATCGTGTGTGCGTGCATGGGAACTCCCGAATCAGGTGAAAACACGGCCCCGCCGGCGGGCGGCAGAGCCCGAGTCAGTGAACAATCAATGGCCTTCGCTGGCGTTGAACATGGATTTGGCGTAGATCAAGCCCAGGCCATAGCCGCCGCCGTGCGCCACGGCCGTCGCCACCGTCTCGTTGTAGGTCTCGCCGCGGGCCCAGTCGCGCTGCAGTTCCAGCAGGTATTGCACGGACGTCATCGGCTGCGCACCCGCCTGTATCATGCGCTGCATGGCCATCGCATGGGCCTCGTCGGAGACGTCGCCGCTGGCGTCGGCGATCACGTACACGTCAAAGCCCTGCTCCAGCGCCGACAGCGCAGGGCCCACGATGCAGACGGACGTCCACAGGCCGGCCAGCACGATCTTGCCCTTGCCGTAGCCATTGACCTTGTCGGCGATGCGCGCGTCTTCCCAGGTATTCATGCTGGTGCGGTCGATCGGCGCCTGCTCGGGGAAGACGGACTGGATCTCGTCAAAAATAGGGCCGGAGAACGATTTGGCGGCCACCGTCGTCAAGATCGCCGGCACCTTGAATTCCGCTGCCGCCTTGGCCACCAGGGCCGCATTGTTGCGCAGCAAGGCCAGGTCGATCGAGCGGGTGGCGAACGCCATCTGCGACTGGTGGTCGATCATGATCAGGGTATGATCGTTCGGGGTCAGCAGTTTTTGGGCGGCTTGGGCGGTGGCGATAGGCATGATGTGTTCCTTAGTGAAAATAATTGAATATGAAAAAGAGATGTCCTGGTACGGCATTTTTGCTCCTGCCCTTGCGTCACGCTGCGTGTGCCGGGCCAGTGCTATGCAGTATGGACGAGATACTTTGAAAACAAAAACGGAAAGAATGCCAAGCTATGTGCAATTTTTTCGATGATATAAAATAAGCACACCGACAGACGCACAAGGGGAAGAACATGGGATTTGAATTCAGGATCGCGGCCAGCCTGGCGCCGCGCCAGCGCCAGCACCTCGAACAGCTGCTGGCGGCACTGCCGCAGGCGCCGCGCGCAACCGGCGCCGCCATGCCCGACACCGACGCCAGGCTGACGGACACCGGTCTGTATATATGCCAGCACCTGCGCCCCGACCCGTGGCACGGCCTGGACGCCGTGCGCGGCTACCTCGAAGTGCAGGGCGTCAGCTACACCGTCGACGAGATCGACGACTAGGCTCGCTACAAGGCGCCCTCCAGCATCAGCCGCCAGATGCGGTAGCTGCCTGTATCGATCGTGCGCAGCAGGCTGCGCGCACCGTCCGCATACAGGCTGCGCGTGCGGTAATCCTGCCCCAGCAGGTTGGCGCCCGACAGGCGCAGGCGCAGCCTGTCGCTGACTTTCCACAGCGCGTACATATCGAGTTCGCGCTTGCCGCCCTGCCAGGCCAGCAGCTGGCCGGACTCGCGCGAGCGTCCTCCCGCCTGGTAATTCAGGTCGGCGCCCAGGCTCAGGGGCAGGCGGGCCAGCTGGTAATCCCCTCCCACGTTGGCGCTCCACGGCAGCTGGCTGTCGAGGCGGCTATCGGGGCCGGGCACGGCATCGAGCCTCGACCAGTTGCGCGCCACGTTGGCCCGCAAGTCCAGCGCGGGAGCGCCCGCCCACAGCGCCGTCAAGGGCAGCTTCGCTTCCAGCGCGATCGAGCGCACGCCGGCATGGCCATGGTTGACGGGCGTGCTCACCCAGCGCCCATTGTCCTGGTACAGGCGCTCCACCATCACGTCGCTGATGCGCCGCAGCGAGGCGCTGGCGCCCAGCATGGCGCCAGCGACCGGATAGTATTCATAGGCGGCATCGAGGCCCCACGCCAGTTCAGGGCGCAGCGCCGGATTACCCTGGTTGTCGGGATTCGTGGGGCTGTTGCCATTGTCGACCATGTACGGGCGCGGGATCAGCTCGACAATCTGCGGCGCCTTGTAGGTGCGCGTAACGGCCATGCGCACCTGCTGCTTGCCGCCGGATTTCCACAGGCTTTGCAGCAAGGGGCTCCATACCTGCGCGCGCACATCGACCGGCTCGCCGCCGCCCGTGGCGCTGGCCGTGCGCCAGGTTTCCCAGCGCAAGCCCAGGTAGAGCGACCAATGCGCGGAAAGTTCCCATTCATCCTGCGCGAACATGGCCAGGCGCCGCACCGTGGCCGCATAGTCTTCGTCGCTGAGCACGGGCGACCCGCCTGGCTCCTGCTGGCGTTCGCGGCGAAAATCCGTGCGCCGGCGGTGCCCCGCATCCCAGCCCGCCGCCAGCGTGTGGTGTTCGCCCAGCGCGCGGCGGTAGGTGCCGCTCGCCTGCACGCCCACCTCGTCCAGGCCTGAATCGACCAGGCGCGTGATGCCCTGTCCCGGCGCCGCGCCGCGGCCCAGGAACAGATAATCATTGGCGCGGTGGTTGACGCTGGCGCCCAGCTTCACGTCGAGACTGGCGCCATGGTCGAGTTTGCGCAGCCAGTGCAGGTCGCTGCGCACGGTACTGCTATCCCGGTTGAAATGGGCCTGGTTCTCCGGATAGGCGGTCGTGCCGCCCAGGTAAGCCGTTTCCAGCGCGAGGCGGCGGCTGGCCAGACGGCGCACGTTGACCAGGCTTTGCCAGGCCAGACTGCCCTCCCCCGCCAGCGCCCATTGCACGCGGGGCGCAAGCTCGATGCCGTCGCTCGTCACGCGCTCGGTGAGCGGCACGTGGCGCACCACTGTGGGCGCACCCGCGCCGTCGAATTCGCGGCTCCACTCGTCGAGCAGCGCTTCGCGTCCCGTGTGGCTGAGCGTGCCAGCCAGCGCGTACGACAGGCGTCCATCCTTGTCCGACCACTGCACGGTGGCGCTGCCGGCGGGCATGCCGTGGCTGGCGGACGCGCCCAGCTTGAACGTGCGTTCGCGCCGCCCGCCCGACTTTTTCAGCACGATGTTGATGGAACCGGCTATCGCCTGGGTGGAAAATTCCGCCGTGGCGGCGCGCATGATTTCCACGCGCTCGACCAGTTCCGGGTCCAGGGCGTCGAGCGAAAAGCCGGGCGCCACGGGCACGCCATCGAGCATGATCAAGGTATAGCCCTGGCCCAGGCCACGCATCTGGATTTGCCCGCCAGCGGCGCCTGCAGCCGCGCCGGACGGCCCGCCGATGGAAATGCCGGGCAGACGCTTCAGGGCGTCGGACAGCACGCGGTCGCCCTGGCGTATCAATTCATCATGGCCGACGACGATGGCGGCGACGGTGTCGTTGCGGCGCTGCTCCGCCTTGCCCGCATGGACCGTCACGGAGGGGAGAATGTCGTCGGCACGGACGTGCGCCGTCAACGGCAGCACGAGGCTGCACAACAAGATACTCAATCGCATGGGGATTCCCGAAGAAAGGATATTTCAGTGAAA
Source organism: Janthinobacterium glycogeni (assembly GCF_051380725.1). NCBI lineage: Bacteria > Pseudomonadati > Pseudomonadota > Betaproteobacteria > Burkholderiales > Oxalobacteraceae > Janthinobacterium > Janthinobacterium glycogeni. Next base: position 132,933 of record NZ_JBNYXP010000004.1, on the reverse strand, counting down.
ACCAGGCACATCACGCCGAGGCCGACCCTGCCGAGCCCGACCCCGTTTGTTGTTCCTGGGTGACAAAAAACCGTACGGCGTCAGCGGCCGAACTGCTCCTTGCGCATGCGCAGGGCCCGCTCGCTGGCGCTGGCATCCAGGCCGGCCAGCCAGCGCTGCGGATCTTGCAGGCGGCCATCCTGGCGCACCTGGAAGTGCAGGTGCGGCCCCGTCGCGCGGCCCGTGTCGCCCACCGTGCCGATGCGCTGGCCGGCCTCGACGATGGCGCCATCTTCCAGCGCGACGCTGTCGAGGTGGACGTATACCGATTGCAGTCCGCCACCATGGGCGATGTGCACGGCCTTGCCCAGCCAGTCGTCCTGCGTCACCGTGGCGATGCCATCGGCCACTGCCTGCACGGGCGTGCCGCGCCGCGCCGCCAGGTCAATCCCGCGCAAGCCCTTCTGCGTGATGGGGCGCACCACGCCAAAGAAACCCGTGACGCGCATGGTGGCGAGCGGATTGCGCCACGGCGCATGGACAGGCGCCGCCGCCGCAAGCGGGGCCGGGCCGGCAACGGACGAAGCCGACGTCCAGGCCCGTGCCGGCTGCAAGGCCAGTGCCGGCTGCAAGGCCACGCTGGCCGCACCCAGTGCGCACAGGGCCAGGCCCATGGCCAGCCGGGCGCGCCAGGGCATACTGGCGGCGCTGCTGTCGCGCATGCGGGCCACGCGTTCCAGCATGCTGTCGGGTTGGCCGCCAAACGCCAGGCCGGCAGGGGAACGGGTTTGCAGGCCCAGCTGGCGCACCAGCGCGGCCGCATACTCCCGGCGCTGCTGCTGCGGACGTCCAGCCAGCACATGGCGGTCGCAGCCCAGTTCCTGCGCCCAGGCCAGCTTGCCTGCCAGCCAGCGCGCTGCCGGGTTGAACCACAACAGCAGTTGCACGCCGCTGGCCAGCAACTGGAGCGCAGGATCGCGGCGGCGCGCATGCGTCAGCTCGTGTTCGATGACCAGTTGTTGCTGCTCGGCCGTAAATTGCCGCAAATGCGCGGGCAACAGCAAACGTTGCCGCCACACGCCCACCAGCATGGCCGAGATGGGCGCGTCGATTTCCAGCACGGCGGTGCGCTGGGCTTGCAGCTGGCGCAGTTGCGCCGGCGCAAACGCGCCATGCGCGGCCAGGGCTGCCGGCGCCAGCGGCTGCGCCGCCTGGAGCAAGATCCGCAGTGTGCTGCGGCTACGCCAGCGGCGCCAGGCCAGCACGGCCAGACCCAGCGGATACACGCCCAGCCAGAGCGTGGCCAGCATGCTCAGCCAGGCCGTCACCGATGGCGCGTCGAGCAGCGGCGCAGGCAGGGGCGCGGGGCGCAGCGCGGGCGCGGCCACCGGCAAAACCGCCTCGGGCGCTGCCTGCGCGGCGGCAGGCAGGCTGAACTCGGGTACCACGCTGATCTGCTGGCCCTGCGGCAGCAGCGGCAGCAGGAACACGGCGGCCAGCACCAGCGCGGCCGCCAGCCATGGGCTGCGCTGGGCGGCCAGCGCGGGCCAGCGCCCCTGCGCCAGGTGCAGCAAGCCTTGCAGCAGCAAGCCGGCGAACAGGCAGGCGGCCGTCGCCTGCAACAAGGTCAGGGCGAACAGGGTCATGGCCTATTCCTTCGCGTCCGCCGGCCAGTCGTGCAGCAGTTGTTCCAGCGCCGCCAGTTCCTGCTGATCCACCAGTTTGCTGCCCGTAAACATACTGACCGGCAAGGGACTGTCGATTTCCATCACGCGCCGGCCAAAGTCGTGGGCGAATGCGGCCAGGGTGGCCACCTTGTCCACGTTGGACTCGTACACAAGCACGCCGTGCACGCTGCGCTGCAGCAACATGCCCTTGTCCAGCATGCGCTCGAGCGTCTTGCGCGTGGAGGAAAACGACCAGCCCAGCTCTTCTTCCACGCGGGCATGCAATTCGCGCGCGGACAGCGGGTGGTCTTTCCACAAGGCTTTCAATAACGACAGTTCGGTGACGGAGGGCGTGCTCATGGTGCATCCTTTGAGTGACTATTGACACAATTATGCGACAACAGTCACATGCACGCAAGCGCTATTTGCGACAGCTGTCGCATGCACTAGACACCGGTGCTAAAACTCGTCCCACTCATCGTCCCCCGGACGCTGCTTGCCGGCAGGAACTTGCGGCGCATGGCGCGCCACGGGCTTGCCGCTGAGACGGGCGGGCGCGCGCGCCGCCTTGGGCGGCGCGGGACGGCGCACGGCGGGCCGAGGTGCCGGCGTGGCGACGGCGTCCACCTGCGCCGTCCTGAACACGCTCACCGCATCGGCCAGCCGGGCGGCCTGCTCCTGCATGGCTTCCGCCGCTGCGGCGGCCTCTTCCACCAGCGCAGCGTTTTGCTGGGTCACCTGGTCCATTTCGCTGATCGCCTGGTTCACTTGCTCGATGCCGGCCCGTTGCTCGTCGCTGGCAGACGAGATATGCCCGACGATGCTGCTGACCTTGTGCACGCTGTCGACGATCTCGTGCATGGTGTGGCCCGCCTCGTCGACCAGGCGCGCGCCGTTCTCCACCTGTGTCACCGAATCGTTGATGAGGGCCTTGATCTCCCTGGCGGCACCAGCCGAACGTTGTGCCAGGTTGCGCACCTCGGTGGCGACGACGGCAAAGCCGCGCCCCTGCTCGCCCGCCCGGGCCGCCTCGACGGCCGCGTTCAGGGCCAGGATATTCGTCTGGAAGGCGATGCCGTCGATCACGCCGATGATATCGACGATCTTGCGCGACGAGTCGTTGATCGAGCCCATGGTGTCGACCACTTGCGCCACCACGCTGCCGCCCTTGCCGGCCACGGCGGAAGCCGACGCCGCCAGCCCGTTGGCTTCGCTGGCATTCTGCGCGTTCTGCTGTACCGTGCTGGTCAGTTCTTCCATCGAGGACGCCGTCTGTTCCAGCGAACTGGCCTGCTGTTCCGTGCGCGCGGACAGGTCGAGATTACCCGAGGCAATCTGGCGCGACGCCGTGGCGATGGCCTGCGTGCCGCCGCGCACTTCGGTGACGATGCGCAGCAGGCTGGCCGTCATGTCTTTCAAGGCCTGCATCAACTCGCCTGTCTCGTCCTTCGAACGCACTTCCACCTGCACCGTCAGGTCGCCCTGCGCCACCTGCCTGGCCACGTCGATGGCCGAACGCAGCGGCACGCTGATGTTGCGCGCCAGCCACCAGGCGATCAGGGCGGCCAGGACCAGCGCCGCCGCGCCGCCGCCCAGCAAGGTCCAGTGCGTGCGCGCCTGCAAGGCCGCCGCCGCTTCCGCGCGCTGCGCCAGCAGCACCGTTTCCGCCTGGCCGATCTCGCCCAGCAATGCGCGCATGGCATCCATGCCCTGCTTGCCCCGGCCCTCCTTCTCCAGCGCCAGCACGGGCTCGATGGCCGCCGTGCCCTGCGCCACGGCGCGCCGCAGGGCGATCACGGGTTCGAGCGCGCCGGCCAGCCAGGCTTGCTTGGCGGCATCGAGCTTCGCCAGGCGCTCCTGCTGGGCAGGATTGTCGCTGGTCAGGGCGCGCGCCTTGTCCAGGTGCGCGCCAAACGCGGCCTGCCCCGCCTTGTACGGTTCCAGCGAGGCCTCCGCACCCGTGATCACATAGCCGCGCTGGCCCGTTTCCATATTGATCAGGCTTTCCAGGATCATGCTGTTTTCAGCGAGTACCTGGTAAGTGTGGGTATTGATGGCATTGGCGTCGGCCAGCCGCGAGACGTTCAATGTGGCGACGGTGACCAGGGCGGCCAGCAACAGGACGATGGTGGCGAAACCGCCGTACAGGCGGGTGGCGATGCGAAGATCAGCGATACGCATGATATTCCTCCAGGAATGAACACCCGGCGCCGCGGCGAATCCCGCGCATGGAGTGCCACAGGGAATAATAATGAAGAACGACATGCAAAGGCGCGCTTTAGCCATATCTTTCTTTTACCTGTGGCATTGCATACTTTAAACAAACTCGGCGGTTTTTTGCCATGCTGTTATACTTCGCGTGTGCGGCACATATGACCAGTCCCCTTGCCGCTGTCTTTCGACCCCTAATCTGATTGCCTGCGACTGGCGCCCCACGATGGCGACAGGCCGATCTCACAATAAAGTTACCATGTCCTTTTCCTCCCTCGGATTGTCCGACGCTATCGTACGTGCCGTTACCGAACACGGCTACACCGTGCCGACCCCGATCCAGTCGCAGGCGATTCCCGCCGTGCTCGCTGGCGGCGACTTGCTGGCCGGTGCACAAACCGGTACCGGCAAGACGGCCGGCTTCACCCTGCCCGTGCTGCACCGCCTGTCGACGGACGCCAATGGCGCGTCCATCACCAGCAACACCTCGACGCGCCCGATCCGCGCCCTGATCCTGGCACCGACGCGCGAACTCGCCGCGCAGGTCGAGGAAAGCGTGCGCGCCTACAGCAAGTACACCAAGCTGAACTCCACCGTGATCTTCGGCGGCGTCGGCATCAACCCGCAAATCAAGCAGCTCAAGCATGGCGTCGACATCCTCGTCGCCACGCCGGGCCGTTTGCTCGACCACATGGGTCAGGGCACCGTCGACCTGTCGAAAGTGGAAATCCTGATCCTCGACGAAGCCGACCGCATGCTCGACATGGGTTTCATCCGCGACATCAAGAAAGTGCTGGCCGTGCTGCCGCCGAAACGCCAGAACCTGCTGTTCTCGGCCACGTTCTCGGAAGAAATCAAGGCCCTGGCCGACGGCTTGCTGAACAAGCCGGCCATGATCGAGGTGGCGCGCCGCAATTCGACCGTGGAAGTGATCAAGCAAAAGATCCATCCCGTCGACCGCGACAAGAAGCACCCGATGCTGTCCTACCTGATCAAGTCGAATAACTGGACGCAAGTGCTGGTGTTTACGCGCACCAAGCATGGCGCGAACAAGCTGGTCGAGCAGCTGGGCGCGGACGGCATCGGCGCCCTGGCCATCCACGGCAACAAGAGCCAGTCGGCGCGTACGCGCGCCCTGTCCGAGTTCAAGGACGGCACCCTGCAAGTGCTGGTCGCCACCGACATCGCCGCGCGCGGCATCGATATCGACCAGTTGCCGCACGTCGTCAACTACGACTTGCCGAATATTCCGGAAGACTATGTGCACCGTATCGGCCGCACGGGCCGTGCCGGCGCCAAGGGCGAAGCCGTGTCGCTGGTCTGCGTGGATGAGCACGAAATGTTGAAAGACATCGAAAAGCTGATCAAGCAAACCCTGCCGCGTGAAGTCATCCCGGGCTTCGAACCGGACCTGAACGCCCGCGCCCAGCCAGTGCAATTGCGCAGCGGCACCGGCGGCCACCGCAACAACAGCCGCGCGCCAGCCGGCGCCGTGGTGCGCGTGAAAACCGGCGGCAGCGGCGCCAAGCCACGCAGCGCCGGCCCATCGGGCGGCGGTGGCGGCGGCAACCGTTCCGGCAATGCGCCGCGTTCGGCGGCGTCGCATCGCTCCGGCGGCCGCGGCCGTTAAAACGCGGCCTGAAAGCTGCTGCGCGGGGCGCTATTGCGTTTGCGTTGCTCGCCGTACTCCAGTACGGCTGCGCGACTCGACGCAATATCACTCCCGCTCGCTACGCTTTCAGGCGGCGTTTGTCTTTATCAAAAAGACGACAAAACCGTTCCAGGACTTGCTTCTGGAACGGTTTTTTCATGCACGCCACCTTTTGCCGATTTGGGCTAGGATAGTGTCCATCTTCCACACCTGCGTGCCGCCATGCCGAACTTCGCTGCCAATCTCAGCATGATGTTTACCGAACTGCCCTTCCTGGACCGCTTTGCCGCCGCCAGGGAAGCGGGCTTCGATGCCGTCGAATTCCTGTTTCCCTATGCCGTCGAGGCGCGGCAGATCGCCATGCGGCTGGAACGCCACCATCTGCAGCTGGCCGTCTTCAACTTTCCGCCCGGCGACTGGGAACACGGCGAGCGGGGCATCGCCTGCGACCCGCGCCGGGGCGAGGAATTTCGCAGCAACGTGCAACTGGCGCTCAATTATGCGCTGGCGCTCGGGGCGAAGCAGCTGCACTGCATGTCCGGCATCGTGCCGCCCGGCATGAGCCTGGAGCGGGCGCGGCAAAGCCTGATCGGCAACCTGCAATTTGCGGCCGACGCCTGCCGGCCGCACGGCATCAACGTGCTGATCGAGCCGATCAACCGCTACGACATGCCCGGTTACTTTCTGAACCATAGCCAGCAGGCGGCCGATATCATCGCCGACTGCCAGCGCAGCAATATCTTCCTGCAGTACGACATTTATCACATGCAGCGCATGGAGGGCGAACTGAGCAACACTATCCGCGCCCTGCTGCCCCTGATCCGCCACATCCAGATCGCCGACACGCCGGGCCGCCACGAACCGGGCACGGGCGAGATCAATTACCGCCACCTGTTCAAGCTGCTCGACCAGGTCGGCTACGCAGGCTGGGTCGGCTGCGAATACCGTCCCGCCAGCGACACCGTAGCCGGACTGGGCTGGCGCGAACAGTTGACCACCACCATGGGCACGATAGGCGCCTGATCGCAGCGCGCTTGCGCCCGCACAAGGCGTGCAACGCAGGCCGGCACGACAATACCTTTCCATACAGTATTTCCTGTCGAGAGGTGATGTGTCCACCCTGCCCGCCCGCCATCGCCGCGCCCTTTGCCTCAACCTGTTCCTGAGCCTCTTCTTGGCCGTCGCGCTGGGCGGCTGCGCCAGTCCGCGCACCGACCTGGCGCAAGTGCGCGCCCTGGCCGCCGGCAGCGATGCCTTGACGGCCTTCGGCGAACTGTCGCAGCGCCACGTGGACAGCTACCAGCGCGCCCGCCCCTATCTGTCGCTCGCCGAAGACGCGCGCGAACGCCTGCTCGACGCGCAACGCCGCGCCGCGCAGGCCGATGTCGCGCGCCTGGCGCAGGCCGTGCGCCTGTACCTGCAGGCGCTGGGCCGTCTGGCCGATGCCGATGCGTATGAGGTGCAGCCGGAACTGGCCGGCGCCGGCGCCGCCATCCGCGCCTGGCCCGGCAGCGGCATCGACGACCGTCATGTCAGCGCCTACACCCTGTTGCTGCAGCAACTGTCGCGCCTGGGCGGGGCCGCCAGCCAGCAGGCGCACCTGGCGCAAGTGCTGCACGACGGCGACGCGCCGCTGCAAGCCTTGCTGGCCGCGCTCGACAGCTTGCTGGTGCTGTACGACAAGAGCGGCGATAACGAGCGCGACATGGTGCTCGGCTTGCTCGACGTGGAAATCGCGTATGCCGACACGCCGCAGCAGCGCCTGCTGGCCGTGCTGGCGAAAACCATGCAGCAAAGCAAAACCGAAGAGTACCGGCTGCTTGGCTTGCGCCACACCCTGGCGCGCCGGCAACTGGCGGCACTGGCGCGCGACCACGCACAGCTGGCCGCCGCCCTCACCACCACGGAGGCAAGATGGACGGATCGGTAGGCAGGAGCAGCGGAAGCGAACGCCGCGAAGCGGCTCTCAGTAGCGCCATGCGCGTCGAGCAACTGGCCGACAGCCTGTCGCAGGCGGCCGTCACCCTGCACGGCGCCGTCATGCGCGCCATCCGAAAGCGCGCCAGCCAGGGAGAAAACGGCATCAGCCATAGCCAGGCGCAAGCCGTCTTCGCCCTGGAAGTGGCCCTGCGCCAGCAAGCCAACCAGCTGTATGCCGATGCCGCCGGGCACACCGTAATGGGACTGGAAACGGCGCAGCGCCAGCTCAGCGGCCTGCTCGACACGGTGCGCCTGCGCATCGCCCGCAACGACGACGTGCGGCACTGGATCAGCCTGTCGACGAGTTTGTTACATCTGGGCAGTGCCGTCCTGGCCGGCAATCCCGAGCGCATCCTCAGCACCCTGGGCAAGGTGCGTGAGCGACTGCAAGAGATGGCGCCGGACTGATTGAAATCGGCCGGCGAGCGCCTATACTGGGACGTCCCCGCCTGGCAATCGTGCCTGCGGGGCGATTGCCAGAGGAGACCAATATGCGTATCGAACCGTATTTGCAATTCAATGGAAACTGCGCGCAAGCGCTGGAATACTACCGGCAGCACCTGCAGGGCACGGACCTGTGCCTGATGCCGTATCGGGGCTCGCCGGCCCAGGAACAAGTCAAGGAAGACTGGTACGACAAGATCATGCACGGTTCCGTGCAGCTGGGCCCCACCATGCTGATGGGCTCGGACGGCGGCTGCGACGAGGGCGCCAAGGGCATGAGCGGCAGCGCGATCTGCCTGACCGTCGATACGCCGGAGGAGGCAGAACGGGCCTTCAGCGCGCTCGCGCGCGACGGCACCATCCAGATGCCGCTGGAAGAAACGTTCTGGGCCAAACGCTTCGGCATGTTGAAAGACCAGTTCGGCGTGGCCTGGATGGTCAACTGCCTGAAAGAGCCAGCATAGAACGGCCCGCGCCTGCCTGCGCCGCGTCAAACGCGGCGCGGGTAGTAGCGCAAGCAGAAGCGCCCATCCTGGACTACCATAGAGGAGAGAAGCCTATCGGGGACAGCCATGAATGGATTGCCGCAAGACCAGCTACAGCGCCTGCAAGGCGTGCTGGAGCAACGCAAGCTGGCGTTGCTGGAACAGATAGAGAACGAAGCGGCCGAAGCGGACGCGCGCGCCTCGCTGCTCAATGAAATCGAAGCCTCGCCGGCCGACAACGCCAGCGTGCGCACCTTGAACGCCCTCGTCAGCGAAGCGGCCGAGCACAATCAGGCGCAGCTGGCCATCATCAAGCACGCGCTGGCCAAGTTTGCCGACGGCAGCTACGGCCTGTGCGACAACTGCGGCGAAGCCATCGGCCTGTCGCGCCTGAACGCCCGCCCCGAAGCGCGCCTGTGCATCGATTGCCAGACGCGGCTGGAAAAGGCCCGGCGCTCCATCCCATGACCTTACCTTAACGGCGGCACGACAACAAAGGGCAAGGCATCGCTGCCCTGCCCCTTGTTTTCCAGCGTAATTACCATGCTGCCTGCCGTCCTCCGCCAACGTCTGTGCGCCGGCTGGGTGGACGGGTCTCCTCTACTGCCATTGCCTCTATGCAAGCTGTACGCTTGCTTAACTCATGTGCTGTCCGCCATTGATGGCGATGTTTGCCCCCGTGACGAATGCCGCCTCATCGGACGCCAGGTAAGCGACCAGGGCCGCCACCTCGTCCGGCTCGCCCAGGCGGCCCAGGGGGATTTGCGGCAGGATCTTCGTTTCCAGGATATCGGCCGGCACGGCCGTCACCATCTGCGTGCGCAGGTAGCCGGGCGAAACCGTGTTGACGGTGATGCCGTGGCGCGCCACTTCCAGCGCCAGCGCCTTGCTGAAACCATGCACCCCCGCCTTGGCGGCCGCGTAATTGCACTGGCCAAACGCACCCTTCTGGCCATTGACGGACGAGATATTGATGATGCGTCCCCATTTCTTTTCCAGCATGGGTTCCAGCACCTGCTTGCTCATGTTGAACAGGCTGTCGAGATTGGTGCGCATCACCTCGGACCAGTGCGGCAACTCCATCTTGCGCATGCTCTGGTCGCGCGTGATGCCGGCGTTGTTGACCAGCACGTCGATGCGGCCGAACCGCGCCAGCACGCTTGCCACAGCTTCGCTGCAGGCGGCGAAGTCCGTCACGTCGAGCGCCAGCGGATGAAAATAGTACTGCTGCGATTGCTGCTCGTCGAGCCAGCCAGCCACCCGTGCATTGCCCGGCGTATGCGCGGCCACGACGGCAAAGCCCGCCGCATGCAGGCGCCGGCACAAGGCCGTGCCCAGGCCGCCCATGCCGCCCGTGACCAGCGCTACTTTTTGTTCCTTCATTGCTGTCTCTCCCCGCTTGTTATGGTTGTTCTGCGTGGGATCAAGTGTAGGTGGCGCTTTTGAACGGTGCCTTGCGCCAGATCAAAGGCTGAGCCTGCATATTGCAGCGTCCGTCTGCGCTGCATCGATGCAGGGAAAATGATCAAAATTATACTTCCCTGAGAGGTGATGGCACCTCGACAGGCAAGCCGTGCGGACTTTGCTTGACGGTAAGACTCACAGGGAGAACGCGATGGAAATCCAGGACGATACAGAAGCATTGAGGGACTTGTTCAACGACATCAATCCCGGCATGAGCGACGTGGAATCGGTGCATCAGGCGGAGCTCGATCCACAGCATGCGCTGGCCCTGATGGCCAATCCGAAAGCGGCCTTGAAAGCCATGGGCATTCCCGTCAGCGATGCCTCGCAAGTGCAGGTGACGATGAAGAACCGCGCCAGCCGCAGCATGCCGGACGTGGCGCAAAAGGCGGCGCAATTGCGGCGCATCATCGTCATCGTGATTCATTACCGCAACTGCGACGCCGACATCATCATCATCGCCATGAGCTGAAACGCCGCCTGCCGGCCGCAGTCGTGCGCGGCCGGCGCCCCGGACTGTGCCAGAATGGCCGCTACTGCACAGCGAGAGGACAGGCCATGACGTATAAAACCGTATTGCTCCACATCGACGACAGCGCCGGGCGCGTCGCCCGCATCGAAGCGGCGGCCAGCATCGCCCAGGCGTGCGGCGGCCACCTGACGGGCGTGGCCCTGACGGGCGTGTCGCGTCTGCTGTACCAGCACCAGCCCGACCTCGATGCAGACCCGAACCTGAGCCTGCACCTCAACTTCCTGCGCGACCGCGCCACGCGCGCCCTCGACGGTTTCGAGCAACAGGTGCGCGCGGCCGGCGTCGCCTCGTTCGAACAGCGCGTGCTCGACGACGAGGCGGCGGGCGGCATCAGCCTGCTGGCCCGCTATGCGGACCTGGTCGTCATCAGCCAATACAATGCCAAGGATAAATCGCCGTCCGTGATGCGCGACTTTCCCGCCTATGTGCTGCTGCATTCGGGCCGCCCCGTGCTGATCGTGCCGTATGCGCCGCCGCTGCCCCTGCTGGCGCCGCCGGCGGCCGCGCGCAATGTGCTCATTTCCTGGAATGCCAGCAAGGAAGCGAGCCGCGCCGTGAGCGCCGCCCTGCCCCTGCTGCAGCGCGCCGGGCAAGTCCACGTGGCCATCTTCGACGCCCAGGTGCATGCCGCCGAGCATGGCGAACAACCGGGCGCGGAACTGACGCACTACCTGGCGCGCCACGGCGTGGAAGCGCGGCTGCATCTGCTCGATGGCGGTGGCGTGCGGCGCGGCGATATCGGCGAAGCGCTGCTGTCGCAGGCGGCCGACCTGTCGGCCGATTTGCTGGTGATGGGGGCGTATGGCCATTCGCGCCTGCGCGAAACCATCCTCGGCGGCGTCACGCGCACGATCTTGCAAAGCATGACGATCCCCGTGCTGATGGCGCACTAGACCTTTGGAAAGACGGCAGGGCTAGCCGCCCTGCCAGGGCTGGCTGCGGATCTTCGCCACCTGGCGCTGCGCCAGCCACTGCCACAGCTGCAGCGCGGCGTCCTGCGGCAGGGCCGACATGTGGCGCGGCGTGGCCAGGGCGATTTCGCAATCGCGGTCCGACCATTCCTCGAAAGTGACTTCACCTCCGCTAGCGACTTCGACCTGATACATCAAGCCATCGTCGTAGCCAAAGCGCAACAGGACGGCGGCCGGGCTGCCGTCCGGCGTGACGGCGCCGCCACGGTAGACCTCGGCCAGCGCATCGGCCAGCTGTGCCGGCGAGGGCGCACAGATGTCGCGCCCATCGGCCCGTGTCAGAATGAACCATGCCTGTGTCATGACGCGCCCTCCTATCCATACTCGTTAGCATGCGAGGCAAGTATTACGGGCAGTCACCTTGGTCCAGTGTCACTTCGGGCACACGGAAACTATCCCTGTCGGCATTGTTTACCAATAATTACGAATACTAACAAGGATCATACCTAAATTTCATGCAGCGCGGAATTTATGCATTTTGCGCCACAGAGGCGCCGATTCACGCCACCAGCACGGGAATGCTGAGCGGATCGAAGTCATGCCAGTCGCCATTGGCGATCGTGCCCTCCGCTTCCTCGATATGCTCGGCGCCCAGCCGGTGCAGCGCCTCGAGCGCCCGTTCGCGCTCGTCGAGGCCGCCCAGCGCCACGGCGATCAGCATGCCCGGATGCCGCGGCTGGCGGCGGTTTTCACCGTTGTTTTCGCCATTCTTCTCGGCTTCGCCCGCCTCCTTCATCTTGTTGAAACTGTAGAGCGAGCCCACGTGGGCGCCCACCAGCGCGCCCACTACCGGGCCCAGCGGCCCCGTCGCCAGCGTGGTGGCCGCGCCGATGCCCGCACCCACGGCGGCCCCGACGGCCACGCCCTCGACCACGCCTGCCGGCGTTTCCTTGGCGCCCGGCGAGATGTCGCGGTCGCCGCCCAGCGCGTGCAAGTCGTGCTGGCCCGGCTGGTTGACGAAGAAGGCGCTGATGCGGCTATCGGGAAAGCCCGCCTGGTTCAGGGCGGCGCGCGCGGCGTCTATCTGCTCCTGCAACTGAAAATGACCTGCGATGATGCGTGACATGATGTGCCCTCCTGGTCGGCTGCGGGCGCCCCGTGCGCCACTCCGATAGCGTGCGCCGGACGGCGCCACGATACCGTTCGCTTGCGCACACAGCCCAGAAATCCTCAGGCCGGCGCCCCATATGGGCTGCGGATATCGGCCAGGAATTGCTGTGCGCGCGCATGTTGCGGCCGCGCAAAGAACTCGTCGGGCGTGGCCCGTTCCAGCACTTGCCCGTGGTCCATGAACCAGATGCGGTCCGCCACGTCGCGCGCAAAGCCCATTTCATGCGTCACGCACACCATCGTCATGCCGCCCTGCGCCAGGTCGCGCATCACGTGCAGCACCTCGCCCACCATTTCCGGGTCCAGCGCGCTGGTGGGCTCGTCGAACAGCATCAGCGGCGGCTGCATGGCCAGCGCGCGGGCGATCGCCACCCTCTGCTGCTGCCCGCCCGACAAGGCCGCCGGCATGGCGTGCGCCTTGTGCGCCAGCCCCACCCGTTCCAGCAGGGCCAGCGCCCGCTCTTGCGCTTCGCGGCGGGTCAGGCCGCGCAAGCGCTGCGGCGCCAGCGCGCAATTGTCCAGCACGGACAAGTGCGGAAACAGGTTGAATTGCTGGAACACAAATCCGATATGCGAGCGCAAGGCGTTCACGTCCAGCCCCGGCGCGTGGATGTCCTGGCCGGCCACCGTGATGCGGCCCGACGCGATCGGCTCCAGGCGGTTGATGGTACGGATCAGGGTCGACTTGCCGGAGCCGGACGGCCCGCACACGACCAGCACCTCGCCCTTGGCCACGTGTTCATCGATGCCGTTCAAGGCGCGATACCCGCCATAGTATTTGTTGACGTTGTCAAAGGTAATCATGCAGCCGCTTTCAGGAGACGCGCCTGGCGCCGCTCGAGCCAGAAGGCGGCGCGCGACAGGCTGAAACACAAAACAAAATACGTCATGCCCAGCAGGAAATACACTTGCACGGGTTTCGTCAGCACGAGGCCGTTCACTTGCGAGGCGATGAACGACACTTCGGCCAAGCCGATGATATAGCCGAGCGAGGTTTCCTTGATGGTCGAGACGAACTGGTTCACCAGGGACGGCAGCATGTGGCGCAGCGCCTGCGGCAGCACCACCGAGCGCATGCTGTCCAGATAGTTCAAGCCCAGGGAACGGGCCGCCTCCACCTGTCCCTTGGGCACGGCTTGCATGCCGGCGCGCACGATCTCGGCCAGATAAATGCCGTCGAAGATGACGAGGGCCGCCAGCATGGTGCCGAACTGGCCGCTTTCGTGGCCCGTGATGCTGGGCAGGAAGAAATACGCCCAGAAGATGACGAGCAGCAAGGGAATCCCCCGCACCACGTGAATCAGCGCGGCGACGGGCCAGCGCAGCAGGCGCCAGGGACTCAAACGCGCCAGCCCCAGCAACAAGCCCAACGGCAGGCTCAGTACCAGCGCCAGGCTGGCCAGCAGCACCGTCAGCGCCAGGCCGCCCAGCGGCCCCTCGGGATAGCGGCCGACGAGGAAATACAGCCAGTAATCGTGGATCAGTTCCCCCATCAGGACACCTTCTTTTGCAGCAAGGCCGCCAGGCCCGCGATCAGCAGGGAGACGGCCAGGTAGGCCACGCTGGCAAAGACGAAGGCGTCCACGCTGCGGAACGAGGCCGCTTCCACGCGCTGCGTCTGGTACATCAGCTCGGCCACGCCGATGACGGTGGCGATGCTGGTGTTTTGCCACAGGTTCAGGGTTTGCGACAGCAGCGGCGGCGCGGCCAGCCGCAGCGCCTGCGGCACGATGCACAGGCGCATGGTGGCGAGAAAACTGAAGCCCAGCGCCCGGCCCGCCTCGAATTGCTGCGCAGGAATGGCGCGGATGCCGCTGCGGATGTCTTCCGCCATATAGGCGGCCGTATATAAAGTCAGGGCTGTGACGGCGCTGACGGCTTCGATATTGCCGGCATACAAGCGCTCCTTCCACGTGTCGGGCAGCAATTCGGGCGCGCCGAAATACCAGAACAGGAAGTGGGCCAGCAAGGGCACGTTGCGGATCAGCTCGACATACGCGGCGCCCAGGCCGTTGAGCAGGCGCGACGGCGCCAGACGCAGCATGGCCACGCCGCACGCCAGCGGCAGCGACAGGAGCAAGGTGATGCCCATCAGGCGCAAGGACAGCAGCAAGCCGGACAGCAACCAGTCGCGGTAGTCGCCGGCCAGCAAAAAGTTCAGATCAAATTGGAGCATGATGGTGAAATATCATTGATGCCTAAGAAAACCGTAGCGAGCGACAGTGATTTGCGGCTAAGAAGCGCAACCGTGCTGGAGCACGGTGAGCATCGCAGGCCGCAAAGCGCGCCGCGCAGTAGGTTTTCTTAGGCGTCGATCTTGTCCGATTCGATTTTGAAGGTGCGCTTCTGGAACTTCACATTGCTCGTCGGGCCATACCATTTGAAGAACAGCTTTTCCGCCTCGCCCGATTTTTCCAGCCCGCGCAGCACCTGGTCGACGGCCGTCTTCAGGCCCGCTTCTCCCTTGCGGATGCCGAAGGCAAACACTTCCTGGCTGATGTTTTGCGGCAGCACAATGTAGTCTTTTTGCGCGGCGCCCAGCTTGGCGTAGTTGTTGAGCAGCGAGACTTCATCGTCGACATAGCCGACGCCCTTGCCTTGCTGCAAGCCGAGATAGGCCTGGCCCGCCGTCTCGAACGTCACCACGTCCACGCCGGGCACGGCCTTGCGGATATTCGGTTCCTGCGTGCCGCCCTTGACGGTCAGCACTTTTTTGCCGGCCAGACCCGCGACCGTCGTGATGTTGCTGCTTTTTTTGACCAGCACGCGCTGGCCCGTGTAAAACGTGGACAGGGAAAAGTCGATCAGCGCTTCGCGTTCCTTGTTGTGCGTCAAGGACGCCGTCAGGATATCGATGCGGCCCTGCTGCAGTTCGGGAATGCGGGCGGCCACGGCCAGCTGCTTCACGACGGGTTTGACGCCGAGGCCCTGGGCGATGGCGCGGCACAGGTCCACTTCATAGCCGACCAGCTGGCGCGACCTGGCGTCGATGAAACTGTTCGGCTCGTCCGTGCCCAGGGTGCCGCAGACCAGCTCGCCCTTCGCCTTGATGGCGGCCAGCTGGTCCGCTTGCGCCACCTGCGTGAAGGCGATGCTGGTGAATAACAGGGCGGCGAAATGAAGGCGGGTCTGCATGGGATTCCTCTGGTGGATAACGAATGCCGCCATTAAACCGCAGCGCCCTTATTTCCAAAAAGGAATCTTTTCAGCCTTGCTTATAAAGAATTCATCTAAGGCGTCGTCTACGGCGCCTGCGCCTTCGTCTCGCCGCCCAAGCGAATGATCGCCGCCCTGGCGCCCACGGCGCCCGGATAGCGGGGATCGAGCTGCAATGCCTGGCGGTAAGCCTCGACGGCCTGCGGGCGCAAGCCTTGCTCCACATAAAACTCGGCCAGGCTATCGTGCAGATTCGCGTCGCGCGGATGCAGGCTGACGGCCGCCTGCAGCACGGCCATGCCTTGCGTCACGGCGCCGCTGCTTTTCAAACGGTAGGCTTCCAGGTTCAGCGCCGCCGGGCTGGCCGCGCCCAGCGGATCGCGGGCCAGCGCCAGGCGCAGGGCCGCGAGGGCGGATTCCCACTTGCCGGCGCGCAGCAGGGTCAAGCCTTGCAGCGCATGCGCGCGGTCGCTGAGCGGATACAGTGCCACGGCCAGGCGGCTGGCCGCCAGCGCCGCCTCCGCCTCGCCGCGCGCGGCCGACGCTTGCGCCAGCTCCTGCAACTCGGGCACGAAATCGGGATAGGCGCGCTGGCCGCGGAAGGCCGCGCGCAGCCTGCCGTCCAGTTCCGCGACGGTCGCGGGCGCCTGCGGCCAGGCGATGGCGGCCGTGCGGTCCCAGCTGGCCGCCAGGGCCACGATGGCTTGCTCGAAGGCGGGGTCGAAACGGGGCACGGTGCCGGCCTTTGCATCTTGCGACAAGCGTACATAGTCGCGCGCAAACGCCAGCGCGCCGCCGCGCGAGTATTGATGCAGGTCGGCGCCCGATTCGCGCAATGCCCGGGCCATGCTGGCGCCGGCCGCGAGAAACACGCGGCCGCCCGCGGGATGGCGGGCCGCCTCGATGTAGGCGCGCGCCGCCTGGGCGTCGGGCGCCAGCGCCTGGCGGTTGATGTGCGTGAAGGCTGCGCGCGTGGCGGCCGCATCGGCATACGCCTGATCCGTGCGTTCGACGTAGGCGCGGCCCTCCTCGAACAGGCCTTGCGCCACCTGGTAGGCGCGCTGCGCGCCCGCGTCGGCGATATACGTGTTCAGCTGCCACGGTTCGCCCGTGACCACTTCGAACAGGCGCTGCACGAAAGCTTCGGGATTGACGCGCTCGAGATTGGCGGCGACGGCAATGGTGAGCTTGCGCGAAGGAAAGCTGTACAGGTAGGTAACGGTTTCCGGCTGCTGGCCGCCGTGGGCGATGGCGTAGCGCCCGCCCGTCGGCAGGATTTCCCAGCCCATGCCGTAATTCGTCAAGCGGCCCGCGCGCGTGGCCATCGGCTGCACCATGGCGGCCACGCTGGCCGCCGACAGGATCTTGCCTGCGTGAACGCCCCGGCCGAAGGCCAGCATGTCGGGCACGCTGGCGCGCGTGCCGCCGGCCGAAAAGCGGCTGCTGATGTCGACGAATTCCGCATTCTTCCACTCCTTGCCATCCAGCCGGTAGCCGCGCACGCGGTGGGCGATCACGGCGTCCGGGTCGTCCATCACGGTGGCGTCCATGCCCAGCGGCCCCCACACGTGGCGCCGCATGTAGCCGCCATAGCTTTCGCCCGAGGCGGCCTCGATGACGGCGCCCAGCAGGTTGTAGCCATAGCTGGTGTAGCGGAAGCGCGTGCCCGGTTCGGCGACCAGGTCGAACTGTTCGAAGACGGCGATGGACTGGCGCGTATCCTTGTGCTCCTTGAAATGCTGTTCCACCCTGCTGTCGCGGTAGGCGTCGATGCCGCCCAGGTGGCCCAGCAGCTGGCGCACCGTCACGGGAAACGGCTTGACGGGGAAATACGGCACATAGGTTTGCACGGGCGCATCCAGGTCGACCTTGCCCTGCTCGACCAACTGCAAAATGGCCACCGCCGTCATCGGCTTGGTAACGGACGCCAGCCGGTAACTCGATTCGGCCGTGGCCGGCACGCGGTTTTCCACGTCGGCATAGCCGTAACCCTTGACCCATTCCACGTCGCCCTGGCTGAAGCCGACGGTCACGCCAGGGATGCGCTCCGCGCCCATGCGCTGGGCAACCCAGCCATCGAAGTCCGCCAGGCGCGCGGCCAGCGCGGCGGAAGGGGGAGATGCGGCCTGCGCCGCACCGCACAGCAGCGCCAGCGCGCCGGCGAAACAGTAATATTTGCTGCTTTGCATAGTCTTCATTCCATGGTGAGGGCCGTGTACACAGCACGGCGCTGATGCATGGTAAATGTCTTTCACATACGGTTGGCGCACCGTGCACGAAATGCACTTGCCGTGCATGAACGGCACCGACGTCGATGAAAATGTTGCAAAGGGTTGGCAAATGAGCAGCTACAATGCCCGCCATGCCCACCCTCTTGCGCTACCTGCTGCGGTATTGCCTCGCTTGCTGCATGGCTCTGCCCTGTTTCGCCATGGGCATGGACAAGCTCTCGCTGGACGAAGGCTGGCGCACCTGCGGCAACACCCCGTCTGCACCCGCCTCGCTGCAGCAGCTGCTCCGGCCGGGCCGGCTGCTGTGCGTGGAGCGCGAAGTCGCCCTGGCCGCCACGCCGTCGTCGACGCAATTGCTGGTGCTGTCGGCGCTGGCTTCCAGCGAACTGTGGCTCGATGGGGTCTTGATCGGCAGCAATGGCCAGCCGGCCCGCCAGGCCAGCGGGGAAGGTGCGGGCGACATCGACTTCGCCATCCACCTGACGCCGCAGCAATTGGCCATGGGCAAGCACCACCTGCGCCTGCTGCTGTCGACGCAGCAAGTATCGGCGCAGCTGACGTCGCCATTCTATGCGCTGTACCTGGTCGACCGGCAAGATTACCGCGCGGCGCTGGCCTGGTACCGGCTGCCGCCGCTGCTGCTGGCCGGAGCGCTGGGCGCCGCCGCCCTGCTCTTTCTCGCCTTGACGGCACTGTACCAGCGGCAGCGGCACTGGGCCGTGTTTGCCGCGCTGTGCCTGGCGGCTTCCCTGCTGCTGGTGGCGGAGCTCTGGCGCAGCTTTGCCGGCTATGCCTATCCCTGGCACCTGCCGCGCCTGTATGCCGTCAGCGCCCTGACCTGGCTGTTTTCCGCCCTGCTGCCCCTGTATTTTTATACGGCCTGGCGCCTGCCGCGCTGGCCGCTGGCGGCGGCGGTGCTGCTGACGGGCATCGCGCTAGCCGGCGCATTGCCCACGCATTTCGACGCGCGCTGCTGGTGGATGTTTCTGACGGGCCTGGCGGCGAGCCTGGCGCTCAACCTGGGCGCCCTGTGGCGCCGCCTGCCGGGCAGCCGCGGCGGCGCCTTGATCGCGCTCGCTTCGTGTGCGCTGTTCCTGCTGACGGGCAGCCAGTTTGCCGAAGGCGGCTTCGCCCTCGTCGTGTGCTTCCTGCTGCTGCCTTTATGCGCGCAATTGCTGGCGCAGCTGCTGGGCGAACGCAGCAAGGCGGCGCGCGCCCAGCAGCTGGAAAACCAGCTCTTACGCAAAAGCATGCAGCCGCATTTCCTGATGAATTCCCTCAGCCTGATCAGCGAGCTCAACGCGCAATCGCCGCAGGCGGCCGAAACCTTCATCGAGGCGCTCGGTGCCGAGTTGCGCATGCTCAACGAATTTGCCCAGCAGCCCAGCATCGCCCTGACGCAGGAACTGGCCCTGTGCGAGAATTACCTGAGCATCATGGGCACGCGGCTGCAACAGCCATGCCGCCTGCAGCTCGACGGCGAGGCGGCCGGCGTCACCGTGCCGCCCGCCATCTTGCTGACGGCGCTGGAAAATGCATTCAGTCACAACCGCTACCGCCACGGCGCCCTGTTTATCCTGCGCAGCGCCAGGCTGGCGCAAACGCAGGTGCTCACCCTGGTCTTGCCGGAAGGCGAGGCGCGTCCGCATGCGGGCAGCGGCGTGGGCGAACAATACATCCGCGCCAGCCTGCACGCCGTGTTCGGCGACGCGGCCAACTATACTTGCGCACAGCATCCGGCAGGCTGGCGCCTCATTTTCACCTTGCCGGCGGCGCCATGAATGTATTGATACTGGAAGATGAACCGCTGATCGCACAAGGTCTCGAACGCGAGGTGCGCGCGCATTTCGGCGCGCGCCTCGGCAATCTCGTGCTGCATGACAATGTGCCGCAAGCCTTGGCCGCCCTGGCGCAGGGGCAGATCGACTTGCTGCTGCTGGACTTGAACCTGCATGGCGCGGACGGCTATGACCTGCTGCGCCTGGCCCAACAAGCCCCGTTCCAGACCATCATCGTCTCGGCCCACGCGGAACGCTCGATCACGGCCTTCGAGTTCGGCGTGCTCGACTTCGTTGCCAAGCCCTTCAGCCGCGAACGGCTGCACAAGGCGCTGCAGCGCTATACTGGGCGGCATACGGAAGCGGCCTCGCTGGCCGTCAAGAAACGCGGGGCGCTGGAATGGATCGCCATGGCCGAGATCGACCACGTGCAAGCCGATGGCCACTACAGCAACATCGTGCTGCGCAGCGGCGAACAGTGCTTTCACGACTTGCCGATCGACAAGCTCATGGCCCTGCTGCCGCCCCACTTCCTGCGCGTGCACCGCTCCTACATCGTCAACAGCCTGGGCTTCAGGCGGCTGCATATCGCCGCGGGCGGAAAATACGCGCTCGATACGCAGACGAGCACGGGCATCCCCGTCTCGCGCAGCAGCTATCCCGCGCTGAAACAGCGGCTGCTGGGCTGAAGCTCCCTTACCAGTGCGGTGCGTAGTTGGGGAATGGCGAGGCCATGTGCTCGGGCTCCACGGGCGGCGCCATCCAGTCGCGCGGGTCGACCTTGTAGTACTGCAAGAATTGCGCATACAGTTCTTCGTGGTGCTCGGCCATCTGGTACGGCTTTTCAAAGAAGGTTTCCGTGGCCACGGCAAAGAATTCGGCGGGATTCGTGGCGCCGTAATGGTCCATCACGCTTTGCTGCTGGTAGATGGCGTCGTGGCGCAGGTTGTCGAAGTCGCGCGACAGCACCGTGGCCCAGCTGCGGTAGCTCGACACGCTGGGCAGGTAGGGCGCGCCATTCGCGGCGCCCGATTCGCTGTCGAGCTGGTGGGCGAATTCATGCAGCACGACATTGTGGCCATCGGTCCAGTCGGCCGCACCGCGCTGCACGTGGTCCCACGCCAGCACGACGCGGCCATCGCCCCAGGATTCGCCCAATAAACCATTGGCCGATGGCGTCACCACGCCGCCCGGCCCCACTTCATCGCGCGTAACGATGAATTCCGTCGGATACACGAGGATGGTGTCGAGCTCGGGATACACCTGCGTCTGGCGATTGAGCAGCAGCAAGCAGGCCTGGCCGGCAATCGTGTAGCGCATCTCGTCCGTGATCTCCAGGCCGCCGCAGCCGACGAATTTCTTCTGATACAAAAATTGCACGACGAGCCGGCACAATTGCTGCTGCAGCGGGGCCGGCATGCGCGGATAGACGGGGATATTCTTTTCCAGCACGGCCAGCCCCTCCGGCGGCAAGGGCCTGGACAGGGCACGCTTCAGGCGCCAGCGGGGGAACCATAATGAAAAGACGATGGCGGCCGTGACGAGGCCGATCCACAGCAGCGGATTCATGCGGAGTCCCGTTTCAGGCAGGGCAGTGGCGGAGACGATAACAGGGCGGCGTAGGCAGACAAGGACAAGCTCCTTCGAATAAACCCGCATCGGAACGGGCGGGCAGTCCAGCCCACATGGGGTTGATTAACATCTTTTCAATCCGCCAAGATCAAGGGGCGAGCGCCAACGCCAAAAGCCGGGGTGTTACCCGGCTTTCATTGCAACGTCACCGCACCCGACAACAACGTCGGGTACTACTCGGCCGATTTTTGCTGTGGCGCGCCGAACAATGCAGCGACGAGCGGATCGCGCGTCACGGGACCGCGGTTGACGCGGATGGCGTAATGCGTGTCATCGGCCAGGATGTGGAAGTGGCGGCCGCTGCCTGCCATGCTTTGCTCGCGCAAGCCGGGACGGTCCTTGCGCGGTGGCGCGCCTTCGCGTTTCGGCTGGACGATGGCGGCCAGGAAGGCGCGCACGCGCTCAGGGTCTGGCGTCAGCTGGTACACTGCCTTGCCCAGGTAGGTGGCGGTGCCTTCGATGTAGCGGGCCAGTTCGATCACGCCCGCTTCGCGCAGGTCGCGGATGTATTTGCGGGCGCCCGATGGCGAAAACTTGAGGAACCAGGCGATTTCGTCGGCCAGCATCTCGTGCAGCGACAATTCGCCGATCAGCTTTTGCATGTTTTCGATGCGGCGCAGGGTGGCCGACGTCGACCGCACGCGCTCGATCGGTGCCATGGAAATGGGATTCATGCGTTCCGGGGGGATCGGTGCTGCGCGTTCTACCATTTGCGAGCCTTTTTCGGGGCTACGAAGTTCCTGGTGCGCTGCCTTTAATTCGCTCTTCACGTGAGACTGAGTCATTGCATGCATTTGAATACTCCTTTTAAACGATTGCCGGTAGCCCGGATTGTTAAGTTCTTGGCAATTTTTATACCAGAACACCACGAATCCTGAGCGTCTGGGCACAGAATGCCATCCTGCTACTCACTGGTCTGTGCGTTAACGAACATTAGAAGCAAGAAAGTGAAAAATATTGCCTTACTGAATTATTTCTCTTGGGCATCTATAAAAAGCATCTAAACCGCTGTGCCTCCATGCGCGCACAAAGTGAAATAGCGAACAGAAGCGTCGGCATTCTTGTAATAAATTCAAGCTTCGCGCGCGGCACCCGCCGTCCGCATCGCGCCAACCCATCTTGATACTTTGCAAAGGAACCATCATGAACATGCCTACTCTGCTGGCCGCCGCCGCCCTGATCACCCTGTCCGCCTGCAAAAAACCCGCCGAAGCGCCGCTGCCGGAAACGGCGCCCAACCCCGCTTCCGCCCCACAAGTGATGCCCGCTCCCGTCACGCCAGCCACGCCGGAAGCGGGCCCGGGCAACACAACACCGCCTGCCCCGCTGACCGATCCGGCCACCGCGCCGGCACTGCCGCCCGCCACGGCGCCGAAGTAAAGCCTGGAGTCGAGGCCGGCAGACGCCAAGCCCATCCATCAGGCGTCCCTGCGGCGCCGCTCCTACTCCACGGGGGAGTTACGCGTTGCCGGCCTGTTTGCAACGCGTTTTTTTACGATTGGAGTCGGCCACGCCCTGAAGGTTCACCGGCATGCGGCAGTACAAGCCGGCACCGTAGCAGCCAATCAAAATGCGGCAATCCGCACAGTCTTTTCTCTCTACGTGCGGAAAGACGGAATCCCGTCATTTCCCATTTTCAATAGATGCAAATTAAACCTTTATAAACAATCACTTGCAATAAACGTCAAAATGCGCTCCACTGGCACGGAAGATGCTTTTATATTTTCATAACCGCCACCAGAGCGGCAGCCTCACCGAATATAAAAACCATCTACCTTTTGGAGACAACAGCATGGCACGCACCTTCCGCATCTCGTCCTTCCTGAACACCAAGGCACTGACCGTGGCCGTCGCACTGGCCGCGCAATTCCCGCTGGCCGTCCACGCGGCCGACCTGGTCCGCCTGGGCAACCTGAAATTCGCCCATTACGGCGCCGTCGCCTACATGAAGGAAATCGCGCCGAAATACGACCTGAAAATTGAAGAGCGCATCTTCGCCAAGGGCCTCGACATCGTGCCGGCCATGATCGCCGGCGAAATCGATGTGTCCGCCAGCGCGCTGGAAGCGGCCATCACGGGCCGCGCCACTGGCTTGCCCGTGTACCTGGTGGGCGGCTTCGCCAAGGGCGGCGTGCAGATCGTCGGCCGCCCAGACCTGAACATCAAGGGCATCGCCGACCTCAAAGGCAAGAAAGTCGGCGTCACGCGCGGCGGCCCGCAGGAGATCCTGCTGTTTGCCGAATTGACCAAGGCCAAGCTGACCTGGTCCGACAAGCCGGGCAAGGACGTGCAGATCCTGTACATGGGCTACCCGGACCTGAACCAGGCGCTGCTGACCAAGGATATCGACGTCATGAGCCAGTCCGAGCCGTACTCGACCCAGGCCATCCACAAGAAATACGGCGCGGCCATCATCAAGCCCTACGACACGCCGCTGGGCGAGCCCGTGCGCGCGCTCGTGATGACGGAAAAGATGTACAAAGAGAAACCTGCCGTGGCCCAGCGCTTCATGGATTGCTTCGTCGCCGCCACGCGCGCCTTCCTTGCCGACCCGAAACTGGCGGAAAAATACGTGCGCGAATCGATGTTCAAGAACCAGATCACGTCCGACGATTACCGCGACGCCATCGACAACGCCATCTTCACGGAAGACATCACGCAGAGCCACGTGCAGCTGACCACCGACTACATGGTGAAATTCGGCGTCGGCCGCATGGCCAAGGCGCCTGCCGCCCAGGATTGGGTCAAGCTGGACCTGCTGGAAAAAGCCAAGAAGTCTTACGCACCACGCTAATCACGACCACGCTAATCTGAAAGTGTCACGATGAATATTCAAATGATGAGACGCTTCGCGCACGGCGCCGCCGTGCCCGTCGCCGTGCTGCTGTTGTGGCAAGCCATGTCGACGTTTGGCTGGATCAATCCGCAAATCCTGCCCTCGCCCGTGGCCGTGGTCGTGAAGTGGTATGAATACCTGATCCCCATGCAGGCGTACACGCCCGAAGCGGGCAATTACCTGGTGTGGATGTTCTCCGGCGAACTGCCGCATGACGCCTGGGCCAGCCTGTCGCGCGTGCTGGGCGGCTTTGCCATCGGCGCCGGCCTGGCCTTGCCGCTGGGCCTGCTGATGGGCACCAACAAGACCATCTATAAACTGTTCGATCCGCTGGTGCAGGTGCTGCGCCCGATTCCGCCCATCGCCTACATCCCGCTGGCGATTTTGTGGTTCGGCCTGGGCAACCCGCCCGCCTTCTTCCTGATCAGCATCGGTTCCTTCTTTCCCGTGCTGATGAATACCATCGCCGGCGTGCGCCAGGTCGACGGCATCTATATCCGCGCCGCGCGCAACCTGGGCGCCAGCCAGATGACCATGTTCCGCCGCGTCATCCTGCCGGCCGCCACGCCCTACATCCTGGCCGGCGCGCGCATCGGCATGGGCACGGCCTTCATCGTCGTGATCGTGGCGGAAATGATCGCCGTCAACAGCGGCCTCGGTTTCCGCATCCTGGAAGCGCGCGAGTACTTCTGGTCCGACAAGATTATCGCCGGCATGTTCACCATCGGCCTGTTCGGCCTGGCCATCGATATCGCCATGAATGCCCTGAATAATCATTTGCTGCAGTGGCACCGCGGCCTGGAACACTGAGAGGAACGGCCATGACCACGATCAATATCAATGCAGTCAATAAAATCTTCACCACGGGCGGCGCGGACGTCATCGCCCTGAAGGATATCAACCTGGAAATCGCCAGCGGCGAATTCATCTGCCTGCTGGGGCCATCCGGCTGCGGCAAGTCGACCCTGCTCAACGCCATCGCCGGCTTTTCGCAGCCGACGTCGGGCCAGATCCTGGCCGGCGGCAAGCTGATCACCGAACCCGGTCCCGACCGCGGCATGGTGTTCCAGGAATACGCGCTGTTTCCATGGATGACCATCGAGAGCAATATCGCCTTTGGCCTGGAAATCGCCGGCAAGACGCCGGCCGAGATCAAGGAACGGGTCGACATGCTGCTGAGCATGCTGGGCTTGACGGAATTCCGTGCCCGCTACCCGAAAGACTTGTCCGGCGGCATGCGCCAGCGCGTGGCCATTGCCCGCGTGCTGGCCCTCGATTCGCCGATCATGCTGATGGATGAGCCCTTCGGCGCGCTGGACGCCTTGACGCGGCGCAACCTGCAAGATGAATTGCTGAAAATCTGGAAAGTCTTCGGCACCACCATCGTCTTCGTCACGCACTCGATCGAGGAATCGATCTACCTGGCCGACCGCACCATCGTCATGACCTACCGTCCCGGCACCATCAAGCGCGATGTGGCCATCGACCTGCCCCGCCCGCGCGACCCGAGCGACCCCGAGTTCAACCGCTTGAAACGCATGCTGGGCGAGATGGTGATGGAAGAGCAGCAACGTCATCACAATGCCGAAACCATGGCCAGCACAGCAGATTAGTGGTGTCTGACCAAACCTACTGCGCGTCGGTATAGGCGGCCTGCGATGCTCACCGTACTAGAGTACGGTTCCGCTTCTCGGCCACCTCTCCCTTCCGCTCGCTACGGTTTTGTCAGACACTGCAAGTTTGCATGTCAGTCATAAATCAGGATTCACCCATTCGGGTGAATCCCGCCGTACACTACCATTCCTTCTTTGCTGCGCACGCAAGCTTAACCCGACACACGGAGCACCATGGCATTCGGCAAATGGACCCTGAGACCCGCGCTCGGCCCCCTGCTGGCCGTGGGCTCGCTGGCCGCGCTGACGTGGGCCTCGTATGCCTGGGTCCAGCAGCGCCAGCTCGATGAACTGCACCGCACGCTCGATTCGCGCGCGGAACTGTATGCGGCGTCCATCGGCGGCGCCCTCAACAAGTACGAATTCCTGCCCCTGGCCGTGGCCCAGAGCGATGCCGTGGCGCAGCTGCTGGAGCGGCCCAGCGCCGACAAGGTTACGCAGATCAACGCCTATCTGGTCGACATGAACCGCCGCGCGGGCGCCTTCGCCGTCTACGTGCTCGACGACAAGGGCACGACCCTGGCGTCGAGCAACTGGCAAGACCGCAGCTCGTATGTGGGCGTCAACTACGGTTTCCGTCCGTATTTCAAGAACGCCATCGCGGGCGGCATCGGCCGCTTCTACGGCATCGGCTTTTCCACCTTCGAGGCCGGCTATTTCATTTCGCAGCCCGTGCAGCGCGACGGGCGCATCATCGGCATCGTCGCCGCCAAGGTCAACCTGGACTGGATCGAGCAATCGTGGCGCACGCCCGGCGCGGGCGAGCAGATCTGGGTCAAGGATGCGAATGGCGTGATCATTCTCGCCACCACACCCGCCTTCAAGTTCAAGACCCTGGCCCCGCTGTCGCCTGCCGCCAAGAAAGACATCAGCGAACAGCGCCAGTTCCTGCAAGAAAATCTGCCCATCTTGCCGCACCAGGTGCAGCGCCAGTTCGCCGACGGCGCCAGCGTCATGACACTGGAGCGTCCGCAGACGGGCGACATCCCCGCCCTGTCCGGCAGCGCCGACAAGGTGGACTACCTGGCCGTGAACCGCGCGCTCGGTCCGCTGCAATGGCAAATCACGGTGCTGGCCGAACTCGACCAGGTCAACGAGGCGGCGCGCAACGCGGCCATCGCCGCCGCGCTGGGCTGGGCCTTGCTGCTGCTGGCCCTGATGTATGCGCGCCAGCGCCGGCGCCGCATCGCCGACAAGCTCAACGCGCAGCAGACGCTGGCCCGTGCCTATGAACAGCTGGAAATCAAGGTCGAGCAGCGCACGGCCGACCTCGTACACGCGAACGGCCGCCTGCAGGCAGAAGTGGCCGAGCGCGAGCGGGCCGAGCAGACCTTGCGCTACGCCCAGGCGGAACTGGTGCAAAGCGGCAAGCTGGCGGCTATCGGCCAGATGGCGGCCGGCGTCACGCATGAGCTGAACCAGCCGCTGGCCGCCCTGCAGACGTTTTCCGACAATGCCAAGGTCTTTTTGGCGCGGGGCCAGATCGACGATGCGCTCGACAACCTGTCGACCATTTCCGACCTCGTCAAGCGCCTCGGCTATGTGACCTCGCAATTGAAAGGCTTTGCGCGGCGCAGCGGCGATGCACGCAAACCCGTCAGCGTGCGCCAGGCGTTTGCGCAAACCATGCTGCAAATGCGCACGCGCAAGAATTCGCAACGCCTGACCCTGCATGAAAGCTGGCTTGAGGACGACATCATCGTGCTGTGCAACGCCATCGGCCTGGAACAGGTGTTTACTAATCTGATCACCAACGCCATGGATGCCGTGCCGGAAAGCGAACCAGTGCAAATCTGGTTCCAGGTGCGCCGCGAAGGCGACCTCGCCGTGCTGCATATCACCGATAATGGCCCCGGCATTCCGCTGGCCTCGCTGGACAAGATCTTCGACCCCTTCTATACCACAAAGGAACACGGGCTGGGCTTGGGATTGTCGATCAGCGCTGGCATACTGCGCGCGGCCGGCAGCGCATTGGCCGTACGCAACCGCAGCGCGCAGGAAGGGGGCGGCGCGCAATTTACCATCACCCTGAGCTGCGCCCCGGGGGAAAAGAATACAGAGACAGAGGAAACACCCGATGCACGAGAATAATTTTGAAGGCATGCAAGTGCTGCTGGTGGAAGACGACGCCGTCGTGCGCAAGGGCGCCCGGCAATCGCTGGAACTGGCGGGATTGCAAGTGACGGCCGTCGCCACGGCCGAGGAAGCGCTGCCCTACCTGGTGCCCGAATTTGCCGGCATTTTATTGAGCGACATCAAGCTGCCCGGCATGGATGGCTTGAAACTGCTCGATATCGCCGTGGCGCAGGATGCCAGCCTGCCCGTCATCCTCGTCACGGGCCACGGCGACGTGTCGATGGCCGTGGGCGCGATGCGCCGCGGCGCCTACGACTTCATCGAAAAACCGTTTTCCGCCGACCTGCTGGTGGAAGTATGCCGCCGCGCCCTGGATAAACGCCATCTGGTGCTGGAAAACATGAATTTGCGCCGCCAGCTCGAGCAACGGGTCGGCATCGAGGCGCGCATCGTGGGCCGCAGCGCGGCCATGGCCAAGGTGCGCCAGTTGGTGCTGAACCTGGCGCCCAAGTCCGCCGACATCATCATCCTGGGCGAAACGGGCACGGGAAAAGAACTGATCGCGCGCTGCCTGCACGACTTCAGCGAACGGCGCGACCACCCTTTCGTGGCGATCAACTGCGGCGCCCTGCCCGAATCGATTTTTGAATCGGAACTGTTCGGCCACGAGGAAGGGGCATTCACGGGGGCGCAGCGCCAGCGCATCGGCAAGATTGAATACGCGAACGGCGGCACCCTGTTCCTCGACGAAATCGAAAGCATGCCGCTGGCCCTGCAAGTCAAGCTGCTGCGCGTGCTGCAGGAGCGGCAAGTCGAGCGCCTCGGTTCCAACAAGCTGATTTCCGTCAATTTCCGCGTGATCGCCGCCGCCAAGGAAGATTTGAATGTCCTGGCGGAACAGGGGAAATTCCGTCCCGACCTGTACTACCGCCTGAACGTGGCCAGCCTCACGCTCCCCGCCCTGCGCAACCGGCGCGAGGATATCCCGCTGCTGTTCGAGTTTTTCGTGCTGCAGGCGGCGCTGCGCTATGGCCAGCCGGCCGCCCTCGTCAGCGGCGAACTGATCGCGTCATTGATGGCGCAGCGCTGGGCCGGCAATGTGCGCGAACTGCACAATGTGGCCGACCGCTTCGTGCTGGGCCTGCTCGACGATACCCTGAGCCCGGCCGGCTGCCGCGAGGCATCCCTGGCCGAGCAAGTCGACACCTTCGAGATTTCCATCATCGAGGAAGCCTTGCGCCGCCACAATGGCAACGTCATCGAGGCGGCTGCAGCTTTGAATATCCCGAAGAAAACCCTGTACGACAAGCTCAAGCGCTTCGATATCTCGACGGAGCAATTTCGATAATCATGGGCAAATAGCCGACACAGCCATGCGGCGGCGTCCTACCCGTGCGGGCGGCCTCCTGTGCAAGAATGCAGGCTCATCTACATCTTTGCACAGGACACTACCATGAAAACCGCCGCTCTCTTGCTGGCCGCCACCCTGATGACCGTCGGCGGCGCCTGGGTACAAGCCCAGTCAACGACGAATGTCAACCAGACGGGCAACCACACCAACAATGCCAACGATCCGGGCCAGCAATCGGACCAGTCCGACAAGCTGGACAACAAAGGCAAGCTGATCCACGACGCCAAGCCCGCCAAGACGCGCACGGACAAACGCACGCGGCGCGGGAAGCCCGTGGCGACGCCGGACACCCCGGCCGCCAGCGCAGCGGCGACGCGCTGAACTACAGCACGTGGCGGTCGAACAGCCACGTGCCATAGCGTTCGACAAAGACATAGGTGTTGGAATAGTGGAGCTGAGTATGACTGAGTCCCACGAACTCGACCGTCAAGCTGATGGTCTGTGCGTCATGCACGGTCCAGTTGCATAAGCGGCGCGCAAGAAGATAATTGTATTCATCGATACGCGGCGGCTTGATCAAGGCCAGTTCGCCGTTGCGGGTCGTCACCATCCGTATCGCATGCGCAGGCTGGCGTACTTGCCCTGTCACCTGGAAAAATTGCACGATCGGATTGATGGCAGCCTTGACGATCACCAGGTCGTCGGCGCGGGTGATGGCGGACAAGTCCACGCGCCGCTTGAATTTCCGGTTGGGCGCCTCATTCATGAAGCCCAGATCCAGCGCGCCTTGCACAGGCGCCGAAGCGGCGCGCATGGCATAGGGCACATCTTCCGCCTGCGCGGCTGGCAGCGCGAGCGCGCCGCACAGCAGGGACAGCAATATCGATAATCGTAATGTCATGGGCTAACTCCTGCAACGATCCCTGCCGCGAAACGCGCGGCCCGCTGATGCCAGTCGCAGGTGGTCCTGATGCCGCCCGCGCCTCCAGCATAAGGCAATCGTGCACTCATGAACAGTAGCCGCACGCTATCATCGCATCATTAAAAATAACAAGGATGGCAATGAAAGCAGCATGGCAAACGATGGTGGCGGCAGGCGTACTGGCCGCCGCCGGTGCACAGGCGGCGCCCACGGTGGGCGAGTGCATGGAATTGACGACGGGCATCAAGTTCAGCAAGAACAATGGCGATGCGCAAGTCAACGTCGAGGAAACCTTCGAAGGCAAGAAACAAAAGGGCACGCAGCTGATCCTCGACGGCGGCGTGCTGCTGGCCACGTCCTACCAGGATATCCGCGACGGCCAGGTATTCCTGACGGGCGCGATCCACTACAACGAAGACGGTACCGTGCGCAGCAAGAACGTCTACACGCCGCAGTCCGCCATCCCCGCCAACATGCGCGCCGGCCAGGAAGTGCGCGTGCAGTTCACGGACACGCGAACGGACACCCACTACCCGCTGGCGGGCCTGTCCGACAAGATCACCACCTCCACGCGCACCGATAAACGCGATTTCTCGATCACTTTCCTGGGCTGGGAACGCCTGGAACTGGGCGGCCGCCGCTTCCCCGACGCCTGCAAGTTCGAACTGCGCGACGTCGGTGGCAAGAGCCGTGGCAAGAGCGGCGAATACGTGTGGTACGCGCAAGGCTACGGCGTGATCATGACGGACAAGCTGGACAAGGATGGCGACGTGCAGCCCGCGTACCGCATCGCGCTGACGAACATCATCAGTGCGCCGTAATTTTTGGCAATTTTTGCGCTAGAATCGGTGACACCCACTTTTTTAGGAAGCCATGTCGCCCATCGAACGCAAATGGTGGTTCATGCTGCCCGTCACGATGGTCGCCGCCGTCGCCACGATGTTCCTACTCGATAGTGCCCGCGTGCCGCACACGAACCCGTTCGCGCGCGGCCTGATTTTCGGCCTGTGCTTCGTGGCGCTGCACCGGGGCCTGTCGTTCTGTGTCTGGCTCGGTTTGCTGTGGGGCGCGCCGGGGTTGGCCGACAAGACGCTGGCCAAGCGGTAGCGACATCGCTCCCGGCATCACTGCCATCTTTTCCCCAATGCTTGCGTAAACGCAATTAATCCGCCATCCCGCCGCTCTACGCTGTCCTGTCTGGCCAGCATGGAGCGGCGATGGCGTATCCCAAACTTCCCTATAGCAGCGGCAAGCGTACCGCCCTGCTGCACTACGACCGCATGCAGGAAGCCATCGTGCGCATCCGCCCTGAACTGCCCGGCAATGTGATCGTCATCCATGGCGTCAACGATGTCGGCACCAGTTTCGGCGCCGTGGAAAAGGGACTCTGCCAGGGACTCGATGCGCGCATGTATGGCGGCGGCCACGTTTTCACCCCGGCCACCTACCGCCTGCCGCAGGAGGCCGACAAGCGTGAAACCATCGCCGATCCGGACGCCATCTTTTTCAAGCGCCAGCCTGATGACACGACGTACAGCCCCGTGATCCCGTTTTACTGGGGCTTTCGCGAACAAGGCAACGCCAGCAAAGTGGTCAACGGCCAGAACACGGACCGCTATGGCAATCGCCTGGACAAGGACATGTCGAAGAACGGCGGCCCGTTCGGCAACGCCACCAACACCCTGCCCGACATGTGGAACAAGGGGCTGTTCTCGCCCTACGACGTGGGCGGCGACCCCGTGCGCCCGCTGATGACGGCGCCCGGGCGCATGTACATGGTGCTGGCCGCCAAGCGCCTGGCGGCCCTCATCGCCATGATCCGCGACTACGACAGCGATGACGTGGTCTCCATCGTCGCGCACAGCCAGGGCTGTCTGATCTCGCTGCTGGCACAGGCCTTCCTGCTCGACGAGGGCAAGCGGCCCGCCGACACGCTGATCCTCACGCATCCCCCCTACAGCCTGGAGGAAGACACGACCATGTTTTTCGGCGCGGCAGAAACCAGCCGCATCTTTGGCGGTGGCCAGGATGCGGTCATGCGCACGCAGTACATGGCCATCAACGACCGCCAGACCTTTCATGCGCGCCTGCAAACCCTGGTGCAGATCGTGCAGGGCGTGGTCGAAAAAAAGCATGCCAGTCCCGCCTTTGCGCAGATCAAGGATCACGCAGTCTGTCACGGCATGGCGGGCGCTGCATGGCGCGCGGAAGCGGACCGCGACAACCGGGGCAAGGTCTACCTGTACTTTTGCCCCGAAGACATGACTGTGGCGCTGGACAATATGCAAGGCATCGGCTGGCAAGGCATACCCGATCATCAGAACGGCCATGGCCTGTCGACAAGCAAGGGCAAGAAGGAGGGAGGTATCTGGGGCGCCGGTCCCACTAATTGGGAAAAGGAGTATCAAATGCGCAAGCCGCTGGCGGAACTGGGGGCGGGATTCTACCAGCGCGTCTTCACCAATAAACAGCGGTTCGATGCGGCCGGCAAGAACAACGGGCCGGTGCTGGTGGGCTTGCCGCCGCACGACTTCGCCCTGCGCCTGGACGGCGAGGACGACCATGCCCACGTGGCCGGCGCCAACCGTGGCCATCGCGGCATACATGACGAGGCGCCGTGGCCGCCCGTCAAACCCGGAAAATGGAATATCTTTTCCACGGAGGCGGGTCGGCGCGAAGGCTTGCGCACGATCAATGGCGAAGCCTTGCGCGTGCCCAGGGCCGCCGTGCTGGACGGCGGCGAGATCCGCCCTGGGCAGTTCCCCAAGGATTCCGACCAGACCAGGCTGCCGCGCGACCAGCAAGGACCCTGCGAAGAGGTCGACCCGATCGATGCGGCCATCGCCATTACCAGTAAAAAAGGCGTGCGAAAACTCCCGAGGGAAGTCGTCGACGATCCTCGGCCCCTGCACGACCGGAAATCGGAGTACAACTATGGCCCCTTCAGTCCGTCGGCACTCAAACAGGTGGAGCAAGCGCTCAATCTGGGCAAAGATCCGGGAGACTGGCGCAAGCTGGAACGCGTGGCCCGCTACCCGCGCGGCGGCGACCTGCTGTACATCGATCCACTGGAAACCCCAAACCAGGCGCGCAAACGCTGGCAGAACGAGGTCAGCCCCAAATCCTTCCACGGGGCCATCATCGGCAACGCGGAAAACCACCGCAACGTGACGGCATATGATGTGGCCATCGGTGGCGGCAAGGCCTCGAGCGATCCGAAGTTTTACCGGTATTTGTGTGCGGTGGCGGATTGGCGAATGCAACGAGATGCACTGATACCTCACCGGCCGTCTATTCGCAGATGGGAAGAGTTCTTGACGCAATTTGGTATCTATTGGGCATCTGAATCCACACAACACAGACAAATTATCGAAGGTAATGCCCAGTACTACAGTTCGGGAGTGCTACCGGCCTGGTTACCTGCCCTGGAAGCTGGCCTGCCCTCCACCGTCGTGTGTGAAACCGTCACGGGCAAACGCACCGAATCGGTCATCACGCCAGTCGTCCACAAAGCCAGCGATGACATCCCAAAATGAACAACTTGCTTCCTCGCTTGACGTATCCGCTCGGTGCTGGCCTTGGTGCACTGGCACTGCTACTGCTTTGGTCCGCACTGAGCAATCACTCACCTTTCTTGCTGGAGGCAACGATGAGCAGCAAAATATGGAAGCACTTGCAATGGCTGTTGCTGATCCCACCCATCGTGGCGGCCGCATTGCTTGGCGCACGCTGGCTGCATTCGTCCAAGCCTGTGCCCATCGCAAAGCCGCAAGTGCAGCAGGCGGCGCCAAGCGAGCAGGAAAAGCGGGAATATGTGCTCGAGGTTATCGGCCTCGGCGTCACCCTGGACAAGTATCGTCAGGGCAAGCTGTGGGAAGCCCTGCAGAAGGGAAACGCCTATGCCAGTATCCGCGAACAGGACAAGGAAAAATATCCATGGGATGCCATGGAAAGATCCGGGATGTCGGGGGGGCGCAGTGGTGATGCGCTGGAAAATGGCGCAAAGTACATCCCCATGTATTTTGGCGTGCCCGTGTTTAACGCAGAACCACCGATCTTTAATTCACGCATGCTGGACCGCCCCGATGCACCGGTAATAGGTTTGGCCGCTGGCGCCGCACCCTCCGGCCTGCACTGGCATCTGTTCATTGCCGGCCCGCGCCGCTTCAGCGAGCATCCGGACCGTATCCTGGAAGACGTGTTTGCCTTTTTTGACGCCAACCCCGACGTACCTTACATCGTGCTCAATTCCGAAGATAGCACGCCCACGCGCGATCTGTACCGGCCCATTGATTCGCCATCACTGGTCAAGGACGGCCGCTACATCCCCGAAATGCCCGACGCCTCCGCCCTGTTCGTGCTGGCGCGGCGCGAGCGCATCGACGCCGTGCGCAAGTTCGCCTATGACGATGCGCCACCCGAAGACAGCGTCGATGATTTGAATACCTACGGCGTGGCGCGGCGGCTGTATCTGGCATACGATCATCTGAAAGGAACCGTGCCGCAGGCACGCCTGGAAAGCGATCCGTCAGCCATTACGCAGCGCCCACCTTTAGTTGCCGAATGGCTGCCCGTCGCCGCACAATTCGCGCAGCGCCCCGACATCCGTGGCACGGGCAGCTTCAGCATGTTCGACAAGCTCCAGCACAAGACTTATCAGCCACCGAAAGACTGGCAACCCACGCCCTGGTTTCCTGTGCCCTTCAACAAGGAACAGCTGGCCCAACTGGACCGCCTGCCGACCTTCGGCTTCATCCACAGGCCCACGTTCGTCAGGATGACGGATGAACACGGCAAGCCGCTGACGCGCCGCGACCGGCGCGAACACGCCTTGCAGGCGGGCTGGCAGGAGGCCCTGCGCAGCTTGCCGGAAGCCGAGCGGCCCGCCGCGCCGGCGCGCCTGGTCGCCGCCACGGGCGGCAATCAGGCACAGCTGATTGCATTGCACAAGACCTTGTTGAGCCATGCGGAAGATGGCGGCACGGAACTCGACAGCGGCAACACGGCGCAGTGGATCGATACGGACCAGCGCCTGGGCAACACGGGCGCGGCCACCCTGTTCGTGCAGATGGCCATAGCCGTGATGGGCAGCTACCGCGACGGCGGCGTCAGCGCCGTGGTGAATCTGCGCAATCCGGAAGAAGCGACCATCGTGCTGGTGAGTCCGCCATCGGACGAAAAACGCCGCACGCAAAAGCATCCGCACGGCGGCGATGTGCTGCGGCATTACGTCACGCCAGCCATCGACCCGGCGAATTATCCATCGAACTGATTATTTTCCCTGTGCGGCAAGCTGCGCCAAGGCATTCCCCCGCACCTGGAACGCCACCTGCGCCACCGTCTTGCCGGCGCCATCGACAAGGGCCAGCGCATGCTTGCCCGGCACGGGGCGCCAGCTGATGCTCTCCGCTGCGCCGCCCATGTCCTTGCCGTCGAGCACCCAGCGCAAGGCGTGGCTGCCCTGGGCCTGGAAGAACACGCGCTGCAGGGCGGGCGGGATGTCGGGGTCGATGGCGAGGATGCTGTCCTCGGCCGGATACACGATGGCGGCCGGCTTCACCGTGTCGCCCAGCACGGCGATGACGGGGCTTTCCGTGCCGGCGATAAACCATTCGCGGCGCGGCGCTTCCAGCGCGGGCTGGTACGCCACCATCTGCTGCAGCACGCCTGGCGGCGCTTTCGGCGCGTGGCTGGGCACGTTCTTGTGCAGGTAATCCATGACGTCGCGCCACACGGGCGCGGCGCCCGTCACGCCCGACACGTCCCACATGGGCTTGCCATCGAAGTTGCCCACCCAGACGCCCACCGTGTAGCGCGCCGAGTAACCCATGCACCAGTTGTCGCGCATGTCCTTGCTCGTGCCCGTCTTGACGGCGCTCCAGAAATTCGTTCCCAGTTCGTTGCGTAAACCAAAGGTCATGCTGCGCGCGGCGCGGTCGGCCAGGATGTCGCCCACGATGAAGGCGGCGCCCGCTTCCATCACGCGGCGTCTATCCTTGCCAGCCTGGCCCGGCTGCAGGCTGGCCGTACTGTACAACCCGCCATTGGCCAGCGCGCGATAGGCGTTGGCCAGTTCCAGCAGGGTGACCTCGGACGAGCCCAGCGCCAGCGAAGGGCCATAGTATTCGGCCGGTTCCGTCAGGCTGGACAGGCCCACTTCCTTCAGGCGGTTATAAAAGCCGTCCTGGCCCGTCAGCAGCACCGTGCGCACGGCGGGAATGTTGAGCGAACTGGCCAGGCTGGTGCGGGCGCTGACGTAACCCTTGAAATTGCGGTCATAGTTTTGCGGCGCATACATGCCGGACGCCGTAGCGACGTCGAGCGGCGAGTCGTCCATGACGGAGGCGGCCGTCATCAGCCGGCGCTCGATGGCCAGTTCATACAAAAATGGTTTTAATGTGGAACCGGCCTGGCGCAGGGCCGTCACGCCATCGACGTGGCTGCCGCCCGCATTGCCGACATAGGCGAGGATCTCGCCGCTGCGGTTGTCTAGCACGATGATGGCGCCGTCGTTGACATTGCGCTCGCGCAAGGACGCCAGTTGCTGGCGCAGGTTGTCCTGCGCGAAACGCTGCAAGGCGCCGTCCAGGGTACTGGCGAC
Organism: Janthinobacterium glycogeni; assembly: GCF_051380725.1. Classification (NCBI taxonomy): domain Bacteria; kingdom Pseudomonadati; phylum Pseudomonadota; class Betaproteobacteria; order Burkholderiales; family Oxalobacteraceae; genus Janthinobacterium; species Janthinobacterium glycogeni. The sequence continues at coordinate 96,183 of NZ_JBNYXP010000004.1, read as the reverse complement.
CTGCGCGCCCGGCTGCTTCAACAGTTGCTGCGCCACTTGCGGCGCGGGGGCCAGGTCGGCGTACAGGGCCGTGCGCTGCAAGGCCGTCTGCACGCGCTGGCCGATCAGCTGGCAGCTGCTGTCCATGCGCCATTCCTTCGCCAGCGCGCAGGCGCGGCGCGTGACGGTGGCCGCCGGCGCGTTCGGCGCCCGCACGAGGCTGGCCAGGATGACGCCATCCGTCTGGTTCAGGCCCGACGGCGCCTTGCCGAACAGGCTGTACGAGGCGGCCGCCACGCCCTGCAGCTCGCCACGGAACGATACGAGGTTCAGATATGCTTCGAAAATCTGCGCCTTGCTCCAGCTATCCTCGATCGCCTGGGCGGCACGCATCTGGTCCCATTTCTGGCGCAGGCTGCGTCCGCCCGCTTGAGCCTGCAAGTCCGCGTCGAGCTGGCCCGCCAGCTGCATGGTGATGGTCGAGGCCCCCCGGGGCTTTTTCGAAAACAGATTATCCCAGGCGGCCGTGGCCAGCGCGGACACATCCACGCCGCCATGGCGCATGAAGCGCTGGTCTTCCGCCAGCAGCACGGCCTGTTGCACGGCGGGCGAGATGTCGGCCAGCGGCACCCAGGGCAGGCGCCGCACCTTCATGTCCACGCGCAAGGATTGCAGCGGCGCGCCGCCGCGGTCCAGCAATTGCGCTTCCGAACTGCGGTAGGCGGCCTGCACCTGGGCCGGCGTCAGCACCGCCTCGGCGAAGACCGGGCTGGCCAGCAAGCAACCCATGACAAAAATTAACTTCTTCACTGCCCCACCCTCACATTCGCATTCGGCGACTCGCCGAACATCTCGGGCGAATACATGGCTTCGATGCGCGTGGCCGGCAGGCTGAAATCCCCGGCATTGTTCAGGCGCACCGTGTATTCCACGCTCCAGTTACCCTTCGGCACGAAAGCGTAATAGGCGCGAAAGGCGTCGAAGGCCCGTTCCTCAAACGTGGGCCAGACCCAGCCCGTGGATTTTTCGCCGGCCGTCAGCAGCTGCGAATCGCGGCCCAGGCCATTGCCCAGCACCGTGGCGCTGGCCGGGATCGGGTCGTCGACCACCACCCAGCTCATGTCCGCCTGCGCCGACAAGTCCAGGCGCACGCGGTAGACGTCGCCGCGCGACCACGCGCCCGCCGTCTTCTGTTCCACGGGCGTCACGGTTTTCTTGATCGTGTAGCCGCTGGAGACGGGCGCCTTGAGCGGGATGGCCGCCAGGCTTTGCACGGTGGCCCACGGTTTGCCCGTGCCGCTGTGCGCCAGGCCCAGGGTGTCCGTGCCCTTCGGCCACGCTTGCAGAACGGGCCCCACTTTCGCCGCGCCATTCCACACGAGCGCTTGCGTATCGCCGCCCAGCTTGACGGCGCTGGCGCCCGTCACTGGGGTGGACTCGAACTTGGCCGAGAATTTATTGATGGCCAGAGTGCCCCAGGCGTTGGCCACCGTCGTATCCCAGCGGCCCTTCTTCTGGCGCCCCATGCTGCCGCGCACCAGGCGACCGATGTCGTCTTTCCACGCCGGGTCGTCCATCACGGCCAGCAGCAGGCGGTTGGCGTTGACATCGCCGGAGACCATCAGCCACCACCAGTTATCCTTGCGCTCGGTGGAAAAGCCCATGGTCGTGCCCTGGAAGTTCAAACGGCTGCGCAAGATCTGCTGCGCCTCGGCCTGCAGCGCATCGCGGCGCGCCAGGCTTGGCGTGCGTTGCAGCAACAAGCTCCAGTCGATGACGGCCGATGTCGGCCACAGGTTCGGGCTGATGCTGATGCTTTCCAGCGCATCGGGCGGCACTTTATTGGAACGCGACAGCGCTTCCAGCGCGGCCAGCTTGCGCACGGCGAGGTCGGTCGTAGCCAGCGCGGAACGGCGCACGATCTTGCCCTGCACGAAGGCCGTCAAGGCTGCTTCCATGCGGTTTTTCGTCTGCTCGGGAATCGCGTAGCCCGCCTCTTTCGTTGCCGACAGCACGTAAGCCGTCAGGCTGTCGCTGCCCTGCTCCATGATGGGGAAGTATTTCAGCAAGCCGTCGCCGTCCAGGTAGGCGGGCAGGCTGGCGGCCAGCCTGTTCCACGCCTCCTGGTCTTGCAGGGCGATGGCCTTCGAGGTGTTTTGCTCGAAGCAGGTGTAGGGGTAGGCGGCCATGTACTCGCGCACGCCGGGCAGCTCGCCGCCCAGCCTGGCCACAAAGCTGGTCTGGATACCGCCCCGGCCCGGCAAGGCGCCGGCCGGCATTTGCACGGACATATTGATGGGCTTGTCGATCTGCTGCAAGGTGGCTTGATACGTGCGTACGGGCGTGGCCTGGCCCACTTTTTGCGTAATTTTCAGTTTATCGCTATGGTTTCCTGCTTTCGCACCGATCTCCCACACAATCTGTTGGGCACCGAGCGGCACCTGGTAATCCCAGCCCGTTTCGCGCGCCTCGCCCGCCGCCAACGTCAAGCTCTGGCGCGGCAAGGCCTTGCCGGCCGCGCTGGCGTTGAGGTCCACGCTCAAGGATGCGGCCGAGGTATTGCGTACCGTAAAGCCCGCGCGCAACTGGTCGCCTTCGCGCACGAGGGTCGGCAAGCCCGACAGCAGGATCAAGTCTTGCGAGCTGCGGATGTCCGTGCTGCCCGTGCCAAACAATTCCTTGCCGGCGCTGGCAATCGCAACGATGCGAAACGCCGTCAAGGAATCGTTGAGCGGCACTTGCACCGTCGCTTCGCCCTTGGCGTCGAGCTTGACGGTGCCCTTCCAGAACAGCAGGGTGTCGAACAGTTCGCGGCTGGCGCCCTTGCCGCCGCCACCGCCGGCCGGGAAGGCCTTGCGGCCGAAATGGCGCTTGCCGATCACCTGCATCTGCGCCGTCGCCGTTTCCACCTGCAGGCTGCGCTGCGCCATCATGGTATCTAACAGCTTCCAGCTATCGTTGGGCATCAATTCCAGCAGCCCCGTGTCGACGGCCGCCAGCGCCACTTCGGCGCCGGCCGGCAGCGGTTTGCCATCGGCGCGGCGCACGCGCACGGACACTTCCGCCTTGTCGCGCGTTTTATACACTTCCTTGTCGGACACCACCATGACGTTCAGTTCATGCGCCTGCCACCCCACGTTCAGCGGCGCGATGCCCATCTTGTAGGCCGGCTTGCCCAGGTCGACCAGGGCCGTCGGCTGCACGCCATCGACGCGCCCGCGCACGACAAACACGGACACATACACATTTGGCGCGTAATTCGGTTTGACGGGGATATTCACCACCGGTTCCCGGCCATTGAGCTGGCGCACATACGTGTCGAGGATGCCTTCGCGCTCGACCGTGATCAGGGCCGTGCCCGAGCGGAACGGCATGCGCACCTGCAAGCTCGCTTCCTGGCCCGGTTCATAGCGTTTCTTTTCCGGCAAGACGTCGATGCGGTCGTTGTCGCTGGCGTTGAACCACCAGTCGCCGCTGCCGGCCACCCAGGTGTCGCGATTGGCGACAGCCGCATTGCCGGACGCATCCTGCGTGCGCGCGCGCAGAATCAAGTTGCCGCTGGCGGGCGCCTTCACGTCACACATCAACAGGCCCTTGTTGTCCGTCTTGCCGTTGCAGGCCGGGCCCAGCTTGACCACTTCGCTGCTGTTTTCATACGCATAGAAGCCGCCGATCAGGCGCCGGCGGTGCGAATAGCTGTTGCGCTGGAAGAAATCCACGGCGACCGGGGCGTTCGCCACGGGCTTGCCATTGGTGCCCAGCACGGCCACCGTGAACTTGAAGGCATCCTTGCTCAAGGCCCAGGCGTCGGGCTTGATGCCGATCACATAGTTGGAGGGCCACAACGGCACGCGCGTGGCCACCGAGGCCGTCTCGCCATTTGCATCCTGGAACGCCATTTCCGCCACCAGGTCGCGCGGCGTGGACAGCTGCGGCAGCTGGTCGATGACGATGCGCGCCCCGCCCGCCTTGTCCAGGGTCAGGCTTTGCGTGCGCGCGGCCGTCGCGCCGGCGCCGGCAACACCCGCGCCATGGCCTTCGTCCTGCCACTCGCCCTCATCGTCGTCGTAGCCCGTGCCCTGCTTGACGAGGCCTTCCTTGACGTCGCCATTGCTGAAGCTGAAATCGGGATAATCGGCAAACGTCACGCTCTTGTCCTGCAGCACCGTGCGCAGCTTGACGGGCGCGTTGGTCGCCGCGCCGCCGGCCAGATACGTGATTTGCGCGTCGAGCGCCAGCTGCTTCGCCTGCACGGCGGGCGCCTTTGGCCCCTGCAGCACGGCTTTCATGGTCGGCACGCGGAACGCTTCCACGCGGAAACTGCCGGAAGGACGGCCCGCCATCGTCACGCTGTACTCGCCCTGCTTGGCGTCGGCGGGAATGACCCAGTCGCTTTCCGCCGTGCCGCCGGCCGACCAGCGCAGGGGCAACTGGTAATTCTGGTCGCTGCCCTGGTGCGTGATGACGATGGAGGTGGCGCTGCCGGGGCCGTTGTTCTTGTCGACCAGGCTCATGCCCTCGGCCGTGTGCTTGCGGATGAAATGCTTCATGTGCACGGTTTCGCCGGCGCGCAGCAGGGTGCGGTCGAATACCGTGGCCAGCAGGGTGTTGTCGGCGCGCGTGTCGTCCGTGGGCAGATTGAAACGCCACGCTTCGATGCCGCCCACCCAGTCCGACAGGGTGAAGGTCATGTCGCCGCCGCTGCGCGCACTGATGAAATAGCGGCCATTGTTCTTGCAGCTGGAATTGGCCAGCTCGCCGGGGATGTGCGCCACGCCGTCCGCGCCCGTGGCGCCTTGCCACAGCAGCTTGCCGGCGCAGTCGCGCACGGCCACTTGCGCCTTCGCGACAGGCGCGCCCTTGTCCAGCGAGGTCACCCACACGAGCGACGATTGCGCGCCATGCTTGAAGTGGGCCGCCAGGTTGGTCACCAGCGCGGCCGTGCGGATATACGCGGTCGTCGGTTTGCCCAGCAGCACCTTGCCGAGGATGGGGCTGGCAAGCTCGACTACATAAAAGCCCGGCTTTTGCAGCGGGATACCGATCACTTCAAAAGTTTTCCTGCCATCGGGACGCGGCAGGCTGATGGGCCGCGTGCCGGCGGCGTCCGCCAGCACGGATTTGCCCATGTTGCCCGCATATTGGGCGTACGGCTGCCAGTATTCGCCGCCGTCGCCATTGCCGGCCAGGCGCTGCATCCACTCGATGATGAACTTGTCGTCATTGTCGGGCACGCGCAAGGTGGCGCCCGTGGCGGCGGCTGGCTGCGCGATTTCCTTGCCCGACAGCACGGGCTCGATATTGCGCACCGTCACGGGCAGCAAGCCGTCGCCCTTCGCTTCGATGATGCCGAACGGGGCCGGAAACTTCAGCAGCGGCGGCTGTTCGCCCGTGCGCACCGTCATGGGAAAGCGCGCGCGGTTGAGCAAGGCGCGGCCCGCATCATCCGTCAGTTTCGGCGGCAAGTTCAGCACAAAGCTGGCCTGCACGGGAAACGGACCGTTGAAGGTGGCGCCGTACAAGAATTCCGCCTTTTCTTCCTCTTTTGATATCGTCGGCGCATAGGTCTTGCCGCCCCCCTTCAGTGTCATGGCGCGCACCTGCGCCGCGCTCACGGGCGCGGAAAACTGCACGCGCATGGGCAGGAAGGGTATGCATTGCTCCTTCGGGTTGCTGCGCTCGCAGCTGAACTTGGCCGTGAAGTCGGGACGCGTCTTGAACTGCAGGGTTTGCGCCTTGTCCGTGGCGATACCGCTCGCGCTGGCGATGCCCTCGCCCCACACCAGCGACACCTTGGCGTTGGCGGGGAAGCTGCGCTTGCATTGCAGCACGGTGACGGGCAGCGGCGGCGCGCCCTTGCTCGCGACGGGCATACCCGCTTTCCACACGACGCCCCGCTTCTTGAAGTACACGGTCAGGTAGCGGTCGAGAAAGCTCTTGCGCAAAGTTAATACCTGCTCCAGCTCCTTGCCTTTGAGCAGGCGCACGGGAATCTTTTCATTGATGCCATCGGCGCGGCAATACGCGTTGGAAGCCACGCTGGCCTCGTTCGGCGCAGCATCGAGGCCCAGCACGAAGATCTGGTTTTCATCGATGTACGGCTGGCCGTCATACGGTACGGCCTCGACGATGGCCGGGCCGCCTGTGGAAAAGCGGTAAGCGCCAGTGCCCTGCAAGGCCTGGCCCGCCTGATCCTTCAGCCCCGGCTTCAAGGTAAAGCTGCACGCCACGCCGGCCGGCAAGTCGCGCTCGAAATCGAAGTTCCAGTTGCGTTCGTCGGCCCAGCGACCCGCGCCCGCCACGACGGCCGGCTGGGCCTTGCCGCAATCGATGGCGAACGGCGCGGGCAAGCCCATATCGCCGAACGGCACCATCGGCGTGGCGAACTGGGCCCGCACCTGGCGCACGGCCTTGACCGTGCCGCTCGGTGAAAACAGGGACACGCCGCTATCGGCCCACGCTGGCGCCGCCAGGCCCAGCGACAGCAGCAGGCACAGCGGCCCCAGCTTGCCAGACAGCGGGGAAGTAAGAACACGGGACAGGTCAGGCACGGATAACTCCTTGAGGAAAAGTGGCGGAGCTGGCTGCGGCGCGCAAAAGTTGCCTGGCGGAAGCCCGGAAAAGCAACAGAACGCGGCAGTAATACAACATCAATGTAATATTAGTTATCAAGCTCATCATTGTTGCTAATATACAGTGGCATGCAGGTGAAAGTCGTACGATTGCCTGTAGCGGCGGTGTCAGGAAAGGGCCGTGCTTGTAAAAGTTTCACCAATAAGTTTAGTTTTTTTCAACACCAAAATCCTTGTCGTGAATCTGCAACACTATTGATATACCACAATGCTTTGTGCGCCAGCGCACCGACCACCTGAACCTGCAATCGTATTCTCTAGTCCAACAGCAGTGCATTTATCACAAGAATGCGCACCTGGAAGTGTGGTCTATATCAAGCAATAGCACGTGTAGCACGATGTGTCTTTGATGCCGTAGAGAAAATCTCTTATCAACGTTGGGAGTTACTTGTGAATAATCTAAAAAAAATCGCCGTTGCCGCCGCAGTCCTGTGCTCCGCCCTCGGCGCACAGGCCCAGGAAATCAATCCCTCCTGGTATATTCAACCTAGCATCAACGCACTCAAGCCAGATTCCGACTTCGCCACGGATAAAACCGGTTATGGCGCAGGCTTGCGTTTCGGTAAGCCTGTGTCCCAGGACTGGGATATCCAGCTGGGCACCACGTATGCCCGTTCCAAGGATGGCGGTCAGCGCTACCAGCAAAATACGCTGGGCGTAGACGGCTTGTACATGTTCTCGCGCAAAGCCTTCCGTCCTTTCCTGTTGGTCGGTGCCGGCATGCAGCGCGACAAGGACACCAGCTTCGCCTTCGGTGAACGCACGAAGAGCTCGCCATACGCGAGCGTGGGCCTGGGTTTCCAGTCCAGCATCACGGAGCAGCTGTCCCTGCAGGCTGACGTGCGCAATGTGCACGGTTTCCTGCGCGGCAATACCTTCGACCCGAGCAGCAAGTCCAACAACTACTACGTCACCGTGGGCCTGAACTACGCGTTCGACAAACCGCCTGCACCGCCGCCGCCACCGCCACCGCCGCCAGTGCGTGAAGAAGTCGTCGTGGTCGTGCCGCCGCCACCGCCACCACCGCCACCACGCTTTGAAAAAGTGACGATGTCGGCAACGGAACTGTTCGCGTTCGACAGCGCCAAGCTGGGCCCGACACAAACCAAGCTCGACGAAATCGCGCGCGTGTTGAACGCATCGCCGGACGTCAACAACGTCGTCATCAGTGGTTATGCCGACCGTATCGGTTCGCCCAAGTACAACCTGAAACTGTCGCAGCAGCGCGCTGATGCAGTCAAGGAATACCTGGTCGCCCACGGTGTCGCCGCCAACCGTCTGACGGCTGAAGGCAAGGGTTCAACCAATCCGGTCGTGGAGTGCAACAACAAGAAACGTGCCGACCTGATCAAGTGCCTGGAACCTAACCGCCGCGTTGAAGTGGAACAAATCACCATCGAACGCCGCGTGCAGTAAGCTCGACAGTGGTCCGCCACTTGTGAATTAAAAAAAAGGGGCTCGCGCCCCTTTTTTGCATTGAAAGCCATCATGAATTTCTCTACCCGCTATCCCAGACTGGCCGGCCTCGCGCCGTTCAGCAAGCAGATGCGCAGCGTCGTCGTCTGCTCCGTCACCGAATGGCTGGAACACCGCGCCTCGAGCAAGGGCGCCGCCCTCGCCTATTACACCCTGTTTTCCATCGCTCCCATCCTCGTGCTGGTGATCGCCATCGCCGGCTTCTTCTATGGCCCGGCCGCCGCGCGCGGCGAGCTGATGGGGCAACTGCAGGGTTTGCTGGGCACGCAGGGCGCCGAAGCCATCCAGCTCGTGCTGGCCGGCGCGAAAAACCATGAACAGGGCCGCATCGCCACCCTCATCGCCAGCGCCCTGCTGCTGTTTGGCGCCACCAGCGTGTTTGCCGAACTGAAAGCCAGCCTTGATGAAATCTGGCAGGTGCCGCCCTTGAAGGAAGCGGGCGCCTGGGACATGGTGCGCACGCGCCTGCTGTCGTTTGGCCTGGTACTGGTGCTGGCCTTCCTGCTGATGGTGTCGCTGGTGGTCAACGCGGCCATGGCCATCCTCGCCAACTTCTGGGAAGGAGTGTGGAAAGACACTGCCGTGCTGTTTACCATCCTGTCGAACCTGATCGGCTTTGCCGTCATCGCCAGCCTGTTTGCCGTCATCTATAAAATGCTGCCGCGCGTGCGCCTGTCCTGGCGCGACGTGGTGATCGGCGCCGTGGGCACGGCTTTCATGTTTTCACTGGGGAAATATGCGATCGGCGTGTATATCGGCAATAGCGGCGTGGCCAGCAGCTATGGCGCCGCCGGTTCGCTGGTAGCCCTGCTGCTGTGGGTGTATTACTCGGCGCAAATCTTCTTCCTGGGCGCCGAATTTACACGCCAGTTCGCCTTGCAGCTGGGCAGCATGAAAGATATGCCGAAGACGGACGACGGCGACGTGCAAGTGAAGATACTGAAACGCCACCAGTCGTAAGGTGTCGCTCCGGATGCAACAACGGCGCCCGCGGACGCCGTTTTTCTTGGCGTTGCCGCAAGCTATTCGCCCAGCAGCTCCGCCACCACTTCCATGCCCTGCACGCGCTCGGCGACCACCTTCACGATGACGATGATGGGCACACCCAGCAGCAAGCCCCAGACGCCCCACAGCCAGCCCCAGAACAGCAGGCTGATGAACACGGCCGTGGGATTCATGCGCGCGATGCGCCCCGTCATCCAGGTGGTGACAAAGGTGCCCACCAGGGTGGCGATGGCCATCGACGTGCCCGTGACCAGCAAGACCATTTCCAGCGATTCGAACTGCAAAAAGGCGACCAGCCCCGTGGAGATGGTGATGAGCAAGGGCCCGAAATACGGCATGATGTGCAACAAGCCGGCCACGATGGCCCAGGCGCCCGCGTTTTCCAGGCCGATCACGCGCAGGGCGATCCACATCAGGACGGCCAGCAAGCCATTCGTGACGAGCAGCATGAACATATAGTTCTGGATCGATGTATTAATGTCTTCCAGGATGTGCACGGTGACCTTCTTGCGGCTCAGCGACGGTCCCGTCAGCTTGACGAGCTTGCGCTTGAAGGTATCTCCCGACAGCAGCAGGAAAAACACGAGGAAGATGACCATGGTGGCCTGGCTGAGAAAGCCCACCAGGCCCAGCGAACCGGCCCAGACCCAGTCCATGATCTTGAAATTGGGCGCCTCGGCGGCGGCGGCCCGGCGGTTATTGCGGCGCGCCTCGGCGCCGGCGGCCACTTGCTCGATTTCATTGGCCACGGCCTGCATCTTCTGGAAGGTGCTGTTCTTGCCGCCCGTATTGGCGGCGATCAGCCGCGACAGTTTGTGCGTGGCGGCCGGCAACTCTTCCACGATGGATTCGAATTCGCCCTGCACGCGCTCGACCACGACGAAGGAGCCGAACAGGATCAGGGCCGTGACGGCCGTGGCGGCGATGGCGCGCGGCAGGCGCAGCTTTTCCAGCCAGGCGACGACGGGATTGAGGGTGTAGGCAATGAAAATGCCGAAAAGGACGGGAATGAGGAATTTCTGTGCCCACTGCAGCGCATAAATGAAGCTGAAGGTGGCGATGATGCCCAGGGCCATGCCACGTGCATTGACGTGCAGCGGCAAACGCAGGGATGCGTCCGGGTGCTCCACTGGCGCGTCGGGAGGTGGCCCGACAGGCTCGGTGGAGGCAGCCGCCACCGGCTCGGGCGGGGTATCTGTAGGCTGGATATGCATGCGATTCCCGCGACGGTCGGTGGAGGGCCGCAGGGCCAGCCGTAGGGCTGGCCGCTGCGGCAGGTCAGGCCATTACTTGACGCGGATGTCGTTTTTCACCGACTTCACGCCCTTGACGCCACGGGCGACTTCGCCGGCCTTGGCGGCATCGGCTGGCTGGGCCACGAAGCCGCTCAGCTGAACCACGCCCTTGAAGGTTTCAACGTTGATTTCCGTCGATTTCAGGGTAGGCTCATTGAAGATGCTGGCTTTCACTTTGGTGGTGATGGCCGCGTCGTCGATGTACTCGCCCGTGCCTTCCTTGGTTGGGGTCGAAGCGCAACCTGCCACGGCGAACAGGGAAGCGACGAAAAGGCCAGTAGCGATAGATTTAGTGAATTTCATGGTTTTTTCCTTAGGAGTGGTCAATCAATGTGCTCACAATGAGCTTCTTATACCAGTTTGGTGACTGCGCGCCGGAAGGAGCTCAGTAGCCGAACTGGGTTTTTGCAGCCTTGATACAGTCATCCTTGGCTGCGCCGGCCAATGCATCGCATTTTTCTGTCGCGACCTTGTACTCGGCTTTTCTTTTTGCTTCACGCGCATCGCTGCGCGCTTCGATGACTTTCTTGTCCGCCTTGGCGTCGGCCAGGGCCGCCACCTTGGTGGACTTGGCCAGCTTGACGCAGACATCCTTGTCGTTGCCCGTCAGCGCATTGCAGCGGGCCAGGTCAACGTCGTAGTTGGCATCGGCAATCTTGATGCGCGCCTTGGTGTAGGCACGCAGGGTATTCGTGTATTGCGCCTGGGCCACGGCTTCATCGTAGGTACGCACGGCCTTCGCTTCGGCGATGCAGACATCCTTCGGGTTGCCCGTGATTTTTTCGCACTCGGCATGCGCCAGTTTGTAATTCAGGCCAGCCTGTTCATTGGCCGCCTTGTAAGCTGCTTTTGCTTCCGGCGTGGCCGCCACTGCCTGGCCGCCCCAAGCGGCGCATGCCAGGCTGACTACGATGGCGGTGAAGAGCTTATTCTTGTTCATGTTGTATTTCTCCCTGGTGGTAGCAAGCATGTCTGCTTGGCATGACTACCGTTTTACGTGGATCGCCGCCGCTCTTCTGTACGCTGCCGTACACAAGTAATTTATTTTGAAAGCGGAAGGTCAATATGGAGAAATAACAACGTTTTTGCCGGATCGCTCCAGCCCGCAATACCCTTTTCGACCGCAAATAAGTACGTGCGGCAGCGTACAGACCGGGGACAGGGGCATGACTAAGATGGCACTACACCCTCACCTCGTCAGGAGAATAAAATGAAAACCAACGCCACCTTGGCTGCACTGATGCTCGCCGCCACCGCCGTACTGAGCGGTTGTGCCACCGGCCCTACCCAGTCGCAACAATATTACCCGGCCAACCAGCCTGAGTCCGCCATGTACGGCACCGTCGACTCCATCCAGATCGTGCAGGGTGGCGGTCAAACCAGCGGCGCGGGCGCCGTGGTCGGCGGCATCGCCGGTGCCCTGCTGGGCAATACCATCGGTTCGGGCAGCGGACGCACGGCCGCCACCGTGGCGGGCGCCGTCGCCGGCGGCGTCGTGGGCAACCAGGTCGAAGGCCGCAGGCAGCAGGCGCAGGCTTACCAGATCAGCGTGCGTCTCGACAACGGCGAATACCGCACCGTGGTGCAGGACAACGCGAACGATTTGCGCCCGGGCAACCGCGTGCGCGTCGTCGACGGCCGCGTCTACCGCTATTAATTCTCGGCGGAGCTTGTCAGCAGGCATCCGCCATCCGCATGAGTCGTACCATAACAAGGAGTTGCCATGGGCACCATCATTCTGATCATCTTGATCCTGGCCCTGGTCGGCGTCCTGCCCACCTGGCCGCATAGCCGCAACTGGGGTTACGGCCCCAGCGGCATCGCCGGCCTGGTCGTAGTGATACTGATCCTGCTATTACTGACGGGCAGGTTGTAAAAAAAGGCGCTACGGCGCCTTTTTTATTTCAAGGAGGAAATATCATGACTATCCACAACACACTCTTGGCCACCCTGTTCGCCTGCAGCCTGGCGCCGATGGCATTGGCGCAGACGGCCACGCCACAGCCGGGCGACCCGCAACGCTGGTACCAGGAAGACAGCACGGCGCAAGCCCAGCTGCGCACTTTGCGCAAGGAAATCGCCGCCGCCCTGGCCGAGGCCAAAAAAGCATGTCGTTCGGAACCGTCCGCCACGCGCGCCACCTGCCTGAAGGAAGCGCAGGACACTTACCGGCAAGACATGGCGAACGCGGAAAAACTGCGCGAAGCGGCCCATCCGCAGTGATGCGCATGTTATATCGACGCTGCCTGATCAGGCAGCGTCGCGCTCGTAGGGCGGCAACTCGTGCACCACGAGCGGCGTGTCTTCCGTGACGAAGGCCAGCCAGCCGGCCGCCTTGATCGCGCGCAAGCCATCCTGGTAGCCCTGCTCCCAGCGCCACTCGATGGAGCCCTTGGAGAAATTGATGTCCTTGGCCGCCATATGCCAGTCGCGCCCTGCGTACGGCAGGCGCACGATGTGCATGGTGCTGTCGCAGCCCAGCGCTACAAGCTCTTCCGTCTGCTGACGGTTGTGCTTGGTATCGGGCAGGCCGGCGTACAGCTCGCGCAATTTGCGCTGCAAGGTGTGCGTATTGACATAATCGGCGATATGCCGCTTCGAGCGCGACGCGAAGGTGACGTCCTTTTGCCGCGTCTGCACTTCGTCCAGGGTGGTCGGTTCCGGCCCTTCCGAGCTCCACAGGTCGACCATGAAGACCAGGGTATCGACGTGGGGGGTGTCGTCGAGCACGGTTTCCAGCGGCGTGTTTGAGTACAGGCCGCCGTCCCAATATAAATCGCCATCGACGCGCACGCCGGCAAAGCCGGGCGGCAAGGCGCCGCTGGCGCGGATATGGTCCGCCGTCAGAAGCTGCTGCTGGCTGTCGAAACTGGTGAGGCTGCCGCATTTGACGCGCAAAGCGTTGACCGTCAGGCGCATGCCGCCGGGCTGGTTCAGGTAATCGAAATCGACCAGTTCCTCAAGGGTATCGGCCAGGTCGCTGGTGTCATAGAAGCTGGCCTCTTCCGGCTTGACGGCGATTCCGACGGGAAACAGACTAAAGGCGCGCGGCTTGAAGAAACCGGGCACGCCACGCAGCACGGTATCGAGCGTGGCGAGCCAGATGTTCGAGCGGCGCTGCTGGTCCGACACCAGATTCATATCGACGCTGTCGCGGTGCGCCACACGCTGCCAGAACTGTTTCAGACGCACGAGCCTGTCTTCGTGCTTGTTGCCTGCCAGAATGGCGGCATTGATGGCGCCGATCGAGGTGCCCACCACCCAGTCGGGCGCCAGGCCATGTTCGTGCAGCGCGTGGTAGACGCCGGCCTGGTAGGCGCCCAGTGCGCCGCCGCCCTGCAGCACCAGCACGATGCGCAGGCGCGAGGGATTTAACTGATTGATCGGTGTCTTCGAATTCGTCATCAAGATGGCCCCTCTGTCCGCCGCGCAAAATACGGCGTGAATCATTGTAAGGGATTGCGTCAGTGCGCGTCGGACCTTGGGTGCAGGCAAAAAAAAAGGCTATGTCACCGTCAGATGTGGGAATGCACCCAGCGTTGCTTTCAATAACGTTTCGGGTGAGCGGATGCGCCTGGCATCGAGTATCCAGCGCCATCCCAGGTAATTGGGCAGGTAGCGCGTGGCCACGCCGTGAAACGGCCTTAACCATTCGCGCAAGCGGCTGTGATACGCATTGACGTTCTGCACGTGCGCGGCGCCCTGCACGCGGATGCCGGCGCGCAAGTTGACGGCCTGGTGGCTGATTCCCGCTTCCCGCGCAAACGCCCGGTAGGCCGCATGGCCATCCGTGACCAGCAGGATATCCTGGTCGATGACGGGCAACAAGCAGCGGTGCAGCTGCGCCTTCGTCAACGCGCCTCTGCCTGTGACGAAATCGAGGGTCTGGCCCGTGCGGTCGCGCGCCACCAGGATGCAGACTTGCTCGTTGGATATGCCGCGCCGTTGCGCACGGCCGCCACGGCGGCGGGCCGGACGCGTCATCTGCCTGGAGCCCTTTTCCGATTCCAGCACATATAGCTCGTCGGCCTCGGCGATGCCATGCAGGCCATGCGGCCGGTCCGTTTTTGCCAACGATAAAAACCGGTGGCGCCAGCGAAACGTGGTGTTGCGGTGCACGCCCAGTTGTAGCGCCGCCTTGCGCACGGAATCGGATGCAAGCAAGCAATCGGCGTAGTCGAGCCACAGCGATTTATGGCGCAGGCGGGCCAGCGGCGTGCCGGTGAGCGCATTGAAGGTGCGCCCGCAAGGCACGCAGCGGTAGCGCTGCAAGCCATGCGCATGGCCATGCCGATGCAGGTGAGCCGAACGGCAGGCGGGACAGGCTAGGCGCGGCTGCGCCACGCTTTCCAGCAACGCGACGGTCGCGTCGTGTGGCGTGTTGCCACGCAGCAGGGCCATGCCTGTCTGCCGCTGGCGCCGGTTCAACTGCGCAAACTGCGCGATAAAGCGGATCCATTTGGCTGGCTGCATGATCTGCTCCCTGTGTGGTGGGTATGCAGAGTCAGACAGCACCGCCATGGGAAGATTCCGGCATGTCCCCTATTTTACGAGGACAGAGCCAAAAAAAACGCCGTCAATGACGGCGTTCCTGTGCGGCTGGCGTTCAACGCTTGCGGCGCAGCCAGCTGGCGGCAACGGCGGCCACGGCCACGAGGACCAGGGCCGGCTTGACCAGCTTCTTGCGTCCGATAAACGATAGCGCCGTCAGCACGTAGGGCATGGCGCCCTGTAAACGCATGCCGCCCGGCGCCAGCAGGGACTCGACACGGTGGCCGGCAAAGCCGACCGCCGTTTCGACCACGCCCTGCAGCAGCGATTCGGGACGCAGGGCATAGCCCACGTTGGCGCGCGCATGCACGATGCCCACGCGATACATTTCGCCCTGGGCAATCAGCATGCGCTTGCGGGCGGCTTGCGCCGCCAGTTTGTCGGTTTCCGACATGAATTCTCCTCGTGAGCCCGCTTACATCAGCATGTCGCGGTCGGCCTTCAATTCCGCCATGGTGGCGGGCATGGACAGCTTGCCTTGACGCAGCATGGCGCGCGCATACATGACCAGCGCGATGGCCAGCAGTACGAACACGACCGTCATGATCGCCAGGATCTTCCAGCCCAGGCTATCCCAGGCCAGGAAAACGATCAGTACGCTGCCGTAAGCGATGGCGAACAAGCCCGCCACGGTCGCCAGGGCGAAAATGACCACGAGCTGCAGCATGTGATTGCGCACTTCCGACAGTTCGATGGTGGCCAGTTCCAGCCGCGACAACATCAGTCCGACGGCGTTTTTGGCCAGGCCGGCGACCGAGCCGATCAATCCCGGCCCCTGGTGAGACGAAGCAGACTTGTCCATATCGCTCCTGACAATGGATTACTTGCGGCCCAGGATGAAGCCGACCAGTACGCCGACGCCAGCGGCGACGGCTACCGTGCGCCATGGGTTTTCCTTGACATAACCGTCAGCCTGGGCAGCCATCTGCTTGGTGGCGACGATGGCCGACGCTTGCGCTTCGTGCGCCTTGGCCAGCGCGGCGTCCAGGGTTTTCATGCCCTTGATGCGCACTTCATCGGCTTTTTCACCGGTCAGGGCGGCAGCGGCGCTGAACAGGGCTTGCGCATCCTTGACCAGGGTTTTGACATCGTTATTGACGGTGGTGATATTGTTTTCCAACATGGTTTAGCTCCTTAGCTGTGGATGAATGTAGTTACTATACCTACTTTACTCAAAAACACTATTCCATTAGATCGCGCATGTCATCGGCGTGCTCTTCCTCGACAGCCATGATTTTGATCAACAAATGGCGTGTGGTCGGGTCCTTGTCGCCGATTTTGACGATCATCTGGCGATACGACTCGATCGCTACCCGTTCCGCGATCAGATTGGCACGCACCATGCTTTGCACGTCTTCGGAGTCATCATACTCGGCATGGCTGCGCGCAAGCAATGTTGCAGGATTAAAATCTGGCTTGCCATTGAGTTGCACGATGCGTTCGGCCAGCCAGTCGGCGTGTTCCTGCTCCTGCTGCGCATGCTCAAGAAACTCGGCCTTGATGCTGCCGTTGTCGCGTCCGCTCACCGTGTAGTAATGGCGTTTATAGCGCGCAATACACACCAGTTCGGTGGCCAGCGCCCCATTCAACAGGGTGATCAACTCCTGGCGGTCGCCCTGGTAGCCGGCCGTCACGGCGCCGTCGTCCAGGTTTTTGGCGGCAGCGCGGATGGCGGCCGTATCGATGCCAGCTGGAATCTCAACAGATGTTTGGGTCATGATGCTTCCTTTCAAGTATTACATGGGTATCCACCGGCCAACATTCGGCCGGTGCTGCCTACGAACAAAGCAAACACCAGGCCAAACCGTAGCGAGCGGCAGTGAATTGTGGCCGAGAAGCGCAGCTGTGCTATGGCACAGTGAGCATCGGAGGCCGCAAGTGGCGACGCGCAGCAGGTTTGGCCTGGTGCTTTAACGGCGGGCGGGAATGGCCGTGTTATCTTCCGACAAGACGATTTCCACACGGCGATTCAATTGGCGGTTTGCCGCCGTATCGTTGCCGGCGGCCGGATAGGCGGCGCCATAGCCTTTCGTGGCGATGCGGTCGCGGCTGATGCCTTGCTCCAGCAGCGCATTACGCACGGATTCGGCGCGGCGTTGCGACAATTCCAGGTTGTGCGCGGAACCGCCCGTGCTATCCGTAAAACCTTCGATCAGCACGGTGCGCTGCGGGTTGTTTTTCAACACCTCGGCCAGCTTGCGCGCCGTATTCACGCCATCGGCCGTCAGGTTCGCCTTGTCCGTGCCAAACAACACGTCGCCCAAGGTAATGACCATGCCGCGTTCGGTTTTCTTGGCGGCCAGATCGGCCAGCTGTGCTTCCAGGCCGGCGGCGCGGGCTTGCGCATCGCGGGCCGACGCTTCGGCAGCCTGAGCCTGGGCCTTGGCCGCTTCCGCATCCGCTTGCGCCGACTGGGCACGGGCCGTAGCCTGGTCAGCCTGCTGCGTGCGCGCATCGAGGCGCAACTGGTCGCGCTGCTTGCCGGCGTTGGCGATATCGGCTTCAGCCGCTTTCTGCTTGGCGACTTCTTGCGCCGTGGCTATCTTTTGCTTGGCCAGGTAGGCCAGCTTGTCGACTTTTTCGCTATCTTCCTGCCGCGTGGCAGCGGCGTTGGCCGCTTCCAGCGCAGCGCTGGCTTCGCGGAATTCGCGTGGCGCATAGGTCGATACCATCGGGTTCGATTGCGCCGCCATGTAGTCGCCGCGGGTCTGGTCGAGCAGGCTGGTGGTGGTCGGTGCGGAACTGCAGGCGGCAACGAGGGCGGCCATGGCCAGCAGGCCGGGAATGGTGGTGTAGGTAGCTTTTTTCATGATGGGGTCCTGTTATTGTTGTTAGTTATTGTTTTGGGGCTTGCTGATTGGCACGGTCGAGTTCTTCGCGCATGACGCGGATGTTCTCGTTGATTTCATCGGCGGCGCTGGTGGCCTTGGCCGAGTTGGCCTTGCTTTGCGCCAGCTTGGCATCGGCTTGCGCCTGGTCGGCCAGGTCGCGCGCTGTTTTGTAGTCGCGGTCTTTCAGCGCCTGGTTGGCCATGCGCATTTTTTCGCGGGCCGAACGCATTTCATCGGGTGCCAGGTCGGCGGCGCCGGCGCTGGCGGCGTTATCGACGGCGGCGCGCGACACGGCGACGTCTGCCGTGGCTGGCGTTTTCAGGCTGGAGCAGCCCGTCATCAGGACAACGGCCGTGGCGCAGGCGGCCAAGGCGGCCAATGGGGATATCTTGGAATCTCGGTTTGTCATTTTTTTTCTCCTGGAGAATGTTTAGCGTTAGGGTTCATACGTCGGTGCATCTGGAATCAGGAACGGCGTTTGATGTAGACGTTATAGGCTCCGGCTCCCCGCATATCCGTTCGGTGCCGCACATAGAGTAAGAAATCGACAATACTTGCATCGGCAACGTGCGCCAGCGCACGTGCCGGACCGTAAAAGCGAGAAACGGGCCCGGCTTAGGAGCGATTCCTGTAGCATCGTGAATACTTGTCCAGAAAGAATCGTCTACCATGCAACTGTCCCGCCGTCAGAAAATCTCGCTCGCCAGCGCCGCCGTGCTCATCGCCCTGCCCGTCACCGCCTCCATCGTCCTGATAAATATGGACTGGAACAGCGCCAAGCCCTGGCTCAATGCGCGCGCCAGCGAAGCGCTGGGGAGACCGTTCGCCATCGAGGGCGACCTGACGCTGACGTGGCAGCAGCCCACGACTGGAGGCAAACAAAGCTGGCGCGACTATTTGCCATGGCCGCACCTGCAGGCAAAGGATGTGCGCCTGGGCAATCCGAGCGCCTGGGCAGGGACGGACGACGAGGCGCAGCTGGCCACCGTCAGCCAGCTGGCGTTCTCGCTCAATCCCCTGGCCCTGCTGGACAAGAAAATCATCATTCCGCAATTGCGCTTCGACACGCCGCAGGTGCACTTGCTGCGCAACAAGGACGGCAAGAACAACTGGACCTTCGACAAGCAGGAGCAACCATCGCCGTGGCAACTGGAATTGCAAGGCGTGGTCTTCAGCAAGGGCACGATACATCTGGACGATGACGTCACCAAGACGGCGATGCGCGCCGATGTCGACACCATCGCGGACGATGCGCGCTACGGCATCGCGTGGAAACTGTCGGGCACCTACCACGGCGAAACCGTCACCGGTGGCGGCAAGGCGGGCGGCGTGCTGTCGCTGCAGCGGCAAGGCACACCCTTCCCCATCCAGGCCGACATGCGCGCGAGCGGCAGCAGCGTGGCCATCGAAGGCACGCTGACGCGCCCGGCAGACCTGGCCGCGCTCGACGTGCGCCTGAAGCTATCCGGACCCAGCATGGCGCGCCTGTATCCATTGACGGGCGTGCTGCTGCCGGAAACGCCGCACTTCAGCACGGAAGGCCATTTGACGGGCACCCTGGCGCCGCGCGGCGGCGAGTGGGTGTACGACAAGTTCAGCGGCAAGGTGGGATCGAGCGACATCAGTGGCAAGCTGGCCTTTTCCGCCAGCACGCCGCGCAAGCGCCTGACGGGAGAAGTCCACTCGCGCCTGCTGCAATTTTCCGACCTCGGTCCGCTGGTGGGCGCCGATTCCAGCGCCAGCAAGAAGGAACGGGGCGTGGCATCGACGCAGCCGGCCGGCCGCGTGCTGCCGGTGGAAACGTTCAAGACGGAGCGCTGGACCAGCCTGGACGCCGACGTGCGATACACGGCCGACAAGATCACGCGCGACGCCGAGCTGCCGATCAGCAAGCTCGACACGCATCTGGTGCTGACGGATGGCGTGCTGTCATTGATGCCGCTCAACTTCAACGTGGCGGGCGGCACCCTGACGTCGCAAATCAAGCTCGACGGCAGCGGCAAGGTCATCGCCAACGGCATCGCGGCCGAACTCAAGGCCAGCGCGCGCCATCTGCACATCCAGCAACTGTTTCCCCGCCTGCCCGCCCTGCAAGCCAGCGTGGGCGAAATCAACGGCGACGCTTCGCTGTCGGCCACGGGCAATTCCGTCGCCACCCTGCTGGGCAGCTCGAACGGCGAAGTGCGCGCACTGATCAACCGGGGCAGCATCAGTAAGCTGCTGCTGGAAGAAATGGGCTTGAATATCGGCAGTGTCGTGCTGGCCAAACTGTCTGGCGACAAGCAGGTCAAGTTGAACTGCATGGCCGCCGATTTCGCCGTCACCAAAGGATTGATGCGCACGCGCCAGTTCATCGTCGACACGGATGATGCCGTCCTGCATATCGATGGCACGGTGAACCTGGCCGATGAACGGCTGGACCTGACCCTGCGGCCGGACAGCAAGGGCTTGCGCGTCTTTTCGCTGCGCTCGCCCCTGTACGTGCATGGCACTTTCAGCAAGCCCGACGTGAGCGTCGACAAGGGCGTGCTGGCCTTGCGCGCCGGCGGCGCACTGGCGCTGGCCGTGGTGGCGCCCGTGGCGGCGCTGCTGCCGCTGGTTAATACCGGCCCCGTCGAGGATAGCGAATGCGCGGCACTGCTGGCCCAGGCGCGCGTGAAACCGGTGGCGCCCAAGCCGGGGAAAACCGTGCGCAAGGTGCGCTGAACGCCACTTGGGCGCCTTTACAATTGTTACACCCCTATGTGCGTTGCCGAACAGACCCTGCCTTGCCGCAATTCTATGCTGTGATCGTGCCTGAAACACACGGCGTCACGAAGTCATCCGGCCCATACCATGCCGGCGCCACGAGGTCTGAATTCATAGGAGAACTATCATGCAAATCATTAAAAAAATCGCCGCTACCACTTCCGTTGCCGCCCTGCTGCTGAGCCTGACGGCTTGCGCCAACATGTCCGGCCAGGATAAAAACACTGCCATCGGCGCTGGCGTCGGCGCCGTTGCCGGTTCCGTGCTGACCGGCGGCAGCGCTGTCGGCGCAATCGGCGGCGCCGCTGTCGGCGGCGTGATCGGTAACCAGGTCAAACCGAAGTAATCGTTGCTCAAGAAAGCGGGGCGGGTGCACAGGCGCCCGCCCCGCTTTTTTGCGTCTGCGGCACAAGGATAAAAGCAAGCGGAATGAAGGCAAGCCTGATGCAAGGCAAGCGAGGAAAGTCAGACGAAGACGTTGGCCATGCCGATGCTGCCGCTGTCCTTGACCAGCTCGTAGCAGCGGCAGGAGACGGATTCCAGACCAGCCGAATCGAGGATTTCGATGTTGCCGCGGCTGTAAGTGATGAGTTTTTGCTGTTGCAGCGCGCTCGCCGCCTTGGTCACGCCTACCCGCCGCACACCCAGGGTATGGGCGAGGAATTCATGCGTGAGGTGAAATTTTTCGGATTGCAGGCGGTCGCGCGTGATCAGCAGCGAACGGGCCAGACGCGCCTCGAGCACGTGGAAGCGGCTGCACACGGCAATCTGGATGGCTTGCGCGAGCAGGGTGTCCGTGTAGCGGTACAGCAAGCGCTGCAGGGACTCGAGCTGGGCGAACTCGGCGCAGAAATCGGCCCGCGCGATGCGGCTGGCCGTGCCGGAACGTTGCACCACGGCACGCACTTGCGCCAGGTCATGACCGAGCGCGACGGACGCGCCCAGCACGCCTTCGCGGCCGACCGAGCCCACTTCCAGGGTCATGCGGCCTTCCGCCACGGCCAGCAGCGAGATCAGGCAGTCGCGGGGGAAATAAATGTGGCCGATAGGCTGGCCCGGTTCGTACAGCACCTCGCCTACCTCGACCGTGACCGTATCGAACAGCGCCGTCAGGTGCCGCAAATCGTGCTCGGGCAGGCTGGCCAGCAAGCGGTTGCCGGCGTCAGGCGCGCCCACGGACGACCCCAGGCCGGATCGGCCTGTATCGCGGGACAGGGTCATGCTGGCGTTCGTTAGTGGCATTGCTTTTCCTTGGTGTCGTTACAACTCGACATAATTTTTACTTAGCCTACGGTGCAGTACCGTCCATGTATGTACGGTGACGCACGGAAGCGCGGCAAGCGGTACAGCACACTGGCCGCATGCACGGATAACAGCACGACCCATTTCATTATTTTAAAAAACAAGGAGCTTTCCATGACCACCACCAAATCCCTCCATCCGCTGGTACTTGCCGCCGCCGTCGCCGTCCTGCTGTTCTGCGGCGTCGGCACGGCGGCCCTGATGGGCTGGCTGCCTTCGTCCCAGAGCGACAGCCGGCCACTGGCGGCCGGCACCTCGGCCGAACAGATGGCCAACCTGCAGGCGAACCAGCCGCCAGCGAATCTGCAGCCTGCCGGCGCGCAACCGCTGGCCGCCCTGCCGCCGCAGCAGCAGCAACCAGTGCGCCAGCCGCAGCAGCAACCGCAACAGCAATACGCGGCCGCCCCGGCGCCGGCGCCGCAGGTATGCGGCAATTGCGGCGTGATCGAAGCCATCCATGAAGTCAATACGCGCGCCGAAGGCAGCGGCGTGGGCGCGGCCGGCGGCGCCGTCGTCGGCGGCTTGCTGGGCAACCAGGTAGGCGGCGGCCACGGCAAGCAGCTGGCCACCGTGCTGGGCGCCGTAGGCGGCGCCGTGGCCGGCAATCAGATCGAAGGCAGCGTGCGCGCCACGCGCAGCTACAACATCGTCGTGCGCCTCGATAACGGCAAGACGCGCACCGTGCACCAGAGCGCCGCGCCGAACTGGCGCCAGGGCGACCGCGTGCGCGTCGTCAACGGCGGCTTGCGCGCCATGGGCTAAGCGAAGCGCGGCGGCGCCGCTGCCGCGATTAGTTGCAAATTCAACACACGCCCGGCCAGTCCGGGCGTTTTCTTTTTGACAATGTTCGTTGGCGTACAGATGAGTTTGCCTTCCCGCGAGATGATGCATTCAAGAAAGTTCAACGAATATCTTCAAGGAGGTGCGATGAAAAACGACAAGACAAACAGTCACCGGATCTGGCTCGGCTTTATCGGTGGCGGCATATTGGCCACCGCGCTGGGCTTTTGCGCGCTGGACCTGGCGCCCGTGCAAACAAGCGCGCCCGTGTTTGGCGTCATGCTGCTGTTGACCGGCGGCATGGTCAGCTGCCTGGCCGGCGCCGTCGGCATGGCCGGCATGCTGGCCTGGATACCGGGCATGGCCGATGAACACGCCGACCGCTCCCGCTAGTTGAGCCTTGTGTACGACAGCGTACAGAACGCAATGAAAACAAAGTAGACACTTAGTCATGGCATAAGCGTTCAGCGACCCGGTCGCCGCGCAATGACAAAAAACTGATGACAGCGCAAGGCCAAGGCAGCCGCCGTCATCCATACATTACTCTCGGAGGACATATCATGCTGTATACAATCGCCGTCGTACTCATTATTCTTTGGCTGCTGGGCCTGGTAACTTCCTATACCATTGGCGGCTTCATTCACATCCTCCTGGTGGTGGCAGTCATCATGATCCTGTTGCGTCTGATCAGCGGGCGCGGTTTATAGAGGCCCATCTATTGGCCAGACAGGGGCGGCGCGCGTGCAAACGGGCGCCGCCCTTTTTCCGCCTTTTGCGTACAGTGTGCGCGCACTGGCACACTGCGGCATTTTGCAGTAACGTGTGCAGGTAATTCCTGGGTATGTCCCAATAACAAAACAAGGAGAAAATCCATGAAAGAAGCATTCAAAAAAGGCCCTGGCGCCACATCCCTGATCGGCATGCTGGTGATCGCGCTGGCCGCCACCGGCTGCGCGGATATGTCCTCGACGCAACGTGGCACGGCCACGGGTGCCGGCATCGGCGCGGGCCTGGGCGCCTTGATCGGCGGCACCACCGGTGGCGGCAGCAGCGGCCGCACGGCCGGCGGCGCGCTGATCGGTGCAGCCGCTGGCGCCGTGGTCGGCAATATCTGGTCGAACCGCATGGAAAACCAGAAGCGCGCGATGGAGCAAGCGACACAGGGTACTGGTGTGCAAGTGTCGCAAACGGCCGATAACCGCCTGAAAATGGAAATCCCGAGCGATATTTCCTTCGACACCAACCGCGCCGACATCAAGGGCAACTTCCGCCCCATCCTCGACCGTTTTGCCGCCACCCTGAATGAAAACCCGAACACCACGGTCAGCATCATCGGCCACACGGACAGCACGGGCAGCGATTCCATCAACGAACCGCTGTCAGTGGAACGCGCGGCCCACACGCGCGACTACCTGGCCATGCGCGGCGTGTCGCCGACGCGCGTCGTCACGGAAGGCCGCGGCGCCCGCGAGCCGATCGCCTCGAATGCGGATGCGGCCGGACGCGCACGCAATCGCCGCGTGGAAATCTACGTAGCAGAGCTAGCCCCGCGGGGGTAACACCGAACCAAACCTACTGCGCGTCGGTATAGGCGGCTTGCGATGCTCACCGGCTCGGCGCTCCCGTACTAAAGTACGGTTGCGCTTCTCGGCCACCTCTCCCTTCCGCTCGCTACGGTTTTGTTCGGTGTCGGGATGTTGACATCAAAATCAAGATCGTAAAAAAACCCGCTGGCAAGGTCACTTGCCAGCGGGTTTTTTCCATTTAAAGCAGCTTATTTTGAAGCAGCTTATTTCGACGTCGTCGCCTTGGCGCCGCTGTCACCCTCTTTCGCCACCTTGGCAAAGTCGCCCGCCGTCACGATCGACACGGCCGATGGCTTCAGGTACTCGCGCAAGCCCTGGTTCACTTGCGCCAGCGTCAAGGCGGCCACTTTCGCTTCCAGGTCCTTGTCGTACGCCATGGTACGGTCCTGCGCCAGGTAGCTGGCGAGGCCGCTGGCCAGACTGCTGTCTTGCGTGCGGCTCACTTCTTCCGATTGCAGCCAGCCCTTTTTCGCCTCGGCCAGTTCCGCTTCCGAGAACCCGTCGGCCAGCACCTTGGCGATTTCCTCGCGCAAGGCCGCTTCCACCTTGACCGTATTTTGCGGCGCGCTGATGGCGTAGGCCATCCAGTAGCCGGCCGGTTCGCGCGACGGGATGCTCACTTGCGAACCGACGCCGTACGACAGGCCTTCCTTCTGGCGGATGCGGTCGGCAAGGCGGCTGCGCAAGGCGCCGCCACCAAGCATGTGATTGGCGATCAGCAAGGCCGGATAGCTGGCGGCGTCATCCTTGAGGGGAATCGGCTGGATGGCAAACAGCACACTGTTCGCCTTGTCCGGCGTTTCCAGCGTGACTTTCTCGCCGCTCACCGACTTGACGGCGTCGGGAATGCGCACATACGGCTGCTGCGTCTTCCAGCTACCATACAGGCTGGCCACTTGCGCCTTCAGCGCGGCCGGGTCGAAGTCGCCCACGGCGGCAAAAGTGGCGTTCGACGCGCCATAGTAGGCGCCATGGAAGGCTTTCACATCGGCAACCTTGATGGCTTTCCATTGCGCCAGTTCGACCGGCAAGGTGGCCACGTGGCGCACATGGCCTTCCGGCGTGGCGTCGAGCAGGCGGCGGAAAGCGTTCACGGCCAGCGGCTGCGGTTCAGGCAATTCCTGCTCCGCGCGGCCGACGCGCTCGCGCTGCAACTCCAGAAATTCCGTTTCGCTCAGGGCCGGCTTTTGCAGCACTTGCGCCAGCAGGTCCATGGCGGCCGGCAAGTTCTCGCGCTTGCCCATCAGCATGGCGGTCACGCCCTCGGCGCCGCCCGTGATGGCCACTTGCGTGCCCAGCTGGTCGAACTTGTCCTTCACTTCCTGGCGCGACAGCTTATCAGTGCCGCGCGACAGCAGATTGGCCGTGTAGCTGCCCACTTGCCCCTTGCCGCGCAAGCTCTCTTCGCTGCCAAGCTGCAATTTCAACACGACGCTGACGGTATTGCCCTTGGTTTTCTTCGGCAACAAGGCGCCCTTCAAGCCGTTCGGCAAGGTGAAGCGCGTGGTGCGCGCTTCGATATTGTCGGGGCTGGGGTCGAACGCTTCGCCCTGCGCCACGACGGCGCGGCCCGTGTAACCGGCCAGTTGCGGCGCCACGTCGGCATAGGCCGGCACGACGGTGCGGTCCGGCGCATCGGTGGGGATGAAGCGGCCCAGGGTGCGGTTCGAGCTTTTCAGGTATTTCTCGGCCGCCGCCTGTACCTGCGCCGTCGTCAGCTTGTCGAGCTGGTCGCGCTGCAGGAAGAACAGACGCCAGTCGCCGGCCGCCAGCGACTCCGTCAGGGCGATCGTCATGCGCGCTGTGTTCGACGTGATCAGTTCGACCTGCTTGTTCAGCTGCTGTTTCACGCGCGCCACTTCCGCATCCGTGATCGGCTGCGACTTCAGTTCTTCGAGCACTTTCAGCATGGCCGCTTGCGCCGCGTCGAGGTTGCCATCGACAGGCACCAGGGCGCCGAACAGGTTGTAGCCCGGCTCCAGGTTGCTCACCGAGTTGTATTCGATCTTGCTGGCCAGCTTGGTTTCCACCAGCGCCTTGTGCAGGCGGCCGGCGGGCGCGTCCGTCAGCACGTGACCGAGCACCTCGATGGCGACAGCGTCCGGGTTGCCGGACGGCGCCACGTGGTAGCCGGCGCCGACGAACTGCGTGCCGCCGCTGCGACGCACCGTCACGGCGCGCTCGCCGTCCTGCACCGGTTCGGCCGTGTAGGTCGGTTCGATCACGCGCTTCGGTTTCGGGATCTTGCCGAACAGTTCATTGATCTGCTTCAAGACCTTCGCTTCATCGAAGCGGCCCGCCACCATCAGCACGGCGTTATCCGGCTGATAATATTTATGATAAAACGCGCGCAGGCGGGGAATGTTGACCTGCTCGATGTCGGAACGGGCGCCGATGGTCGACTTGCCGTAGTTGTGCCAGTCGTAGGCGACGGCCTGGATGCGTTCGCTCGTCACGCCGATCGGGTCGCTCTCGCCCATCTCGAACTCGTTGCGCACGACGGTCATCTCGCCCTTTTTCGTGACCGGGTTCCACAGGTCGTTCTGGTCGATGGCCGCGTTGACCATGCGGTCCGCTTCCATGGCCAGCATCTGGCGCAGGTTGTCGTCGTTGGCCGGGAACGTGGCGTAGTAATTGGTGCGGTCGTACCAGGTGGTGCCGTTGAAATCGGCCCCCGTCGAATTCAGGATCTCGACAGGGGTTTTCGTGCCCTTCCTGACGCCGAAGTTGGCGCTGGGCTTGAACAGCAAGTGCTCGAGCAAGTGGGCCATGCCCGTTTCGCCGTAGTTTTCATGGCGCGAACCGACCAGGTACACGATGTTGGTGGTCAGGGTCGGCTTGCTGGCGTCCGGAAACAGCAGCACGCGCAAGCCATTGGCCAGGCGGTATTCGGTGATGCCTTCGACGGACGTGACTTTGACGGCGGCGGCACGGTTCGGTGCGGCCTTGCCGGTTTTCTCGGTCGGGGCGGCTTCGACCGGGGTGGCGGCCAGGATGAACGACGGCGAGAGGATGCCGGCGGCAAGCAGGAGGGCGGTAATAGGTTTCAAGTCGGAATCCTGGTAACACTACGTTATTAGACGAGCGCAAAAGCGGGCGCAATGGAATACGAACGCAAGAATTGCCATGGACCCGCGCTGCGTCTTCGCTGCCCAGGGAAATCATTGCTCTCGCAATTTACGTCATACTTGTCAGTTACGCAAGTGCCTGTCATCGGGCTGTTATGCGCGCGTGTTATACTCCACGGTTCCAGAACTATCTGCCTGTATATGAGACGAGCTCTCGTCCTGCTCTGCCTTTTTGTCTTCATTGCCTTACCCCAGGCGTTCGCCAGCATGGCTGACGCCAGCCCTTCCCCATTCCAGCATGCAGTCGCGGCCGGCGTTACTGCCACGCCTGCCATCATCGCCGATTGCCTTGATCCCGGCGCCCATGCGGGCCAGCCCGGCGACAGCTGCGACGCCGACGAATGCGACAACGATCCCATTACGCTATACCCGACCTCGCGCCAGGAGGCGCCGTTTTGCGCCATCATTTGGCAAGCGGGACCGGGGGCACTTGCCGAAGCGGACGCGCGGCAGGCCACCCGGCCGCCGCGCGTCCGCCGCCACATCACGCAATAGCAACATCGTTCCCTGGGGCACTGGCCGCCAGGCAAGCTTGATACTTACTGACTTTACAAGGTTACACACATGGAATGGTTATTTGACCCGACAATCTGGGTCGGCCTGCTGACGCTGGTCGTACTGGAAATCGTACTGGGTATCGACAACCTGATTTTCATCGCCATCCTGGCCGAAAAGCTGCCGCCGCACCAGCGCGACAAGGCCAGGGTGCTGGGCCTGACCCTGGCTCTCGTCATGCGCCTGGGTCTGCTCTCGCTGATTTCCTGGCTGGTCACCCTGACGACGCCCTTGTTTTCCATATGGGCCTTCTCGTTTTCGGGGCGCGACCTGATCCTGCTGATCGGCGGCCTGTTCCTGCTGTTCAAGGCCACCAGCGAGCTGCACGAACGCCTCGAAGGCGTCACGCATGCCCAGACGGGACCAAAAGTCTACGCCGGCTTCAGCCTCGTGGTGGCGCAGATCGTCGTGCTCGACGCCGTCTTTTCGCTCGACGCCGTCATCACGGCCGTCGGCATGGTGGAAAATCTGTACGTGATGATGGCGGCCGTCGTCATTTCCATCGTCGTCATGATGCTGGCCTCGAAGGTGCTGACGCGCTTCG
This sequence comes from Janthinobacterium glycogeni, assembly GCF_051380725.1. Lineage (NCBI taxonomy): Bacteria > Pseudomonadati > Pseudomonadota > Betaproteobacteria > Burkholderiales > Oxalobacteraceae > Janthinobacterium > Janthinobacterium glycogeni. Next base: position 67,771 of record NZ_JBNYXP010000004.1, on the reverse strand, counting down.
TCAACGCCCACCCCACCGTCGTCGTGCTGTGCCTGAGCTTTTTGCTGATGATCGGCCTCTCCCTGGTGGCCGAAGGCCTGGGCTTCCACATTCCGAAAGGCTATCTGTACGCGGCCATCGGTTTCTCGATCGTCATCGAGTTCTTCAACCAGCTGGCGCGCCGCAACTTCCTCAAGCTGCAGTCGAACGCCCCGCTGCGCGACCGCACGGCGCAAGCCGTGCTGAGCCTGCTGGGCGGGCGCAAGGGCCGCGAAGCGGTGGAAGAACACGAAGTCAAGGAATTGCCCGACGTGTCCGCCTTTGGCGTGGAGGAGCGCAACATGGTCAGCGGCGTGCTGACCCTGGCCGAACGCTCGATCCGCTCCGTGATGACGCCGCGCGGCGACGTCTCCTGGGTCAACCTCAACGACAGCAGCGAGAAGATGCTGCAACTGCTGCGCGACACGCCGCACAGCATGATTCCTGTCTGCAATGATGACCTCGACAATGTGGTCGGCATCGCGCGCAGCAAGGACCTCATCGAAGACCTCGTCTCGCGCGGCAAGATCGACCCGGCCAGCATGCGCGAAGCCGTCGTCGTGCCGGAAGCGGCCGGCGTGCTGAAAGCCATGGAAACCCTGAAGCGCTCGCGCGGTCAGCTGGTGCTGGTGGTCGACGAGTTCGGCACCGTGCAAGGCGTGCTCACGCCGATCGACATCCTGGAAGCCATCGCCGGCGAATTCCCCGACGAGGACGAGCAGCCGGATGTGGAAGTGCTCGGTCCCGGCCACTGGCGCATCGATGGCGCGACGGACCTGCATTACCTGGAACAAGTGTTCGAGACGGAAACCCTGGTCAGCGAAGACGGCGAGTACAACTCGCTGGCCGGCTTCCTGCTGGCGCATTTCGAAAACATGCCGGCCGTGGGCGAAGTGCTGGAACTCGACGATCTGCGCTATGAAATCCTCGAGGCCGACGAGCGTCGCATCGCCAGCGTGGACGTGCGCCGCATCGAGCCCGATCACAGTTTGTAACACAATGGCAAGCGTGCACCGCTTGCCATGCCGTATGCTGGGGCCTGCCTTTTTTGGAGACGCCGACATGAAACACTCGCTGCTACGCCTGACCCTGCTCGCTTGCGCCGCCTTGGGCAGCCAGGCCGGCGCCATGGCCGCCTCGCCATCCGCCGCCATCAAGCCTGGCCTGTGGCAAGTCGACAACAAGATGGCGTCACCCGACGCCGCCACCGACAACGCCATGTCCATGGTGCTGCAGCAACTGGGCAACCTTCCTCCCGATCAGCGCAAGCAGCTGGAAAGCATGGCCGCCAGCCGCGGCATGGCCATGCCCACCGTGGGCGCCGACGGCGCCGTGCGCGTGACGGCGTGCGTGACGCCGGACATGGCGGCGCGCAAGCAGATTCCCACAGGCCAGCCCGGCGACTGCACCTCGAAGAACACGGACACCGCGGGCGGCATGAACGTATCGTTCACCTGTGCGAATCCGAAATCGAGCGGCGAAGGCCAGGTGCGCTTCCATGGCGACCAGGCCTTCAGCATGCAGCTGGCGGTTGTGACCAGCGCGCGCGGCACGCCGGAACAGGTGAACGTGACGAGCAAGGGCAAGTGGCTGGGAGCAACGTGCCCTGCCCCGTCCGCCGCCGCTGGTCAGAAGCCGTGACGGAAACCCAGGTTGAAGGCGGCGTCGCCACGCCCCGCATCGCTGGCATTGCCCACCGTGTAGCGGGCGCCGTTCTTGTTGTGGATCTTCGCGTAGGACGCGTAGAAATCGCTGCGCTTTGACAGGGAATACGTGAGGCCGACGGCCACCTGTTTGGCGTCGCGGTTGGCCAGGTCGCGGTCGTCCTTGCGCACGTACGAGGCCAGCAGCTTGAACCCGCCCACGGGCACGGACACGCCCAGCAGGGTGTCGCGGCTGTCCGACGACGACATCGACAGGGCCAGCGAGCTGTAGGCATTGTTCGGGTCCCACGGTGAGCTGCCATAGCCCTTGTTCACGCCCACTGCGGCAAAGGCGGTGGCCACTTTCAGGTCGATGTTCGCCGCGATCAGGGTGTTGCGGGCCGACATGTCGATGGCGGGCAAGGTGCCGGAGGCGAGGATGAAATTGTTCTTGCGCTGGTGCGACACGCTGACATTCACGGCGCCGGACGAATAGCCGAGGGTGGCGCCATACGCGCGGTTGTTGGCGCTGCTGTACGGCGACTCGCCGAAGCTGTAGATGGCGCTGGCCGTCACGCCGCGCAAGGCGGGCGTCACGTATTTGACGGTATTGTCGTAGCGTTTCACGCTGTAGCCGGCCAGGTTGCTGGCGCTGCCGGCCATGCCGCCCTTGAACGGGTCGGCGACGTCGGTGAGCGCCAGGTATTGCAGGTTGTACTGGCGCCCCAGGGTCAGCGCGCCAAGGCGGCTGTCGAGTCCCACGTAGGCCTGGCGGCCGAACAAGCGGCCGTCTTCCGACTGGCCCGTGTCGTTATGGACGCCCGCTTCCAGCGTAAAGACGGCGGAGACGTCGTTGCCCAGCGCTTCGCGCCCCTGCACGCCCAGGCGCGAGCCGGAGGCGACGCCGCCGGACACCCTGGTGCCGGCGCAACCGGGGGCGCAGCCCCGCTCGGCCACGATGCCCGCGTCGAGCACGCCGTACACGGCAACGTTGGTGGATGCGGCATTGCCCGCGCCATCGGCAGCCTGGGCCGTCGCGCCCAGCGCGAAAGGCCCCATTCCTATCACAGCAAGCGCAAAATACGAGGTCTTCATGATAAATATCTCGGTGACGTGAAAAGTAAACTACCCGGTATTGATCAGGACATGCGCTGTGTGTCTGATCCAAGTGTTACCTTATCCTCGCTTTTTGTCCAGCCATCCGTGCGTTGTACAACAGAAACTTCAGCTTAGCCTCAAGAAACACGTCGCGCACTGACAACACGCAAGATTGACCATGTTTGTGCCAATATGCGGCAAAATGGCGTGAATTGCAGGCCCTGCCGTAAAGCAATGTTCGGTGGCGAACGTTGCGCGATCTGACGCAGGCGGTACACTACTGGTTTTACCGACAGCGGCTCGCCCGTTTTTTCTGCATGCTAGCTATCCTCGAACGCATTGACCCCAACTCCAGCAATATCGACTTGCTGGTGGAATTATTCAACTCACTGCGTCCCAAGCGCCCTCACGACAGCGCTACCGCGATCGCCAACGTGCGCACCCTGCGCCAGCTTCTCAAAGGTAACCCCGCGCAAGCGCGCGCCCTGCACGAATACGTGCTGCGCGTGCTGGCCGCGCGCCGCCACGCCAGCCTGTACACCGACATCGGCGTGCTGTCGAACAGCGGTTTCTTTACAGAATTAAAACGCCGCATCGCCTACCGCATGCTGCCGCCCGCCCTCGGCGACGAATACCTGAACGACGCGCTCGACCAGGTGCTGTACCTGAAGACTGATTATTTGTGGATCAGCAACGTGCCCGCCACGGACTGGCTGGAATTGTTCGACGTACTGACCAGCGACGAGGTCGAACTGGCCGTGGGCGACGGCAATATCATGTTGCCAGGCATGCTCGACGCCATCCGCACCCTGTCCTACCGCGTCTGCGCCATGGGCCTGGAACCGGAACTGACGCGTTTCCACAGCGAAATTGAAGTGTTCCAGTCGCCGTTCATGGTGCAGAACACGGAAGTGAATGCCTACCTGGACGCCTACACGAGCCTGCTGCAGGGCGATATCGAGCACATCGAGGATGCGCGCCATTTGCTGGTGATGCTGGACCAGTGCGACGCCGTCATCGCCAAGATCCGCAAGAAGGCGCTGTACCAGGGCACCAGCATTCCCCTCACGTATTTATTGGTGGCGCTGGCGCAAAGCATCGAGCGCCTGCGCAAGCTGCTGTTCCTCGTCGACACGAGCGGCGAGCTGCCCCCATCGAACAACGTGGACATCGCCGCCATCACGGTCGACGCCACGCAGGACTTGCTGCACCCGCAACCCGTCAGCCGCCGCCGCGCGGGCGCCGTGGGGCTGGCGCTGGAATTGATACGCGCGCACAACCACAAATACAAGGTCAGCGACCTGTTTTCCGACAATATCAACTTGCTGGCGCGCAATGTGACGGAAAACGCCAGCCGCACGGGCGAGCACTACATCGCGGAAAACCGCCGCGAAATGGGCGCCATGTTCCTCTCGTCCGCGGGCGCGGGCGTGATCATCGGCTTCATGGCCCTGTTCAAGATATTGATGTCGTATTTGCGCTCGGCGCCGCTGGTCGAAGCGTTCATGTTCAGCATGAATTACTCGATCGGTTTCATGTTCATCCACTTGCTGCACTTTACGGTGGCCACCAAGCAGCCGGCCATGACGGCTTCGCGCATCGCCGCCGGCCTGCACAGCAAGGATGGCCGGAATATCGACCTCGACAGCATGGCCGAACTGATCAACAAGGTCTTCCGCACGCAAAACATGGCCGTGCTGGGCAACCTGGCGACGGCCATCCCCACGGCGTGGCTGATCGCGCTCGGCTACAAGGCGATCACGGGGCACAACCTGGTATCGCCGGAAAAAGCCATGCATCTGCTGCACGATATCGACCCCATCGGCAGCCCCGCCATCTTCTACGCCATGATCGCCGGCGTGTGCCTGTTCGTGGCGGGCCTGATTTCCGGCTACTACGACAACCAGGCCCTCTACACGCGCTGGGCGCAGCGCATCGCGCAATTGCGCGGCCTGGGCCGCGTGATCGGCCAGGACCGCTTGCAGCGGCTGGGCCTGTACCTGGAAAACAACCTGGGCGGGCTGATGGGTAACTTCTATTTCGGTATTTTGCTGGGTTCCATCGGCACCCTGGGTTTCCTGATCGGCTTGCCCATCGATATCCGCCACATCACCTTCTCGGCCGCCAACTTTGCGACGGCCCTGGTGGGACTCGACCACAATATGAGCTGGCAGCTGGCCGTCAAGTCGCTGTCGGGCATCTTCGCCATCGGCACGGCCAACCTGCTGGTCAGCTTCGGCCTGGCCCTGTGGGTGGCGCTGCGTTCGCGCCAGGTGCGCTTCAAGCACGGCATGCAATTGCTGAAGATCCTGGGCAAGCGCTTCCTGCGCTCACCCATCGTCTTCTTCTTCGGCTCGAAAAACCCGCCGCCACTGGCACTGGCCGACGATTCGGCAAACCTGTCACCCACAACCAAGGCTCAAAAATGACCGCCAGGCGCATGCAACCCTGTCTCACCGCCCTCCTGCTGTGCTGGACCCTGGCTGCATGCGCCTCGCTGCCCAATGTCAAGAACCTCAACACTACCCTGGAACCCGTGGCCAGGCCGAATGTGATCACGGGCAAGGGCGCCATGCTGAACGTCAACAGCCGGGCCGCCCTGCTCAACAAGCGCTGGGCCAAGTCCGGCATGGACTTGAAGACCCAGGCCGCGCTGGAAGAGGCGGCCACGGGTGTGCCTTTGATCAAGGGCAACAAGGTGACCCTGCTGTTCGACGGCCCGCAAACCATGGCCGCCATGTTCCAGGCCATCAGCGAAGCGAAGAACAGCATCAACCTGGAAACGTATATCTTCGACCAGGACCCGCTGGGCCTGAAGTTTGCCGACATGCTGATCGAAAAGCAGCAATCGGGCGTGACGGTCAACGTCATCTACGACAGCGTGGGCACCATCGGCGTGCCGCAGGCGTTTTTTGAGCGCATGCGCGCGGCCGGCGTGCACCTGGTGGCGTTCAATCCCGTCAATCCTGCCAGGCTCAAGGGCGACGACTGGAAGATCAACAACCGCGACCACCGCAAGGTCCTGATCGTCGACGGCAAGACGGCGTTTACGGGCGGCATCAACATCAGCGACACCTATGCGAAAAGCTCGCTGTTCCGCTCGAAATCGAAACCCACCGACAAGAAGGACGTGGGCTGGCGCGACACCCACGTGAAAGTGGAAGGCCCGGCCGTGGCCGCCTTCCAGTGGCTGTTCATCCGCACCTGGGCCCAGCAAGACCAGGCCGACTTGCCGGACGCCAATTATTTCCCCGTGCTTTCCGAAGTGGGCGACAAGCTGGTGCGCGTGGTGGCCAGCGAGCCGGACGGCGGCTTTGAAATCTACAAGGCCTACATCCTGGCCATCCAGGAAGCCAAGAAATCGATCCACATCACGTCCGCCTATTTCGTGCCCGACCAGCAGACGGTCGACGCGCTGGTCGCGGCCGCCAAGCGGGGCGTGGACGTCACCGTGGTGCTGCCCGGCGTGTCCGACAGCGGCCTCGTGTTCCATGCGGGACACGCGCTGTACGACCAGCTGCTGGCCGGCGGCATCCGCATCTTTCATTTGAAACTGGCCGTGCTGCACGCCAAGACGGCCGTCATCGACGGCGCCTGGTCGACGGTCGGCTCGACCAACATCGACATGCGCAGCTTCCTGCATAACAGCGAACTGAACGTGATCGTGCTGGGCGACAGCTTCGGCAGGGAAATGGAAAACGCCTTCCAGGAAGACTTGCGCGACTCGGAAGAGATCACCAGGGCGAAATGGGAAACACGGCCCCTCTCCGACCGCATGAAGGAATGGGCGGCGCGCTTCATGAACTACTGGCTGTAAGGCACAGAACTGTGCCCCGGCAGGTCGGCGCAGGTCGGCGCAGGTCGGCGTAGGTCGGCTTAGCGCAGCGTAAGCCGACATCAGCGTCAGCCGACACCATCACGAAAACTACCACCACCGCCAACAATAGCGTCGGATTACGCGCGGCTTCGCCCCGCTAATCCGACCTACAGCGGCCGCAAGCTGGCCCACACGCCGCCCTGGCGCTCGAACGCTTCCGTGCTGACCTTTTCAAAATCGGCGCTGTCTTCATTCCAGCTGTAGCGCTCAACCCTGATGCAGCTGTTTTCCACGCGCAGCACATTGAAGGAGTTCGACTCGCCCCTGCCCCGCGTGGACGTGGCCGTGCCCGCCTGCACCATCAGGGCCGCGTAGCCGGCGATCTTGTAGCGCTCGGCCGTATTGCCCGCCACGCTCGCATGCAGATGGCCCGCCAGCAGCAAATCCACGCCGCATTCGGAAAACATCTGCAGCGCCTGCGGCGCGCGGTCCACCAGATCGTCTTCATCGAAGTGCTCGGGCAAGTCGAATGGATGGTGCGTGACGATGATGCGCGTCAAACCGGGCGGCAAACGGCCCAGGCGTTCACGCAGGAAATCGATCTGCTCGTGGCTGATGCGGCCATCCTTGAACGTCAATGAACGGGCCGTATTGATGCCCAGCACGGCGATTTCCTCATCCACGTATTCGGGCGACAAATCGCCCGTCACGTGGCGCCGGTATTTCACCAGCGGCGTCAGGAAGCGGGAAAAGACGTTATACAGGGGCACGTCATGGTTGCCCGGCACCACGATCTGCGGCCCCGGCAAGCTGTCGAGAAATTGCCGCGCCGCCTGGAACTGGGCGCTGCGGGCCCGCTGGGTGAGGTCGCCGGAGACCACCACCACATCCGGTTCCAGGCGCTCGACCAGCGCGCGCAAGGGCGCCAGCAAGTCCGCGTCGACCCGGCCGAAATGCAAATCTGACAAATGCACGATGGTACGTATGGCGTTCTCCTAGCTGGCGGCTGGCACGGGCGCCGGCACGATCACTTCGAGCGCGGCCGTGCGGATGCGGTAGCGCAGCGGCGTGTTCATCACGGTCACCTCGCCATCGGTGGCCACGCGCAGGCGGCGGTGCCGCGTGGCGATCTCCAGGTCGGTGGCCGTCAGCACATCGAAATCCTTGGCCTGCGACAACTTGCCGAACAGCGCGTGCAGGGCCAGGCGCACGAGGCCCAGGCGGCCCGGACGCTGCGCCACGTACAGGCTCAGCTGGCCACCATCGAGGCGCTCGCGCTCGCCGATGTTCAAGCCTTCCATCAGGTATTCATTATTGCCGATGAAGACGAAAGGCGTGCGCCGCGCATGCACGGCGTCGTTGAGTTTCAATTGCACGCTGAGAAACGGATAGCGGCGCAAGGCGGCCAGCAGCGCCCAGCTGAAGGCCAGCCACTTGCCCCGTCCCAGGCGGCGCTGCTGCTTTTCGCGGTCGCGCACGATATCGGGATACAGGCCCAGGCTGGAATTGTTCAGGAAGATGCGGCCATTGACTTCGCCCACGTCGACCTGGTGCGGCACACCCTGCGCCACGTTGGCAATCGCCGCATCGAGGTCAAGCGGGATATTCAAATCCTTGGCGAAATGGTTCAAGGTGCCCAGCGGCAAGACGCCAAACGGCGTGCCGCTGCCGACGACGATGGACGCGACGGCATTGATGGTGCCGTCGCCGCCGCCGGCCACGACGATGGGCGCGCCATCGCGCAAGGCCTGCTCGGCCGTGGCAATCATCTCTGCCCCGCTTTGCGCCAGGGTAATGGCGGCGTCGAGTCCCGCGGCGGCGAATTTCGCTTCGAGCTGCTGCGCCCAGTCGGGCGCGTAGCCGCAACCGGCGCCCCCGTTGATGATGACTGCAATCTTGCTCAGGATGGTTTCCCCTTATTTGGTTTGCCGGATATGCCGGCGGCGGCGCAGGGTCGACACGCCGGCGATGCAGATGGCCAGCCAGCCATAGCTTTCCGCCATGGCCGCCAGCACATCGCTCAGGTAATGCGCGCCCAGATAAATGCGGCTGAAGCCCACGAGCGACGCCATCAGGAAGGCGCCCAGCGCGATGACGATGCGCTTGCCCCAGGCGCCCGGCGCCGTCTGGCAAATCAGGTAGGCGGCCAGCAAGCCGTACAAAGCTGTCGAGGTGGCAGTATGGCCGCTGGGAAAGCTGTACGTGCTCAAGGCCGTCTGCAGGATGGGCTCGTCAAAGCTGGGCCGCGCGCGCACAAAAATGTACTTTAACAGCAGGTTCAAAAACATGACGCCCGGCATGGTGATGACCAGGGTAAACAGCCAGTAATCTGCGCCCTTGCGGTGCAGATACCAGCCCAGCAGGACGGCCAGGGTGATGGCGCCGATCACGCCATGCATATGCGTGACAACCAGCAGCACGCTGGTGATCCACGGCACGGCATGCTGGTTGAACCACTGCGCCACCTGCAGGTCGATCACGGTGATCTGGGTCATGCCCATGACGGCTTCGGCGATCTCGTGGAAGACCACGATGGCCACCAGCATCAGGGCCACGCCCACCGTCATATGCAGGCCCAGTTCGCCCTCGGGCGACAGGCGCGCCTCGACGAAGCGGCGCAGTTTCATGGTCCAGCCCGTCGTCATGCCCATGTCATTATTCTCTTGCAAACTGATCTCTCTTTCATGTTCCTGGCGATGATCAAAAAAACCACACCAGCAAAAAAATACTGTTTATTCATACAGTAGCTGTGTATTTATACAGTAGTTATGCTATTCTGATGACTCGTTCAACACATCTCCCTCAAAGGAATTGTCATGGCAACATTGAATAGCGGTTTTGGCTCACGGTTCGGCCTGGAATACGCCCCAAGCTCTTTCCTCGTCCGCATGGGCAAGCGCGAAATCCTCGTCTGCCGCGACTTCCGCAAGCGCTACTACACGGTCAATCCCTTGATCGAGTGCGGTACGGGCATCGAGCCGGGCTATGTTGAAGTGCTGCTGATGCGCCGTTGGTTGCTTATTCTATCCAAGGCGCATTAAGAATGACTTTAAAACAAGGTGCTCGCACATTGTTTTAAAGTCAGCTCGCCCGGCCACGCCGGGAACGCCCAGTACCGGCCAGCGGCAACGCTGGCCGCCCCCTCATTACTGCGTGCGTTCCGGTGCGGCCGGGCTGGCAGGTGTTGGCACTGACAGCACCTTGTCAGACACATTCGCTTCGTACCACAGGGTTACGAACAGCACCATCACGACGGGGCCGATGAACAGGCCCACGAGGCCCAGGGTTTCCACGCCGCCCAGGATGCCGAACAACACGGCCAGGAAAGGCAAGCGGGTGGCGTTGCCGATCATTCCAGGGCGCACGAAGTGGTCGGCCACGAACAGCACCACGGTGCCCCACGCGGCCACGCCGATGGCGGCGCCAACATTGCCCTGGAACACCAGCAAAGCGGCCGCGCACAGGTAAGCGAGCGGCGCGCCGAACGGGATGATGGCCAAAATGCCGGTGGCGAACGCCCACAGGGCCGGCGACGGCAAGCCGGCAATCGCGTAGGCGAAGCCGATCAGCACGCCTTCCGCCAGGCCCACGAGCACCAGGCCGTTGACGGTGGCGCGGATGGCCGTGGGGATCTTTTGCGCATAGCGGCCCCACCGTTCAGGACGCAAAAAATGGCTGCCGACGGCCGTGATCTGGCGCGTCAGCGCTTCGCCATCCTTGTAGAAGAAAAACAGGCATAAAAAGGCCAGGCCGAAGTCGACCAGGCGGTGGAAGACGTCCGCGCCCAGCACCTTGAGCATGTCGCGCGCGGAATGAAAACCGCCCACGGCGCTGCCCGCAAAGAAGTGGCCGAGGCCGTGGGGCTGGCTCAGGGTGGCTTGCCACCAGTCGCCGATGGCGCTGCCGGCCAGCGGAATGTGCGCCACCCAGTCCGGCACGGGCAAGCCGTCGGTATTCGCATGGACGACGAAATTGGCCAGCACGGGCACTTCGCGCGCCGCCTGCGCCACGCCGAACAGCACGGGGATGATGAAAATGCAGGCGAACGCCAGGGTCAGCACGGCGGCCGCGATGATGGTGCGCTGGCCCAGCGCCGCGCGCACGCGCAGGTACAGGGGCCACGTGGCCACGCACAGGATGCCGGCCCACACGAGCGGCAAAAAGAAACGCTGCATGACGAAGGCCGTCACGGCGATCAGGGCCAGGGAAAAGCCTGCGCTGACGATGTCGCGCTGGGTATCGTTCATGCCACTCCATTCTTGCCCCGCACCCTTTAAAGGTGTACGGGCTTATAGCGCCTAACAAAACCGTAGCGAGCGGAAGGAAGTTATGGCTGAGAAGCGCAACTGTACGAAGGTACAGTGAGCATCGCAGGCCGCAAATTACGACGCGCAGTAGGTTTTGATAGGTGCCAGGCTACGCGCCAGTTGCGCAGGCGTAGCGTACCACGGAGTTTCGCTGATTTATACGAGGCCCAGCTCCACCGGCTTGACGCCGGCAAACACATGATCGAGTTGCGCCGGTGTCAAACCGAAGGTGCGGCGCAGCAAGCCGCCCAGCACGGCCCGGTATTCATTGAGCACGGGCATGTCGCGGTTCTGGAACAGCGTCGCCTGCGACATCGCCACCTGCTCGCCCGCCACCTGTTTCCCCTTGATGCCGCCGCCCAGCACCCAGAACACGCTGCCGTGGCCGTGGTCCGTGCCGCGGTTGCCGTTTTCGCGGAAGGTGCGGCCAAATTCGCTGACCACCACCACCACGGTATTGCGCCACTCGCCGCCCATTTCCTGCGAAAACGCGGCCAGCCCCCGCCCCAGTTCGTCGAAGCGCCCCGCCAGGTAGCCGCTGGCGCCGCCCTGCCCCACGTGCGTATCCCAGCCGCCCACGTCGACGAAACCGAGGTTGTATTTGTCCTTCATCAAGCGCGCAATGCGCTGCGCTTCCAGTTCGAAGCCCTTGGTACTGATGGCGTTGCGGTTGGCCGCCTGCATTTCTCCCGTCAATTCCTTCGTCACGTCGTCGCGCACGGCAAAGCCGGCGCTGACCGGTTGCTGCAAGGGCGTGCCCTTGTACATGGCCGCGATAACCTGGCTTTGACGCGCATCGATACCGGACTTGCCCACGGAGCGCAGTCCCATGTTCGGCACCTGCACGCCACCCTGGAAGATCAGGGGCAGCTGGTCCGTGAAGGAAATGGCGTGCTTGCCGCTATTGAGGCTTTGCGTCAGCCGGTTCAAAAAGCCCGAACGGAAATCGCGGCGCCCGCCCAGTTCCTGTCCCAGTTCGATGCTGTCCTGCGTCTCGAAATGGCTGCGCGTCAAGTCCGTCGTGCCCGCAAACGGAATGAAGGCCGCCTCGCCGCCATTGAACATCGGGTAGATGGTCTCGCGCAAGGCGGGATGCAGGGCCCAGTCGGCGGTCAAGGCCAGCGCGCCGTTATCCGCACCCGGTTTCGCGATGGCGATATTCGGCCGCGATGCATAGTAAAAATCGCTGCCGACGGGCACCAGCAGGTTGTTCGCGTCATAGCCGCCGCGCAAAAAGACGAACAGCAGCTTCGCATTCGTGGCGGGCGCGGCCAGCAAACTGCCCGCGTGCGACAACAGGGGCGCGGCGGCCAGGGCTTTCAACAGGTCACGACGGTTCATGGCTATCCTTTCAATCTAGCGGTGCATCATTTCCGGCGAAGACAGCAGAAATGTATTCCACTCCTGCGGCGAGGCGGCCTGATCCAGGGCCTGGCGCGTCGCGGGACTCAACACTGGCTGCAGCGACTGGTAATACAGGGCGCTGGCCAGCTGGGGAAACGCGACCTTTTCCTGCGGCTGCGGGCCATCCGTCTTGAACAGGCCGGCGCTGCCCGAACCGATGGTGCGGGCGATATCGAAACGCGTCGTCATCTGGCCGGGGCTGGCCCAGGACGCATCCGTCAAGGGATAGCCGTCCGGCGTCTGGCGCCCGTACAGGGGCTGCCCCATGCGCGCGAGCCAGCTCAGCATGGGACCGGCGTTGAGGATGGGCTTGTCGTCATAGCTGAGACGCACGGCCGACACCACATAATGCATGGGATCCTTGAATTTCTTGCCCAGCGATTGCCGGAACTCCGGGCTGGCGAACATGGTCTGCAGCACGTCGGCGATCATGCCGTCGCTGCTCTGGAAGGTGGCCGCCATGCGCGCCACCAGCGGCGCGGGCGGATTGTCGCCGACGAAATACTGAGCCAGCTTGCCGCTGATAAAGCGCGCGGTGGCGGGGCTGCGGCTCAGGCGATCCAGCGCTTCATCGAGCTCGGCCAGTCCCCTGCCCTTCACCGTTTGCCCGAGAAATTGCTTGTCGCCGTAATCGTGGCGGTTCGGGTTGAACTCGAACAGGCCGCGGCGCACGTATTGCGGCTGCAGCGCCGGTTTCACCTTCGGCGTATCCGCGCCCAGGTTCACGCCCACCCCGGTCAGGATGCGCGCCAGTTCCTGCACGTCCATCTGGCTATAACCGCCGTTCACGCCCAGGGTGTGCAGTTCCATCAGTTCGCGCGCATAGTTTTCATTGATGCGCTTGGCGGCATTGGCTTCATTGTCCAGGTAGCGCAGCATGGCCGGATGGTGGACGGTGGCGCCCAGCAAGTCGCGAAATTTTCCCAGCGCATGCGGCGCGATGGCGTTCGCCTCATAATCGCCCACCATGGCACGCAAGTTGTGCTTGCCCTGGTGCACGCTGAAATGGTTGAGCCAAAACCAGCTCAGCTGCTGCTGCAGCTGGTTCGGCGAATACACGTCGAGCAGCAAGGAGCGCGTGGCCGCCTCGCGCGCCAGGCGATTGAGTTCCTGCTGGTACTCCTTTTGCGCCTGCTGCTTCGCCATATCGTCCATGACGTCGGCCGACTCCTTGCGCTTTTGCTCCACGGACATGACGAGCTGATCGAGCGGCACCTGGCTGATGGTCATCGCGTCGATCTGCGCCTGCACGGCGGGCGGCAGGCTGGTTTTACCTGGGTGCAACTGCGCCTGCAGCCAGGCGTTCCAGCCTTTCTCCTGCATCTGGCGCACGCTGCCGCCGTTCACGCCCCAACTGACGCGCTCGAGCATCGCGATGCCTTGCGCGGCATTGTCGGGCGCGGCGACGGCATGCTGCGCGGCCGGCGGCGCCGTCGCGGCACAGCCAGCCAGCAACAGCAGGGATATCAAGGTCGTCGGCAATAATCGGTTCGGGCTCATGGCAATCTTTCAAGCGGTTTCAACCAGAATGCCTGAGGGTACGCCCAGGTTGACCCGCGCATGATTGCCATTTGCAACGAGTTGTAATCAAGCGGGCTGGTTCGCCAGCCGATCGCGCGGGCGCGGGCACGTCAGCAATGAACAATCTCGGATAAAATGTTATCGAGAGAATTGCGTATTGCAATGGCAGTTCCGTATTTTCTCTCGAACCAGACATTATCCATACAATACGTCCACATTAAAAAGAAATGAAAATATTATTTATCGCTGCATCAGGAATCTTATCGCTCATGCAAACGCCATTATCCTTTGCGGAGAATCTGAATGGAAAAAACCTGTATGTGCAGCGATGTGCCGTGTGCCACGGGGCAGAGATCAAGGGAACTGGGCCATTGGCGAATAAAAGCAATCCCCCTACACCGGATCTGACCACCGCCGCATTCAAAAAACGCCTGAAGGATTATCCGGGCGTGATCGTATCGTCGGTCATACTGCGCCCCAATGGCGATCTGATTCCAAAGACATTAAAAGAGAATGGCGTCAAGATCGCGCCATACGCCTGGCGAGTGCAGGATTTTCGCGATTTGAATCAATACATGAGCGATGTGATTTTCAAGATTCGATAATCTTGAGAGCAATGGTGGTGACCTCGCGCAGGAATAAGCCGCGCTCAATCATCCTGTTTGAATAATTCCACGCACTTATCTCGCAGGAAATCGCGCAATTGCAGTACCAGCGGCGTCACTTGCGCCCGGTGGGTGCAGAGCAGGTGCAGGGGCGTCGCCTCGCCCGCCACGTCGGGCAACAGTGCTTGCAGGCGGCCGGCGGCCAGATCGCCGGCCACGTCGAGCCGCGATTTGTAGGCGATGCCCAGGCCCGCTACGGCCCAGCGCCGCACCAGGTCAGCGTCGTCGGCGCTGCGGTTGCCGCTCACCTGCACGGTGACTTGCTCGCGCTGGGGCAGGCGGTAAAAGGTCCAGCGGTCGTGCAAGCCGTCTTCCAGCGCGAAGCGCAGGCAATTGCGCTGCGACAAGTCTTGCAGCGCCAGCAAGGGCCCATGCTCGCGCAGGTAAGCGGGCGAGGCCACCAGCACTCTGTCGTTGGCGGGCGCGATCGGCATGGCAACCATGCTCGAATCGTCCTGCTGGCCGTAACGTAGGGCAATGTCCACTTGCTGGCGCACCATGTCGGCCACCCGGTCGCTGACGCTGAGCTGGTAGTGCAGCTTCGGGTGGCGCGACTGAAACTCGTCCAGCCAGCCCAGCATCAGGTTGCGGCCCAGGTCGGAGGGCATGGCAATTTTCAAGGTTCCGCCGAAACTGTCCTTGCCGGCCAGCAGCGCATCGTGGCCTGCGCGCAGCAGGCGCAAGGCTTCGCGCGCATGCTCCAGGTATTGCGTGCCTTCCGCCGTCAAGCTCAGCGAACGGGTCGTGCGGGCCAGCAGGCGCAAGCCCAGTTCCCCTTCCAGGCGCTTGACGGCGGCGCTGGCCAGCGCGGGCGAGATGCCGATCTCGCGCGCGGCGGCCGACAAACTGCCCCGGTCAGCCGTGCGGACAAACACCTGCAAGTCATCGAGTCGCAGCAATTTTCAGCATTCCTTTGAAAGTGTTTCGGTACGCACCCGCTTTTACCGTGGCGTGAAAATGGCCATGATACGTCATCAAGCCTGTATGGCGCAGGTTGGATCAGGTCCGAAGGACCTTGATCCGACAACATTGTCGGCGTGGCCGATGGTGGTGTCGGATGACGCGCGGTACAGCCGCGCTAATCCGACCTACGCCGACTCCATCACTGTTTTATCAAAGGAAGCATATGAAAGCCATCGCCTACCACCACAGCCTGCCCATCACCGATGCCGACGCCCTGCTCGACATCGAGCTGCCCGTGCCCGTCGCCACGGGACGCGACCTGCTCGTCGCCGTCAAGGCCGTCTCCGTCAACCCTGTCGACACCAAGGTGCGCAAGAACCGCGCGCCGAAGGATGGCCAGCCGGAAGTGCTGGGCTGGGATGCGGCCGGCGTCGTCACCGCCGTCGGCCCCGACGTCACCCTGTTCCAGGTGGGCGACCAGGTCTGGTACGCGGGCGCCATCAACCGCCCCGGCAGCAATAGCGAATTCCAGCTGGTCGACGAGCGCATCGTCGGCCACATGCCAGCCAGCCTCGACTTTGCGCCGGCCGCCGCCCTGCCGCTCACGGCGATCACGGCCTGGGAATTGCTGTTCGACCGCCTGCAGATCAGCCGCGACAAGAATCTGACCGGCAAGTCGCTGCTGGTGATCGGCGCGGCCGGCGGCGTCGGTTCCGTGCTGGTGCAGCTGGCGCGGCAATTGACGGGCGTCACCATCATCGGCACGGCTTCGCGCGCGGAAACGGCCGACTGGGTGAAGGAACTGGGCGCCCACCACGTGATCGACCACAGCCTGCCGCTGGCGCAGGAAATCACGCGCCTGGGCTTGCCGCCCGTCGATTACGTCATCAGCCTGAACCAGACGGACCGGCATTTCGAGCAGATCGTGGAACTCATCGCGCCGCAGGGCAAGTTCGCCCTGATCGACGACCCCGAGCAGATCGACGTGCGCAAGTTCAAGGGCAAGAGCGTGTCGCTGCACTGGGAACTGATGTTTACCCGCTCGCTGTTCCAGACACCGGACATGATCCAGCAGCATGCCTTGCTCGAGGAACTGGCGCAGCTGGTGGACGCAGGCGTCATCAAGACCACCGTGGCCGAGCGCTTCGGCACGATCAACGCGGCGAATTTGAAGCGCGCGCATGCCCTGCTGGAAAGCAATACGGCAAAAGGGAAGATCGTGCTGGAAGGGTTCTAAATTCAGGTAATCAGGATGGCCCGGAAATCATTGACATTCGTCAATGTCGGGCCCGTGACCACGCTGTCCCCCAGTGCCTGGAAAAAGCCGTGGCCATCGTTGTTGTCGAGGCTGTCGCGCGGTTTGATGCCCTGCGCCCAGGCACGCTGCACAGTGTCGGGCGCGAGATAAGCGCCGGCGATGTCTTCCTGGCCGTCGACGCCATCCGTGTCGCCGGCCAGCGCGTGGATGCCCGCTTGCCCGTCCAGCGCGATGCCCAGCGCCAGCAGGAATTCCACGTTGCGCCCGCCGCGGCCGTTGCCGCGCACGGTCACCGTCGTTTCGCCGCCCGACAGCAGCACGCACGGAGCAGGAAACGGCTGGCCCCGCTGCGCCGTCTGCAGCGCGATGCCGGCCATGACTTTGCCCACGTCGCGCGCCTCGCCTTCCAGGCTGTCCCCCAAGATATACGGCGTGACGCCGGCCGCGCGCGCCACGGCGGCGGCCGCCTCGAGCGCCATCTGCGGCGTGGCGACCAGGGTCGTGCGCGTGCGCGCCAGGCGCGGGTCACCGGGTTTCACGGATTCGCCGCGCCCGCTTTCCAGCGCGATGCGCAGGCTATCCGGCAAGGCGATTCCATAGCGGCGCACGATGGCCAGCGCATCGTTGCAGGTCGTCGCGTCGCCCACCGTGGGACCGGACGCGATGTCGCCCAGCTTGTCGCCGGGCACGTCGGAAATCGCCAACGTCACCACTTGCGCCGGATGGCAGGCGGCCGCCAGGCGCCCGCCCTTGATGGCGGACAAATGGCGGCGCACGCAATTCATTTCGCCGATGGTGGCACCCGACGCCAGCAGCGCGCGGTTCAAGGCTTGCTTGTCGGCCAAAGTGATGCCATCGAGGGGCAAGGCCAGCAGCGACGAGCCGCCGCCCGAAATCAGACACAGCACCGTATCGTCGGCCTGCAAGTTGCCCACGAGGTCCAGCATGCGCCGGGCCGCCTCCATGCCGGCCTGGTCCGGCACCGGGTGCGACGCTTCGACGATCTCGATGCGCTCACACGGCACGGCATAGCCGTAGCGCGTGACGACGAGGCCCGACAGCGGCCCCGGCCAGTGCCGTTCCACGGCTTGCGCCATGGCGGCCGACGCCTTGCCGGCGCCGATGACGATCAGCCGTCCCTTGGGCGCGGGCGGCAGGTGGGGCGGTATGCAGTGCGACGGCTGCGCCGCCTCGACGGCGGCGTGGAACATGGCTTGCAGCAAGGCGCGCGGCGCTGGGGTGGTCGTCATGGTGTTTCCTCCGGTATCCGAGCCCGATCATAGCAGGGACGGCGCCGTCCGGAGACTACAATGGCGGCTTGATCACGAACAGGAATGCAATGAACGACGCCATCGAATGGACCAGTCTTGCCCGCACTTTCGGGCTGTTTACCGTCACGGCCGTGGCCGAACTGCTGGGCTGCTACCTGCCCATGCTATGGCTGAGCAACAAGGGCAGCGCCTGGCTGCTGTTGCCGGCCGCCCTCAGCCTGCTGGTCTTCGTGTGGCTGCTGACCCTGCATCCGGCCGCCAGCGGCAGGGTATATGCCACGTATGGCGCCATCTATATCGCCACGGCGCTGGGATGGCTGTGGCTGGTGGACGGCGTCACGCCCGCCTGGACCGACATCGCCGGCGTGGGCCTTGCCCTGGCCGGCGCCGCCGTCATCGCCATGGGGCACAAGGCGGCATAATTACGCCGCATGCTGGCGGAAGTTTGTTTCCGCCGACCACGCCGCGCTGGCGCGGGCCAGCAACACGGCTTCGCCATCGGCCAGCCAGTCGTCCGCATCGGCGATCTTCCACATGGCTTGCAGCAGCTTGCGGCGCAAGTCCGGGTCCGTGATTTCATCGAGCAGGCTGTCGATCACGCCATGGGCCAGCTGCACCGCGCCATGCACGGTCGAGGTCAGCATGTCGTCGCACAGGTCTTGCAGCAGCTGTTGAAAAGCGGCCGGGGCCAGGTCGATATGCTCGAGGATCTTGCTGCGGTGCATGGCTTGCAGCTCGGCGCTGGCCAGGTTGCCGTCGACCACCATCATCAGGGCCAGAATACGTCCCGCTGCCTGGGGACTGTTCGTTTCATAGGTACGCATGATTTTCCACTTTCTCAGTTAATGAAAGAGCGCGCCACCGCCCTGCGGGGCGCGCCTTACTGCTGTTTATTTCTTCTCGCTGCGGGTGATGAACACGCTGGCCACGCAGCTCGACACGATCAGGACCGCCACCACCAGCAAGGACGCTTCCACCGGCACGTGGTACCACGGCATGATCAGCATCTTGGCGCCGATGAACACCAGCACCATCGCCAGGCCATACTTGAGCATGTGGAAGCGGTCGGCCACATCCACCAGCAGGAAGTACAGTGCCCGCAAGCCCATGATGGCGAACAGGTTCGACGTGAAGACGATGAACGGGTCCGTCGTGATGGCGAAGATCGCCGGGATCGAATCGACCGCAAACACCAGGTCCGTCACCTCGATCAGGATCAGCACGAGGAACAGCGGCGTGACATAGCGCAAGCCACCCTTGGCCACGAAGAAACGTTCGCCGTGGTCGCCGTCGGCCACCCGCAAGTGGCGGCGTGCAAAGCGCAGCACCGGGTTGTTCGCCACGTCCGGCTCCGCATCGGCCGCCACCAGCATGCGCATGCCCGTCACCAGCAGGAAGGCGCCGAACAGGTACAGCACCCAGCTGAACTCGCTCACCACCCACGCGCCGGCCATGATCATCACGGCGCGCATGACGATCGCGCCCAGCACGCCATAAATCAGCACGCGGCGCTGGTACTGGACCGGCACCTGGAAGGCGCTGAAGATCAGCAGGAAGACGAACACGTTATCGACCGACAGGGCTTTCTCGATCAGGTAGCCGGAGAAAAACTCCAGCGCCTTCTGGTTGGCGATCTCGGGACCGGCTGTGCCGTTCAGGTACCACCACAGTCCGCCGTTGAACAGCAGGGCCAGGCTGACCCACACGAGCGACCACGTCGCCGCTTCCTTGACGCCTACCTTGTGCGCCTTGTTGCCGCCGAAGACGAACAGGTCCAGCGCCAGCATGAACAGGACGAATACGATGAAGCCGGCCCACATGGGTGCCGTTGCAATACTTTCCAGGCCGTTCATCGGCGGCCTCCGCAACTGTCTCTGTCTATCCTGATGCCCATGGCATTCTCCTTGCATGAATTGAGCAGTCATCATAGGCTGAATATAAACATCGAACAAATCGAATATAATTTACAAATACATCGAAAAATTCGATATATTAATTTACCAGGAAGCACCATGTCCACACTCAATTTCAAGCACTTGCGCTATTTCTGGATGGTGGCCAAGACGGGCAGCATCGCCCGCGCGGCAGAGCAGCTGCACCTGACGCCGCAATCGATCTCCGGCCAGCTCAGCGACTTTGCCGACAGCCTGGGCGTGGAATTGTTCCGCCGCAGCGGGCGCAAGCTGGAATTGACGGACACGGGCAGGCGCATCCTCAGCCATGCCGAAAGCATCTTCAGCACGGGCGACGAATTGCTGGAAATCGTGCGCGACCAGTCGCGCACGGCGACGACCACGTTTCGCGTGGGCTGCGCCGATTCCGTGTCCAAGCTGATCGCCTGCCGCCTGGTCGAACCGGCGCTGGGACTGGCCGAACCGCTGCGCATGATCTGCCGCGAAGGCCGGCTGGCCAGCCTGCTGGCGGACCTGGCCGTGCACCGGCTGGACCTGATCATCGCCGACCGCCCGATGCCGTCGCACTTGAGCGTGCGCGGCTACAACCACCTTCTGGGCGAAAGCGGCATGACCCTGTTCGGCACGCCGGCACTGGCCGCCACCCTGAAAGGCGGCTTTCCGCTATGCCTGAACGGCGCCCCGCTGCTGCTGCCGGGCGAGGACTTCGCCATCTATGGCCGCCTGCTGCAATGGCTGGGCGACAACCACCTGCACCCGCGCATCGTGGGCGAGTTCGACGACAGCGCCATGATGCAGGCCTTCGGCCAGTCCGGCGCGGGCCTGTTCTTCGCCCCCACCGTCATCGCGCCCCAGGTCTGCGAACAGCATGGCGTGGTGGCGCTGGGCCGGGTCGACAGCCTCGTCGAGCAGGTGTATGCGATCACCACGGAACGCCGCCTGAGCCACCCGGCCACCGTCGCCATCAGCCAGAGCGCGCGGCGCGAGCTGTTCGTCTAGGCGCTACACGGCGCCCACAACGATCTTGTCCGACTGCCCGACTTTCATGTGCGCTCGGCACGCGATGGCGGCAACCTGGTCGAGGTGCCGGCGGGAGCTTCTGTTGCCAGCCGTCCACAGAGAAGTCAGGCGAAATACATTTGAACAAATATATCTTTATAATAGCACTCCTCCCCGACGCCCTGCGCGCCCCTTCCTGGACTTGCCGCAATGAAGCACTTGCACGACATCCCCTCTGCCTTCAAGCATGAATTTGCCAACCCGCGCCTGTGGTGGTCGCGCGCCGTCGTCGTCGGCATGGCCGCCATCGCGGGCCTCGTCGTCGTGGGCTTTACGTGGCTGGCGGAAACAGCGCTCGATTGTTTTCTCTTTTTTAACGGCAAGGCCTGGTGGTTCGCCCTGCTGTGGACACCGGCTTGCGCCGCCCTGCTCGTCTGGCTGACGCGCCGCTACGCCATGGGCGCGGCCGGCTCCG
Source organism: Janthinobacterium glycogeni (assembly GCF_051380725.1). Taxonomy (NCBI): domain Bacteria; kingdom Pseudomonadati; phylum Pseudomonadota; class Betaproteobacteria; order Burkholderiales; family Oxalobacteraceae; genus Janthinobacterium; species Janthinobacterium glycogeni. The sequence continues at coordinate 46,479 of NZ_JBNYXP010000004.1, read as the reverse complement.
GCATCCCGCAAGTGATGGCGGCACTGGACCCGGCCGTGGCGCCGGAACAGCGTTCGCTGTTTGTCTCGCTGAAACTCAGCGCCGCGAAGATCGGCCTGACGGCGGGCGGCTTGCTGGGCGGACTGTCGCTGGGGCGCGAAGGGCCGTCCGTGCAGATCGCCGCCGGCGTGATGCTGGCCGCGCGACGCTGGCTGCCGCGCCATTCCCAGGTGAGCGCCCATTCGCTGCTGGTGGCCGGTGGCGCGGCCGGCATCGCGGCCGCCTTCAACACGCCGCTGGCGGGCGTCATGTTCGCCATCGAGGAACTGTCGCGCTCGCCCGAGCAGCGCAACAGCGGCCTCATCGTCGCGGGCATCGTGCTGGCCGGCATGATGGCCGTGTCGATCCACGGCAACGCCACGCACTTTGGCATCATCCACCCCGGCCCCATCGGCCTGGCGCTGGCCCTGCCCGGCTTACTCGTGACCTTGATCGCGGGCGTGGCCGGTGGCCTGTTCGCGCGCCTGCTGCTGGCGTCAAGCAGGGGCAATCCGCTGGGTAAACTGTCCGCGTGGAGAACAGGCCGTCCCGTGCTGTTCGCCGCCGTCTGCGGCTTGCTGGTGGCGGCCATCGGCATCGCCAGCCATGGCGCCACGTTCGGCAGCGGCACCGTGGCCACGCGCGCCATGCTCGATGGCGCGAGCGACGTGGCGCCCGCTTTCGTGGCCTTCAAATATGTGGCGACGTGGCTGACCGTGTGGTCGGGCGTGCCAGCTGGCATCTTCGCACCGTCGCTCGCCATCGGCGCCGGCATCGGCCACGATATCGCCGTGCTGCTGCACTACCCGCACGCACCCGCACTGATCGCGCTGGGCATGGTGGGCTTCCTGGCCGCCGCCACGCAGGCGCCGCTGACGGCGTTTATTATTGTCATGGAAATGGTCGACGGCCACGGCATGGTGCTGAGCCTGATGGCCTGCGCAGTCGTCGCCAGCACCGTCTCGCGCGTGCTCAGCGAACCGCTGTACGGGGCGCTGGCGCAACTGCAGCTGCAACGGCTGCCGCAAGGGAGCCGGGACCTTACATCGTAAACGGAAACGGCTGCATGCCCGCCTGCCTGTCATCGGGGGCGACGACGGCCAGCAAGGCGCTCAAGCCCTGGTTCAGGTGCGCCAGGCTGTCCGCATCGAGCTGGCTCAGCGCACTGGGCAGCAAGCCGCGCGCCGGCTGCGGCGCGCCGGCGATGACGGCCTGCCCTTCCGCCGTCAGGGTCAGGGTGACCACGCGCTGGTCGGGCTGGTCGCGCGCCTTGCGCACATAGGCTTTTTTCACCAGCGCGTCGACCAGGTTGCTGGCCGTCGTCTGGTGGATGGACATCTTGCCGGCCAGCTCGCCCATGCGCAGGCCCGGGCGCTCCAGCAATTCCTGCATCACCCACAGTTGCGCGCCAGACACGCCGCATTGCTTCTCGATCTGCGCCGAGTGCCGCTGCGCCGCGCGCATGACCACGCGCATGTTTTGCAAGGCCATGCCCTGCGCCCTGGCCACCGCCGAAATGTCCGCTTCCACCACCATTGCCTCCGTTATCGTACCGGCTTCGCGCCTGCTGGCGGGCCGGAATTCCTGCATGATACCTGCAATGGCGGTCCGCTACTCACTGCCTGTTACTGGCAGCCCATCGCGCCAAGCCTGCTCCAGCACCCGCTTGCCGGCCGGGTCCCAGTGGCGCTCGATGCCGTGCTGCTTGCCGTGTTCGTACGGCACGATCTGGCGCAGGCTGCCGTCGGCATACCAGGTCTGCAGCAAGCCATGGCGCTGGCCGTCAAGCATGGGAGTGACCTGGGCGCGCGCCCCGTTGTCATGCCACTGCGTCACATCGCCCTGCTCGCGCCCTTGCGCATCCTGCTGCCAGGCAACGGTCGGCAGGCCATTGCTGCCCCACTTCTGCATGCTCAGCAGCTTGCCCTTGCGATACAGCGCCTTTTGCGCCAGCTGGCCATTGTCATGGCTGTCGAACGACCAGCCATCGGGCTCGCCATGGCGCCACATCGTGCTGGCGAGTACCTTGCCGTCCGGCGCCAGGGTGACGGCCTCGCCGTCCAATTGATCATGGATGAAATGGCTGCGCTGGAACAGCTTGCCATCGGGATAAAACACTTGCTGCAGCCCATGCATCCTGCCACCCTTCAGAAAGGCGCGGCTGCTCACCTTGCCATTCGGCCCATACGACACATACTCGCCATCGGCCATCTGCTGGCCGTGGTAGGTGATGCGGTTCATCAGCTGGCCATTCTCATGGTACGTCTCGGCAATGCTGTCGCGCCCATTCGGCAGCCGGGTCACCTTTTGCTTGAGCTGGCCGTTGTCATAGTATGACGCGCCGCCGGCCGGCGCATTGCCCTGCGCTGCCAGCGGCAGCACCGCCATGAGCGCGACCAGCAGCGTCAGCCGCATTCTCTGTCCATGCTGCATGCGATCCCCCTACTGTGCCGCCACCGGCTGGCCATCGTGCCACGCCTGTTCCAGCACCAGCTTGCCGGCCTTGTCCCATTGGCGCTCGATGCCCTGCTTCCTGCCATGTTCGTAGGGCACGATCTGCCGCAGGCTGCCGTCGTCGTACCACGTCTGCAGCAAGCCATGGCGCTGGCCTTCGACAAACGGCGTCACGCTGGCGCGCGCGCCGTTGGCATGCCAATCCGTCGTGTCGCCATGGTCGCGCCCCTGCGCGTCTTTCTGCCAGGCAAACACGGGCCGGCCATTCGGGGCCCACGTTTGCAAGCTGAGCACGGCACCCTTCTGGTACAGCGTCTTGTTCGACACGACGCCGTTGCCATGGCTTTCAAACGACCAGCCGTCGGGCTGGCCGTGCACCCAGACGGTCCGGGCCAGCACCTTGCCATCCTGCGCGTACATGACGAACTCGCCCTCGCGCTGGCCATCGACGTACCGCCCCTTACGGAACAGCTTGCCATCCGCATAAAACGATTCCTCCACGCCATCCATCTGGCCATGGCGTCGATACGAGCGGTTGCTGACGGCGCCGTTCGCGCCATACGACACTTGCTCGCCATCGGCCATCTCGTCGCCGTGATACAGCGTGCGGCTCATCAGCTGGCCATTCTCGTGATACGTTTCCGAAATGCTGTCGCGCCCGTTCGGCAAGGCGGTCACCCGCTGCTGGACCTGGCCACTCTCGAAGTACACGCTGCCGCCGAGCAGCTCCTCGCCCTGGGCATTGAAATAGGTTTCGCGCAGCAGCTGGCCATTCTCGTGGTAGTACTTACGAAACTTCACGAATTGGACCTGGCTCAGGTCCAGGTCCGTGGCATAGGTTTCAAAGGCCAGCACGCCCGGCGTGTCGGGAAATTCGAGCCGTACATGCCAGGCGCCCAGCGCCTCGTCGCGCACGGGCGGCGTGCGCAGCGCATACACGGCGCGGCGCTGGTTGCTTGGCATGAAATTTTCATCCAGATACATGGTCTTGTCCTCTTCTTGCGCGTGATCGGACGCCGTTGCCGGCAACGGCGTAGCTTCCTGCGCCGCCAGCGGCAAGGCCGTACTCATGCCCAGCGCGGCGGCCAGCAGCCAGCGCATCGTCTGTTGATTCTTCATGTCTCTCCATTGTTCATGTTGCTTTGCGGCTGCCATCATAAAGGCAAGCGCCGGTCGCCACAGGCACGATTGCCGCCCCATGAAAAAAGGCCGGGACGGACCTGCTGGTCCGGCTCCGGCCTGGCGCATGGGCAGGCGCAGGATGCGCCAGGCTTCAGCTCACGCCATCCTTGACGGGCGACAACTGGCTCGCATGCAGGCGCGCATACGCGCCGCCCTGCTGCAGCAAGGCGGCATGGCTGCCCGACTCGACCAGTCGCCCGCCCTGCATGACGACGATGCGGTCGGCGCTTTCGATGGTGGACAACCGGTGGGCGATGACGATGGTGGTGCGGTTGCGCATCAGTACTTCCAGCGCTGCCTGCACCGAGCGTTCCGACTCCGTGTCCAGCGCGCTGGTCGCTTCGTCGAGCAGCAGAATCGGCGCATCCTTGTACAGGGCGCGCGCGATCGCCAGGCGCTGGCGTTGCCCGCCCGACAGGCGCGAACCGTTCTGCCCCGCCTGCGTTTCATAGCCTTGCGGCAGTTGCATGATGAAATCGTGGGCATAGGCGGCGCGCGCCGACGCTTCGATCCTGTCCTGGTCCGGGGCCGGGTCGCCATACGCGATATTCGCCGCCATCGTGTCGTTGAACAGGATCACGTCCTGGCTGACGAGGGCGAACTGGCGCCGCAGGGCCAGCAGGGAATAATCGCGCACGTCGACGCCGTCAAGCAAGATCTGGCCGCCGCTGACGTCATAGAAGCGCGGCAGCAGGCCCAGCAAGGTCGTCTTGCCGCCGCCGGAACCGCCCACCAGGGCCACCGTTTCGCCGGCGCGGATGTCGAGCGTGATATCGCTCAAGGCCGTGGGCGCATCGGGGTCGTCGCTGTTGTAGCGGAAGTGCACGTTCTGCAGGGACAGATTGCCCTGCACGGTTGCCGGGGCGATGGTGCCCGGGTCCGGTTCCAGCGGCGTGTCGATCAGGCCGAAGACGGACTCGGCCGCAGCCAGGCCACGCTGCAGCGGCTCATTGATTTTCGTTAAATTCTTGATCGGCGACTGCATGGCCATCAGCGCGCCCATGAAGGCAACAAAAGCGCCCGGCGTGATGGCGCCGCTTTGCGCGCGCAGCATGGCGAAATAGATCACGGACGACAGCGTGATGCCGACGAGCATCATGATGAAGCCGGAATTCATGGCCGAGGTGGCCGCATGCTTGACGGCCAGCTGGCGGTTGCGCTTGACGACGTTGACGAAGCGCGCCTGTTCATAGTCCTGCCCGCCGAAGATCTTCACCACGCGCTGGCCGCCGATACTTTCATCGAGCACGGACGTCAGCTCGCCCACGGCCTGCTGCGAACTCTTGCTCAGGTGGCGCATGCGCCGTCCCGCCAGGGTCACGACGATGGCGACGATGGGCATCGAGGCCATGCAGAACAGGGCCAGTTTCACGTCGATGCTGAACAATAAAATCAGGTAGCCGACGGTGGCGACGGAATCGCGCACCATCACGTTGAGCACGTTCAAGCCGGCCTGCGACACCTGGCTGGCGTCGAAAGCCACGCGCGACTGCGTCAGGCTGGTGGTGGTGGTATCGAAAAAGCGGCTGGGCAGGCGCATGATGGTGGCGAACATCTTTTCGCGCAAATCGGCCTGCACCCGGCTCGATAGCCAGACGGAACCGTAATCGCCGGCAAAACTCGACACCATGCGCAGCACGGCCAGGCCAAGGATGGTGGCGGGAATCACCCACAGATCCACCTGTCCCGCCTGTGACGGCAAGAAACGGTCAACCCAGCCCTGCAGCATGCCCATCACGCCGGACGCGGGCGCGACCTGCGTGATGGCCGTCGTGCGCATGGCGTCGACGACGTTTTGCAGCTGGCGGATTAACAACACATCGGTGGCGGACGCCACGCCCACAGCCAGCAAAGTGGCGGCAACGATGGCGCCGTAGCGGCGAAACTGGCCGGCCAGGCGGAAGAACAGGAGGCGACTTTGCTGCATGCAGGTGAGAAAAGTGAGGGTAAAACGTGATTCTAACCGCTGCCAGACTCACCTATGAGAAAGTCGTCACCTTGCCGGCGCAGGACCGGCAAGGAAAGGCGCGGGCTATCAGCTCTTCGCCACTTTCCACGCGGCTGTGCCGGCCTTGCAGACCTTCAGCTTGAGGGTCTGTTCCTGGCCCTTGGCGTTCAAGCCGACCTGCACCTTGCGGCAGGTTTGCGCGTCCGTCTTTTCCGTGTCGCTGGCCGTGATGTCGGCGGCGATGCGCACGGAATTGCGCAAGCCTTCATTGCTCCATTGCACGGTTTCGCCATCTTTCTTGTCATTGAGCACGTCGGTGACGGCTTTCACGAAGACGGGCTTGTCGTTCTTGTTGAGGTAAGCCATCGGCGTATCGGCCAGGAAACCCAGGCCGACGGCGGAAGCGGAAGCGCTGAAGACGGCGCTGCCCAGTATCAAGGTGGACAGCAGTGTGGCGGGACGAATACGCATGGAAAACTCCTGGTAAAGTAAAAAATAGGGACCGGAGACCGCCGGGGCGGTCCTTAACCGGGATCCGCCGGCGAAATACCCACGGCCAGCAAGGCGTCGATGCTGGGCACGAAATAGATCGCCGACGACAGCGCCGTGGAAAAATCCAGCAGCCGGTCCGTTTGAGTGACGCCATCATAGCCTACGCCGTACATTTGCCGCAGCATGCCCATGGTCACCGTGATGTCCTTGCAGAAACCGACAAACATGACGCCCGCCTCAGTTGCATTGGCGTAATTGGCATTGCGGCGCACGATATCGACTTCCTCGCCATCGCGGATAAACTGGTTGCGGCCCACGTGGGAATCGACGGGCAGCGGCGACAATTCATGGCTGCCGGCCTTGGTGCGGCCCCAGACCTGCTCCGCCGCGTGCACGGGCAAGGCGCGCAGGCGCTCGACATCCATGCGCCATTTCTGCAGCAGCACGGTGGAGCCGCCCTCACCCGCCTCGCCATCGGGAATGATGGCCACGCCATTCGCGCGGAAGGGATTCGGGTTGGCGACGCCGTCGGCAAAGCCGTCGAAGGTCACGTTATTGTGATACGGAAAACACACCTGCTCGCTGGCCAATTCGGCAAAGGGGCTCAGCAAGGTGAGCGTCGTGCGCATGCTGTCGTACAGGGTGGCCGCGTTCGACTGCGTGATCCAGACCCAGAAATCGTGCTGGCTGGCGGGCGCCGTCTTGCCGTTGGCGCCCACGAGGTCCTGCGCGAACGATGCCATGTTGTCCGGCACGCAGCCGGGGCAGGCGGCGCGCCACAGCTCGGGCTTGAATCCCAGCACGACGTTGGCCGTGCCGCCCGTCAACTGATGGTGGCGGTTCAGGGTGGGGTCGAGAATGCCCGTGACTTCGGATTCCCACAGCTTGCCCAGCACCCTGAACAGCTGCTCCGGTTCGACGCCGGCCTTCACATTGAACTGCAAATGCACTTCGTCGCGCGCGACGACAGACAGCATGCTTTGTGGAATTGCCATGACAGATGTTCCTTTTTTAGTTTTCTCTATGGATATTAAACCAGAAGTGCCGGATGGCAGTTTCATTTAGGCAACATGCGATATTTGTAACTATAGGTCGTCATGAATTGAACGATAATGCAATGACGTAGAGCAAGAATCAAAGAATGGATGCCATTGCATGAAATTGTATGAAAAGCTCGTCAGCGACATCGAGCAACTGGTGGACAAGGGCGTGCTCTTGCCCGGTGAACGCATTCCCTCCGTGCGCCAGACGAGCCAGCAGCACAAGCTGAGCATCACCACGGTGCTGCGCGCCTACGTCAAGCTGGAGGGCATGGGCGTGATCGAAAGCCGGCCCCAGTCCGGCTACTTCGTGCGCCTGCGGGCCGGCGACACAGCCACGCCGTCAATCTGCATGCAGGCGTCGCACCCAAGCCCCGTGCCGGCCGAAGTGCATGTCAGCCGCCTGGTGCTGTCGACCCTGCGCTCGATCGGCTTGCACGACGCCGTCCCTCTGGGCTCGCCCTACCCCGACCCGTCGCTGTTTCCCTGGGAACGCATCAACCAGTATGCGGGCGCCGTGGCGCGCCGCAACCGCGCGTGGAACATGACGGACGATCTACCGCCGGGCAACCCGCAGCTGATCCGCGAAATCGCCCGCCGCTACCTGGAAAACGGCCTGGCCGTCGATCCCGACGAAATCATCGTCACCGTGGGCGCCACGGAAGCCATCAACCTGTGCCTGCAAGCGGTGGCCAAGCCGGGCGACACCATCGCCGTCGAGTCGCCCACCTTCTATGCCATGCTGATGGCCGTCGAACGGCTGGGCATGAAGGTGGTGGAAATCTCCACCGATCCGTACGACGGCATCAGCATCGAGGCGCTGGCCGACATCATGGCGCGCCAGCCCATCGCGGCCGTCATGGTGATGCCGAACTTCCAGAATCCCCTGGGCTTCCAGATGTCGGACCAGCGCAAGCGCGCCCTGGTTCAGCTGCTGGAGCAGCACGACGTGCCCGCCATCGAAAACGGCGTCTACAACGAGCTGTATTACGGCGACGCCCATCCGTCCTCGCTCAAGTCCTACGACCGCAAGGGCCTGGTGCTGCACTGCTCCTCGTTTTCCAAGAGCCTCAGTTCCGCGCAGCGCGTGGGATGGGCCCTGGCCGGACGCTACCGGGGCAAGGTGGAGGAACTCAAGTTCCTCAATACTCTGGCCACGTCCTCGTTCCCGCAGCTGGCGATTGCCGAGTACCTGCAAAACGATGGCTACGAACAGCATCTGCGCCGCACCCGCAAGGCGTATGCCCAGCAGGCGCGCATCATGGCGGCCGCCGTGCTGCGCTTCTTCCCTGCTGGCACCAAAGTCTCGCAACCGCAGGGCGGCTACGTGCTGTGGGTGGAGTTGCCCGGCAACGTGGATTCCATGCAACTGTACCGGCGCGCGCTCGAATGTAAGATCACGGTGGGCCCGGGACGCATGTTTTCCGTCAGCCAGGCCTACAAGCATTGCATCCGCCTCAATTACAGCTATCCGTGGAGCGTGGGCGTGGAACAAGCCATTATTCTTCTCGGTAAACTTATCACCGAATTCTTGTAACAACACCGATCAAAACCTACTGCGCGTCGTAATTTGCGGTCTGCGATGCTCACTGTACCTTCGTACAGTTGCGCTTCTCAAACCAACGGGGGCGCCGAGCCTTACTTCCGCTCGCTACGGTTTTGCTAGGCGTTGCAAACCAGTTATCCGCCCACCAGCGACATGCGCACGGTGGGATACTGCTTGCGCCCGCCAAGCTGGGCCAGCGCGCCACGCACTTCCGAGTAGCGGTCGCCACGGCGTTGCCAGTGCTGGCGCAGCACGGTTTCCAACTCTTGCGCGGAATCAAGCAGTGGCCGCAGGTCGAGGCCGTCGTGGGCGAACAGGCAAGTAAACAACTTGCCGTCCGACGAGACGCGCACGCGGCTGCAGTCGCCGCAGAACGGCTGCGACACGCTGGAAATGAAACCCACCTCGCCGCCCCCGTCGCGGTAACCATAGCGGCTGGCCGTCTCGTGCAAGATCGGCTTGCCTTCGCCCAGCGACACGAGGGGGAACTCGGCGGCGATCAGCGCGCGCGCCGCCTCCGACGTGACGACATGCGTGCGCGACCAGGCGCCGATGCCGCCCACGTCCATGAATTCGATCAGGCGCAGGATCACGCCCGTGTGGCGGAAATGGCGCGCCAGCGGCACGATCTGGCTGTCGTTGACGCCTTTCTGCACGACCATGTTGACCTTCACAGGGTTCAAGCCCACGGCTTGCGCCACCTCAATGCCGTGCAACACTTTCTCGACGGGAAAGTCGACGCCATTCATGCGCTGGAAAATACCGTTATCCAGACTGTCGAGACTGACGGTGACCCGCTCCAGGCCCGCATCCTTGAGCGAGCGCGCCTTGGCCGCCAGCAAGCTGCCATTCGTCGTCAGCGCGATGCTCACGGCGCGCCCGTCCGGCGCGGTCAGTCTCGCCAGGCGCTCGATCAGCTGCTCCAGATTCTTGCGCAGCAGCGGCTCGCCGCCCGTGATGCGGATCTTGTCGACACCGAGGCGCACGAAAGCGCGCGCCATCGTTTCGATCTGCGCGAAGGACAGGCGCTCGCTGGACGGCAGAAACGGGTAATCGCTGGGGTACAGCTCGGCCGGCATGCAATAGGTGCAGCGGAAGTTGCACTGGTCGATGACGGAAATGCGCAAGTCCGTCAGGGGCCGCCCCAGCATGTCCACGCAGGGTTCGATATGGCTTGGCTGCCGGAGCGCCGGCTGCGGATACAGGATGGTGTTCATGGTGCTTCCCCTCGATAGGCATTCGTCTGGAAGTAGCATAGGACGAATGGGGGCAGGCAAAGAGGTACAGTCCGGCGCCGGCCGATAGAGTACAGACGCAGCGGACTGTGCTCCTACGGCGATGGCGGCGGAGCAAAGACGCTGGCGCATAATTCCGCGCCCGCCGCGCTGAGTAGCGCGCTGCCGCCGCCGCTCTCCGCCGTCGTCACGCTCACCAGGCCCGCGCTGGACAGCGCATTGAGCTGGCGTAACAAGGTACTCATCTGTACCCCTGCCCGCTTGGCCAGCTTGGCCAGCGACCACGGTTTATCGGGCGCCTCCTGCCGCGCCTCCCACAGCAGCGCCAGCAGCGCTATCAGTGCGGCGTCGACTCCGTCTTCCTTGTTGTGCATGTTTTTTCTCCTTGTCCGCATCATAAATCACGGCCCGCGCCGGCGCGACCGGCATCGTCATCTTGCCATCTGTACTCTGTTTTTTTGTCCGGAACTGTGCGCCTACGCTCCCGCCTGCCGCCCCTACCATGTGATTGTCCCATCGCATATCACCAGGAGAGTCATCATGAGCAAGCCAAAGTCCGACGCGCGCATCGCGCCCTACACCCATGCCGCGGCCGGCTGGGGAGCACTCAAGTACGTGGCCATCAATCTGTTCAAGGAAAAAGTCAGCGCGGGCAATTACCGCTCGCTGTTCGAGCAAAACCAGCCTGACGGTTTCGACTGTCCCGGCTGCGCCTGGCCCGACCGCGAACACGCGTCCACGTTTGAATTCTGCGAAAACGGCGTCAAGGCCGTGGCCGCCGAATCGACGAGCAAGCGCGTGCGCCCCGAGTTTTTCCAGGAACACACGGTCACGGAATTGATGGAACAGTCGGACTATGATCTGGAACAACATGGCCGCTTGACGGACCCCATGGTGTACGACGCGGCCAGCGACAAATACCAGGCGATAGCCTGGGACGATGCATTCGCCCTCGTGGCGCACCATTTGCACGCGCTGGACGACCCGAACCAGGCTGCTTTCTACACGTCGGGCCGCGCCAGCAACGAAGCGGCCTTTTTGTATCAACTGTTCGTGCGCGCCTACGGCACGAATAACTTCCCCGACTGTTCCAACCTGTGCCACGAAGCGACGAGCCGCGGCTTGCCGGAAACCGTCGGCATCGGCAAGGGCACGGTGCTGCTGGACGACTTCGAGCATGCGGACACGCTGCTGCTGTTCGGCCAGAACCCCGCCACCAACCACCCGCGCATGCTGGGCGAATTGCGCGAAGCGTCGCGCCGCGGCGCCGTCATCGTCTCCATCAACCCGCTGCACGAGCGGGGCCTGGAACGCTTCACGAGCCCGCAGCATCCGCTGGAAATGCTGACGGGCGGCAGCACGAACATCTGCTCGCTGTTCATCTGCCCGACATTGGGCGGCGACTTCGCGCTGATCAAGGCCATGGCCAAGCGCGTCCTCGAACTCGATGACGAGGCCATCGCCCATGGCCAGGAGCGCGTGCTCGACTGCGATTTCATCGCCGAGCACACGAGCGGCTTCGACGCCTTCGCGGCCGACCTGCGCGCCGAAAGCTGGGAGGTGCTGCTGGCCGAATCGGGCGTGGCGCGCGACAAGATCGAGGAACTCACGCAGATCTATGTGAAGGGCAAGGCCGTCATCGCCACCTGGGGCATGGGCGTGACGCAGCACAAGAATTCGCTGGCCACCGTGCAAATCCTGTCGAACTTGATGATGATGCGCGGCAATATCGGCAAGCGCGGCGCGGGACTGTGCCCCGTGCGCGGCCACTCGAACGTGCAGGGCGACCGCACCATGGGCATCGAGGAACAGCCGACCAAGGAATTCCTCGACCGCCTGGGCCTCGTGTTCAACTTTGAGCCGCCGCGCCACCACGGCTATGACGCTGTCGGCACCATCGAGGCCATGCTGGAGAAAAAAGTAAAAGTGTTTGTCGCGCTCGGCGGCAATTTCTCGATGGCCACGCCAGACACGCCGCGCACGTGGGATGCGCTGCGCTCGTGCGACCTGACCGTGCACATCGCCACCAAGCTCAACCGTAGCCACCTGGTGCACGGCAAGGATGCGCTGATCCTGCCGACCCTGGGACGCACGGAAATCGACGTGCAGTCGGGCGTGGCGCAGGGCGTGACGGTGGAAGACTCGATGAGCATGGTGCACATCTCGTTCGGCATGAACCAGCCCGCCTCGCCCAATCTGCGCTCGGAAATCGCCATCGTCGCCGGCATGGCGCAAGCGACCCTGGGCAGCGAGAAGATCGACTGGCTGCGCTATTCCGGCAACTATGCGCTGCTGCGCGATTCCATCGAGCAAGTGTTTGACGACTTTTTCGACTATAACTTGCGCGTGGCCAAGCCGGGCGGCTTCCACCTGGAAATCGCCTCGCGCGAACGGGTATGGAAGACCGAAAGCGGCAAGGCGCAATTCCTCGTCAACGCCGTCGAGCTCGACACGCCGATCCACCGCGCCCGCCAGCAATATGGCGAGCGCCTGATGGTGCTGATGACGACGCGTTCGCACGACCAGTACAACACGACGATCTACGCCATGGACGACCGCTACCGTGGCGTGTTCGGCCAGCGCCGCGTCGTCTTCATCAACAAGGACGACTTGGCCATGCTGGGCTTTGCGGCCGGCGACTGGGTCGACTTGATCGGCGTGTGGCATGACGGCATCGAACGCCGCGCCGACCGTTTCCTGCTGGTCGAGTACGACATTCCGCGCGGCTGCATCGGCGCCTACTACCCGGAAACCAATCCGCTGGTGCCGCTCGACAGCGTGGGCCACGGTTCGCGCACGCCGACCTTCAAATCCATCCCCGTGCTGCTGGCGCCGTCGGCCGCCGCCAGTTGAACAGGAGAACGCCATGTTCGGTTTCGATACCCTGGACCTGTCGCGCGCACAATTTGCGATGACGGCCATCTTCCACATCCTGTGGCCCATCCTGACGATCAGCCTGTCGCTGTTCCTGTTCGTCGTCGAGGCGCTGTGGCTGCGCACCAGCGACCCCGTCTACTACCGCCACGCGCGCTTCTGGAGCAAGTTGCTCGTGCTCAATTTTGCCGTCGGCGTCGTCAGCGGCATCCCCCTGGAATTCCAGTTCGGCACCAACTGGGCGCCGTTCTCGCACCATTCGGGCCAGTTCATCGGCAACATCCTCGGCTTCGAGGGCGCCATGGCCTTCATGCTGGAAGCGGGCTTCATCGGCGTCATGATGTTCGGCTGGGGCCGCGTACCGAAGGGCGTGCACCTGTTTGCCACCGGCATGGTGGCGCTGGGATCGAGCATTTCCTCGTTCTGGATCATGGTCGCCAACTCCTGGATGCAGACGCCGGCTGGCGTGCGCGTAGTCGACGGCAAAATCATCGTCACCGATTACGTGGCCGCCATCTTCAATCCCGACATGGCCTGGGCCGTGGGCCATATGTGGGTGGCTGCCGTGGAAACGGGCCTGTTCGTGATCGCCGGCATTTCCGCCTGGTATATGTTCAAGCGCCGCGAACCGGCCTTTTTCGCCCGCTCGTTCAAGCTGGCGCTGATGCTGTTGCTCGTCATCGCGCCGTTGCAGGTGTGGCTCGGCGATTCGAGCGGCGTCGACGTCTTCAAGACCCAGCCGGCCAAGGGCGCGGCCATCGAAGGCCACTGGCATACGAACCGCGATGGCGAAGGGGCCGCCTGGTCCTTGCTGGCCTGGCCCAACCAGGCGGAACAGAAGAATGACTGGTCGCTCGAAGTGCCTGGCATGCTCAGCGTGATCGCCACGCATAGCGCCACGGGCAAGATCAAGGGCCTGGCCGACATCGCCCGTGAAGACCAGCCGCCCATGCTGCCGCTGCTGTACTACGCGTTTCGCGCCATGGCCGGCATCGGCATGTGGTTCGTGCTGCTGGCGTTCTGGACCTTCGTGGCCTGGCGCAAGGTAGGCGGCCGGGTGCAGGAATTCGTGCGCAACCGCAAGCTGCTGCTGGCCTGGGTGCTGACGATTCCGCTGCCCTACATCGCCGTCGAGTGCGGCTGGATCGTGCGCGAAGTGGGCCGCCAGCCATGGGTCGTCTACGGCTTGCTGCGCACGCGCGACGCCGTCTCCGACGTGGCGGCCCATGCCGTGGCCGGCAGCATGCTGATGTTCTTTGTGTTTTACATCGTGCTGTTCCTCACGTTCTTCGTATTCGCCAGGAAATGGCTGCAACAAGGCCCGGATGTGACGCTGCCGCTGCCGGACGCCGGCCATGCCGTGGGGTATTGAGATGTGCCCCCATCAATCAAGGAGTTTGTAATGGATATCAATTCGCATGCCATGCTGGGCAATGCCTGGTTCGGCTTGATCGGCCTGATGCTGATCTTTTATGTCGTCACGGACGGCTTCGACCTGGGCGTGGGCATCCTCAGCCTGTTCACCCGCCGCGAGCAGGAACGCAACCTGATCTTCCAGTCGATCGCCCACGTGTGGGACGCCAATGAAACCTGGCTGGTGGTGGTGGGCGGCGCCTTGTTCGGCGCCTTTCCCAGCGCCTACGCCACCTTGCTGGAACAGCTGTATATCCCCATCATGCTGCTGATCGCCAGCCTGATCATGCGCGGCGCTTCGATCGAGTTCCGCCATGCGGCCGGCAACAAGCGCCTGTGGGACCTGGTCTTTGGCGTGGGCAGCCTGCTGGCCGCCGTGGCGCAGGGCGTGGTGCTGGGCGAGGTCATCACGGGCTTGCAGCCGGGCCCGCTGAGTGCGGTCTTCACGGCGTGCACGGCGCTGGGCGTGGTGGCCGGCTATTGTCTGCTGGGCAGCACGTATCTGATCAAGAAGACGGGCGGCCAGCTGGAAGCGGCCGCGCGCCGCTACGCGACCACCAGCGTGCTGGCGACGGTCGCGGCCGCCATCGTGCTGTCGGCCGGCACCATGGTCTTCAGCGCCATCGGCCACGACCGCTGGGCGCAGCCGGGCGTGTTCGGCGTGCTGCTGGCCCTGGCCGCCATCGCCGCCAGCGCCTTCATCTACATCCTGTGGGCCGTGCACGTGAACGGCGTGCGCGGCCCCTTCCGCGGCGCCATCGTGCTGTTCCTGGCGTCGTTCGCGGGCCTGGCCATCAGCTTCTTCCCGGATCTGGTGCCGGGCAAGCTGAGCATCGCGGCGGCCGCGTCCGATGAACCGACCCTGATTTTCATGCTGATCGGCATGGGCACGATGCTGCCGATCATGGTCGGCTACAACCTGTTCCAATACTACGTCTTCGAGGGCAAAGTCGTGCCCCAGAAACATTAACCGACATCACGGCATGCGTATCCCATCATGATTATCCGCCCCACCACCAACTGGTTCCGCATGCTGTTCGTCTGGGATGGCTCGGTGCTACAAGCCATCATCCCGCAATTGCTGCTGATGCTGGTCGTCAGCTCGCTGGCCTTGCTGACGGACGGCCGTATCTTCGGCGTCAAGATTCCGCTCGATACGGCGCCGTTTCCCATGGTCGGCATCAGCCTGGCGATCTTTCTCGGCTTTCGCAATAACGCCAGCTATGCGCGCTTCGTCGAGGCGCGGCATATCTGGGGGCAATTGCTGATCGCCGCGCGCGCCCTGGCCTCGCAGGCGCTCACCTACCTGCCGCAGGCAACGAGCGGCCTCGACCACGAGTTGCTGCTGCGCCGCCTGATCGCCTTCGTGTATGCACTCAAGCACCAGCTGCGCCAGACGGACCCGCAGGAAGACCTGGCGCGCTACCTGCCGGCCGAGGACGTGCAGCGCTTGCAGGGCGTCAACTTCAAGCCCGTCGCCATCCTGCATGCGGTGCGCGCCATGCTGCACGACGCCGTGCAGCGCCAGCCGGGCCAGGCGCAGCTGCTGTGGATGCTCGACACCCAGCTCAACGACCTGGCCGCCACCGTGGCCGGATGCGAGCGCATCAAGAACACGCCGATCCCGTATCCGTACGGCGTGCTGGTGCACCGCACCGTCTACATGTATTGCTTCCTGTTGCCGCTGGGCCTGGTAGACGCCATCGGCGTGGCAACACCCCTCATTTCCGTCTTCGTCGCCTATACCCTGTTCGCGCTGGAAGCCATCGCGCAGCAGATCGCCGAACCGTTCGGCCTGGCGCCCAATTGCCTGGCCCTGAACGCCATGACGCGCGAAACGGAACGCTCGCTGCTGGAATTGCATGGCGACCCGCTGCCGCCCTCGATACGGCCCTGCCCGCGCTATCAGATCGATTAACCGGAGGAAAAATCATGGAATGCGATATCGACATCACCACCATCGATCGCGATGGATTTCTGGCAGTGCCCATGGTGCGCCACCAGGGGGGCGTGGCCACGGCGGGCCGCGACATGGTGGCCGAGGAGTATCCGGTCGCCCTCGTCTACAACGGCATCGCCCACGCCGTGATGATGGCCACACCGCGCGACCTCGAGGAATTCGCCGTCGGCTTTACCTTGACCGAAGGCATCGTCGGCAGCGTGCGCGACATCTATGACCTCGATGTCTGCTGCGGCGAGGACAGCGCGGAAGTGCGGCTGACCATTGCGCAACCGGACTTGATCAAGCTCAAGGCCCGCCGCCGCGCGCTGACGGGACGCACGGGCTGCGGCGTGTGCGGCATCGAAAGCCTGGCCCTGCTGGACCTGGTGCCCGAAAAGATCACGCGTCCCCTGCCGCCGCTGGTCGCCAGCAGCGCCATCCTCGGCCGGGCCGCGCGCGAACTGCTGCCGTACCAGGAATTGATGCACAAGACGGGCGGCGTGCATGCGGCCGCCTGGTGCACGGCCGAGGGCGCGGTGGTCAAAGTGTTCGAGGACGTGGGCCGGCATAACGGCCTGGACAAGCTGATCGGCTACCTGGCCCTGCACCGCATCGCCATGCACGACGGCTTCGTCTTCCTGTCGAGCCGCGCCAGCTATGAACTGGTGCGCAAGTCGGCGCGCATGCATATCGGGCTCGTCGCCACGATCTCGGCGCCCACCTCGCTGGCCATCCGCATCGCGCGCCAGGCCGGCATGCAGCTGGCCAGCTTTTGCCGCCGCGACGGCTTTGTCGACTACACGGCCGGCGACGCGCCGCCGGCAGACTGAAGCCAGCAGCATTGGCAAGCAGGCACGCCTGCCGCATAATGCGGGCATGTTCAAACTGACTTTTCTCGGCACGTCTTCCGGCGTGCCCACGCGCCACCGCAACGTCACGTCACTGGCCCTGCAAACGACGCACAACCGCGACTGGTGGATGATCGATTGCGGCGAAGCGACGCAGCACCGGCTGCAGCGCCTGCCCCTGTCCGTGCACGACCTGGTGGGCATCTGCATCACCCACGTGCATGGCGACCACAGCTATGGGCTGCCGGGCCTGCTGGCCAGCGCCTCGATGACGGGGCGCAAGAAGCCCCTGCTGCTGATCGCCCCGGCCGCCATCAAGGCCTGGATCGACGCGACATTGCTGCACACGGAACTGTTCCTCACGTATCCGCTGATCCACATCGACGTGGACAGCGCGCCAGTGGTCTACGAGGAAGCGGGCTTGACCGTTTCGCGCCATGCGCTGTCGCACCGCGCGCCGAGCGTCGCCTACCGCTTCGCGCTGGAAACGAGCAGATGGAAGCTGGACAAGGCGGCCCTGCAGGCGGCCGGCGCGCCGCCCGGCCCCGCCTGGGGACTGTTGCAGGCGGGCCAGGATGCGATCCTCGACGATGGCACGGTCTTGTCCGCCGCCGCTTTCCGCCAGACGGAAACGCAGCGCGCCACGGTGGTGATCGGCGGCGACAACGACACGCCCGCCTTGCTGGCGCACGCTTGTGCCGATGCGCAATTGCTCGTGCATGAAGCCACCTACACCGAAGCCATGCTGCAAAAGGTGGGGCCCGGCCCCACGCACAGTTCCGTGCAGCGCGTGGCGCAGTTCGCCGCAGCGGTGCGCTTGCCGAACCTGATCCTCACCCACTTCAGCGCCCGCTATCACCATGCGGAAGGCATGGCCGAACTGGAAGCGGAAGCGCGCCTGCATTACTCGGGTGAACTATTCCTCGCGCGCGATTTCGACAGCTATGAGCTCGACGCGGCCGGCGCGCTCACCAGACAGTCGGGGAAATCTAGTGGGGATTGACGCCATACTGCGCCGCGTATTCGGCCGCCAGCGCGCGCGCCGCCTGCTGCTGTGACGGCGTGAGGATTTCCAGCAACTGGTCGCGGTTCTTGATCGATTGCGCGCTGCCCGCCTCGGCCGGCATGGCGATCCACGCATACGCCTGCACGTAATCGAGTTCCACGCCCTGCCCTTGCGCATACAACAAGCCGTATTCATTCTGCGCCGACAGGGAACCGGCTTCTGCCGCCTGCTTGTACCAGAATGCCGCCTCGGCGTAGTCTTGCGGCACATCAATCCCCTTGCGGTAAGCCTGCGCCAGGTTGAATTGCGACTGGCCATCGCCCGCCTCGGCCGCCCGGCGCCCGTACGCCAGGGATTGCGCCATGTCTTGCGCGACGCCATCGCCGCTCGCATACATCAGGGCCAGGTTGGCCAGCGACGGCGGAAAACCCGCTTGCGCCGCGGCCGTGAACAATTCGACCGCTTTCGGCAAATCTTGCGTCACGCCATGGCCCTGGTAATAC
This sequence comes from Janthinobacterium glycogeni, assembly GCF_051380725.1. Lineage (NCBI taxonomy): Bacteria > Pseudomonadati > Pseudomonadota > Betaproteobacteria > Burkholderiales > Oxalobacteraceae > Janthinobacterium > Janthinobacterium glycogeni. The sequence goes on along the minus strand of NZ_JBNYXP010000004.1, from coordinate 27,978 downwards.
AGGCTGGCCAATAAATGCTGGCCGGCCGGATCGCCAGTGCGCGCCGCCGCGTCGAATTGCGCGTACGCCTCGGCGTAATTGCCGTCGTTATAAGCGAGAATGCCCGCTTCATTAAAAGATGCACTGGAAACAGTCATGAAGATTCCTTGTCCGAGGATTTTTGGCATTGTACACAGCACTGTTACGCGCGAATGCACGATAGGGAACGGTGTGGCGCATTGCCAGGACCATGCGTTATGATCATTCTCCGCGCGATTCAATCTGGACGTTGCGAAAATATCCCAGCACAAGAATATCTCCATGAAACTGATTGCTTTGCTCTTTTCCCTGCTTTCCGCCTCCGCTTATGGTGGTACGCTGCATCTGGATCAAGCAGCGACAGGAAAAGTACGGCAAGCGGCCGATATCCGTTATGCGACTCACGATGAAAAACAGACGTACCGGCTGAAAATCGGCAAGCAGTGGATCCATGGCAGTTGCAGCAGCAGCGGCACGGGCAATTTGCACGCGCTGCTGGCCGACATGAATTTCGACGGCCATGCCGACCTGTGGGTCACCGGCTACACGGATAGCCAGGGGCGCATCCGCTGTTCCGACGTGTGGCTGTGGGATGCGCAAGCAAAACAATACAGTTTCAACAAACCCTTATCGGCGATTCCGAATCTCGATATCAGCATCGCCGGGCAAAGAATCGACGGCGGTATCGCCAATTGCGGCTGCGCGGCGCAATGTTTTTATGAAGACAGCTATAAGTGGCAGGCTGACAAGTTAATCACCGTCGCCCGGCGCGCACAGGATTGCGAGCGCTACCGGGAATACCGCCTCAACGATAAAAACGCTCTGGTCATCGTCAAGGATGAAAAAATCGATAGCGGCAATCCAGGCCAGCAGGCCATCGAAAATACCAGCGTCATTGACTGGCAGCGCCACGCGCACACCATGCGCAAACCCTGGGAGTAAATCCTTCAATACTATCCTTCAATTAACGCACACATGACGACACATCCAGCATCGATTACTTTCCATGCCGCCAGGGCGGAAGATACCGCGGCCTTCATCGCCTTGCGCGGCAAGACGCGGCAAAACGCCGTTTCCAAAGAACGCCTGGCGGAAGTGGGCATCACGGCCGACACCTGGGCCGACATGATGCGCTCGGGCAACCTGCCTGGCCACGTCTGCCATCACGACGGCCAGCTGGTGGGCTACTGCTTTGGCGCGCGCGACACGGGCGAAATCGTCGTACTGGCCCTGCTGCCGGAATTCGAAGGCCGGGGCATCGGCAAGACCATGCTGGAACGGGTCATGACGGAATTGCGCGCGCAGGGCCATCAGCGGCTGTTCCTCGGCTGCTCCAGCGACCCCGCCTCGCGCTCCTACGGCTTTTACCGCTACCTGGGCTGGACCGCGACGGGCGAGACGGACAAGTATGGCGACGATGTGCTGGAGTTCCGCTTTACAGCCTAGGCTGCAACGCGATTGGCATCCCACACGCGCAGTATTTGCGTAATAGCAGAGTCAAACACGGCGTAGTCCACGCCATCGCGGGCCTGGATGGCCACGCCCGATAGAAAACTGTCGAACACGGCCGCCAGCGCGCTCGCGTCCGTACCCGCTGGCAATTCGCCGCCGGCTATGCCCCGTTCCACGCAATGCACGAAGCCGGCACGGGTGCGCGCGCGCGAAGCCGTCAACGGGGCTGCCACGGCCGCGTGTTCGGGCGTCGGCGCGCTCATGCAGCCGAGCGCCACCATGCAGCCTGGCGGATGCCCCGGCTCGGACTGCATGCGGGCCGACTGGCGCAAGGCCAGCTCGACGGCCACGCGCGGCGCCAGGCCATCGTCCCACAAACACTCCGTCACGCGTGCAAAGGTGTCCAGATAGCATTGCGCCGCTTCGCGGAACAGCGCTTCCTTCGAGCCGAACGCCGCATAAAAGCTGGGCGCGGAAATGCCGCCGCCCAGGCTCGCCTTGAGCTGGCTCAAGGACGTCGATTCATATCCTTGCTGCCAGAATAAAAACATGGCCTGCTCGACGGCTGCCTGCCGGTCGAACGTGCGCGGCCGTCCCATTTGCGCCATCCATCACTCCTTCTCGTCTACTCATTTGCCACTTACATACTACTCGATACAGAAGTCATTGACAACGCGGCGCACCATCGCCTATATTTATACCGATCGATACATATATACCGCAAGAACGGTCAGGCGCACGCCTGCGCCCGGCCGCCTCATCACACTTCCAAGGATTTTGCTTTGAATCACGCCACACTCACCACCGGAGCCAGCCCTGCGCTGGCCGACCGCCTCCCCGTTTCGGGTTTATTAGCCCTGGCCATGACGGGCTTTATCTGCATCGTCACCGAAACCCTGCCCGCCGGCCTGTTGCCGCAGATCAGCGCGGGACTCGGCATCAGCGCCGCGCTGGCCGGGCAAATGGTCACGGCCTATGCGCTGGGTTCCTTGCTGGCGGCCATACCGCTGACCATCGCCACGCGCGGCTGGCGCCGTCGCAACGTGCTGCTGCTGACCATCCTCGGCTTTCTCGTGTTCAATACCGTCACGGCACTGTCGTCGCACTACTGGCTGACCCTGGCGGCCCGCTTCTTTGCCGGCATGGCGGCCGGGCTGGCGTGGAGCTTGCTGGCAGGCTATGCGCGGCGCATGGTGTCGCCCCATCAGCAAGGCCGCGCCCTGGCGCTGGCCATGGTGGGCGCGCCCGTCGCCCTGTCCCTGGGCGTGCCGCTGGGCACCTTGCTCGGCTCCCTGGTCGGCTGGCGCGCCGCGTTCTGGATCATTTCCGCCCTGACGTTGATCCTGATCGCCTGGGTGCTGGCCAAGGTGCCGGACTACCCGGGCCAGCGTGCGCATGAGCGCATGCCGCTGCGCCGCGTCTTCACCACGCCCGGCGTGCGTCCCGTGCTGGCCGTCGTCATCGCCTGGATGCTGGCGCACAATATTCTCTACACCTACATCGCCCCGTTCGTGGCGCCGGCGGGATTGACGGCACGCATCGACCTGGTCCTGCTCATCTTCGGCGCCGCGGCCATGGCCGGCATCTGGATCACGGGCAAGCTGGTCGAGCGCCACTTGCGCGCCACCGTGCTGGTCAGCCTGGCCGTGTTCGCCGCGACAACCCTCGTGCTGGGCGTCGCATCACAGTTTCCCATTGTTATCTACCTGGGCATGGCCGTCTGGGGCCTGAGCTTTGGCGGCGCGGCAACGCTGTTGCAGACGGCGCTGGCCGACACAGCAGGCAGCGGCGCCGACGTGGCCTTGTCGATGAACGTGGTAGCGTGGAATGGCGCGATTGCGGCTGCCGGCGTGGTGGGCGGCGCCCTGCTGGAAACCTGGGGCGCGGAGGCTTTCCCGTGGACCATGCTGGCTTTGCTCACGCCGGCGTTCGTGGTCGCCTGGTCGGCCCGCGCGCACGGTTTCCGGCCGGGACGGCGCAGCGGCGGCGCGCCCGTGGCCGGGCATTGAGATTGTCTTATGGCTTTGCCGGCACCGTCACGATGCGGGGCACGTGTCCCGTGTGCGCGAGGAAACGGACCAGGGTGGCATGCGACAGCGCCACCGTGGCCGTATTGCGCAGCGGATGCGCTTGCACATGGCCAGCATCCCACACGGCCTGGTCCAGCACCAGTTCCACCGCCTGCGCGCCGTCATGGATCAGCGCAAACAGGCTGACGGACCCGGGTATGATCCCCAGGTGCTGCAGCAAGCGCTCGGGCGAAGCCATGCTCAGCTTACTGGCCGGCAATAACCGCCCCAGCGCCGCCAGGTCGATGCGCTTGTCGAAAGGCACGATAACGAGAAAATGCCGGCGCCCTTTTTCATCACGCACGAACAGGTTCTTCACCATCAGACCGCGCATGGCGGGCACGTGAATCAGCGCTTCATCGATGGTGTGCACGGCCGGGTGTTCAAGCAGTTGGTAATCGCCGGCGCTGCTAGCCAGCCAGCGGGACAGGGTTTCTTGCATGGGTATTTCCTCAGCGCGAGTGCGATAGGAAATTGTAGCGGATCGGGGCGCTGTCACCGCTAAGGTTTTTTCTCCGCCTCTTCTTTATCCGCCGCCGCCAGCCCCCATTCATTCCAGCCTTCGCCAAACAGCTCGACCGGATGCTGCGTACGCTCGGAACCATTACCGCAGCGCATGGCGTCCGGCGGACAATATTTGTCGCAGCCCCAGCAGATGCGCTCGGGGTTCTTGGGGTTCAGGGGGAAGGGCTTGGCCATGGGGACGATGGGGTCGTTGAGGTCTCTTCGACGACTCTAGACCTGGCGCAGGGGACCGTCAAACGAATTTCGGTGAGGAATTTGCTTAGGTCAAGTTTGCGAAGATTGCTACGGCGGCAGCTTGCACCTACGTTCACCCAGGAGACCAGCGAATGTCATTCCCTCTCATAACTGCTTACCGCATCATTAGCATTCCTCTTGATGCCCTTCATTATTTTTCCATTGCCTTTATATTTCATCTCAAGAACTCTCAGCTGATTTTGCGCTACCTTGCAGATGATGCATGTTCTTGAGGAGATCATCCTGCCGCCGCTTATCCCGCAGAAACAGACACTTCCAGCACGGTCCGCGCCACATTGACACCGCCATCGGCGGCTGGCTGTGCCTTGAGTTCGTCCAGCGCATACACCATCGTCACCGTGGCGCCGGGCACGAACAGCTTGATGTCCTGCCTGCGGTGCGTGTAGATGCTCTCGTCGACTGTCGAGCCATCGGCCAGACGCAAAGTGAAGCTGTTGACTTGATCGCCGCGCTGGCTATCCTGGCCCGCAAAATACGTGCGCTCAATGCAGCCCGTCAACGTTTGCGTCTGAAGGCGGCCGGCTTTGATGCTTTCCCACCATTCTACGGAGGCGAACAGGCCGTGCCTGCCTTTCAGGCCCATGTGGGGCCTGGAGCTGTCGAGGGTAAGATCCCGGATCTTGGCGATGCGAGCGGGATCTTGTGCCAGGGCTTCGGCGAGGGTGTAGACGGGTCTCATAAGGGCACTAGCGTTCCTGGAAGCGCTCATTTAATGTTTGCGCCGAATGATAAAAGCATTGCCGGCAGGTTCAAAACCGAGCGTCGGATAGTAGGACATGGCATCGGGGGCGGAAAGCAATATCAGGGACACTTCGTCGCCGATGACGGCCTGGGTGCGCTGGACAAGCGCTTTGCCGATACCCAGGCCCTGGTATTGCTTGTCTACCGCCAGATCCGAGAGATAACAGCAATACGCATGGTCGGTCAGCGACCGGGCCAGCCCCACAAGCTGGCCATCCACCCATGCAGACAGCACCAGACAAGGCGCGGCAAACATGCGCGCGATTCGCGGGAGGTTGCTGGTGGGCCGCTTGATGCCGGACTGATCGAAGACGCGAACAACGTCCAGCGGATCAAGGGGGAAGTTATGACGATATTCGACAGGGATGTTTTTCATTGGTTCACGGGTGTAAGGAGATGGCGCATGGGAAACCTCTGCCATGCACCTAGTATAACCAGCGATGATCGAGGCATGTGGACGATACGGCATCAGCGACGGGGCGCCGGCGCCAATGCTTGAACGCCAGCGCGGCTCCGCGTGAGGCGGCGCCATCAGCGGCATGCCCGTTCAGTGATTAAACCGCCTCCAATCTGTTAAAATAGTTCAAATTTCAATGCCTCATGAATAACCTGTATTTTTCAGACACAAGGAATGTGTTTAGCAAATGAAAGCCATTATATTCTGCACCAGCTTTATAAAAGATGCACCATCATGGGAAAGCCGGTATCAACGGTGGCTCGATTACTATGAAAACATTCCAATCGGTGCAGTAAAGAAGATAATGATTGACGATGGGTCGCCTTTTCTTCCGCCTGCCGACATTATCAATACGGTTTCCCATAGCGCTGCGCTGGCTGAAAATGGCGATAAAAACCTTATCATTCGCTTCGACAACAACCTGGGACGACAAAGCGGGGCTGACTACCCGGGCTGGTGGCGCAGTTTTCTGCACTCGGTTAATGTGGCCAATGAATTAGGCGTGGATAAAATCATCCATATCGAATCGGACGCCTATATCATGACGCCGCGCCTGGTAAAATTCATCAATGAAATCGAATCAGGCTGGAACGTCCTGTGGTCCCCGCGCTATCGCATGCCAGAAACGGCCATTCAAGTTATCTGCAGAGATCAATTTGCGATTTTTGAGAAATTCAAGGACAACCATCCGGATTATTCTTTCCCGGACATTGCGGAAAAGTTGCTTCCTTTTACAACTGTACATAAACAGTTCAAGGGCGACCGTTACAGCGATTTCACGAAAAACCGGTGGATATTTCGCTCGAAAAAATTCAACAAAATCCCCATTTTTAAACATGTTTTTTTCTGGGAAACAATCCCGCCCGATGCGGACTTTGTCACGCAAGGCATCAGCCGTCAACAATTCGCATACAGACGCGATGAAGTGGCTTGACTTCGTCATGGCGGGGGATATCAAACAGCCTTGGCAAGGATTATAAATATGCAGCGACCGTCACGACTGAATAAACGCATGTGTGCCGCCCTTGCTGGCTCTCTTTTTCTTGTCGCCGGTATCGCCTCGGCACTCGCTGCCACGCTTGACGAGGATAGAACCCGCGGTGACATACATGGCTTGTTTGAGATCAGGGCGGCCGCAGTCAAGTTCATGGCAGCAGAAAATGCCAAAAACCGAACCCGGTGGCAGGTATTGGAACCGAACCGGAAGATTCTGGTGGCGAAATGCGCACTACCTTTGCGTGTGACATGGGTGCCGAAGAGCCATGGCCTGTCTGGAGCGAATGTTGCCGTAAGTTGTACCAAGACCGTAAAGCCCGCGCCACAACATAAATGGGACGTATTTGTGCCGGTCGACAAGAGGCCGCAACGCGCCGCAGGTAGTCCGGCAAACTCCTGAGAGCCCCGAACACGACGGCCAGTTCCGTCATTTGGACACGAACCTATGCGTTGGGCGTCGTAAAACCCGGCTCGGCGCAAAAGCCACGCCGGCCGACTCGTCAGAAGGTCGATACGGCGATGATGCGGACGGATGGCTACTCTCGCCCAAAGTTGCTCAGTCACCCCTCGGTCAATCTCTTCCCATACGGTCATGTATCGCACAACTCGTCCCTGCCCGAGTCAAGCTCCGCCAGGAATGAGACTCAAGGACATCGGCGGCGGCACTACTCTGCCGTAGTCGGGTCAATGACTGAGATGACTTCCGACACGCGGTTTGCAGGAAAGCCACCTTGCTGGGCATGTTCGCGAACCTGCGCTTCATTTTCAGCGATGTAAACACAATAGATTTTATCGCCAGTAACATAGCTTTGCAGCCATTGAATTTGTGGCCCCATTTTGTTTAAGACACTGCAGGACTTCCGCGAAATAGCTTGAAGTTCCTGCTCTGACAACTTCCCGGCCCCGGGAATATCACGCTCAATAACGTACTTTGGCATAGCTGTCTCCTTTGAGGTTTCCGGGTGAGCACAACGCTCGCCGGTGCTGTGCGTCACACATGCCGTGACATGTATTAGTTATATACCACGCTGGCGGGTTGGTATTGTTGGAATTGCCATAAAATACACTAGAGTCTGGTCTGCCATTCAGACACGGGCTTAGGCGTGGATGCGGTGAAAGCTGGCTCAGCGAAAAATTGATTGGAACCACGAACACGCGGCTGCGGCGCGGGGCTGCCGCGCAGCGGCAGCATCTGAAGGATTCGGAGCGGGCTGGGCCGGTAGCCCCAGCCCTTCGATCTCACATACAGGGCGCGCAGAATACCTGCGTGCCAGATTCGAACTCACGAACGGTTAACCCGTCGCTAGTTTTCAAGTCTTCAAAATTTTACATTTATATCAATCACTTACAAAAAGATTTCGTTCCGCAAGCAACGCCAAGGAGGCACGCATCCATCGGGGGCGCATGGCGTGTTCGCCATTGACCAAGCCCGCGAGCGAGCATCAGCCGCGAGGCGGTCACAAAGCGGTTCAACAAGATTAAGAATCACGGTCTGCGCGGTGACGGGCCAGCACCAGCCCAAGCCAATCAGGGCTTCTCGGTCCTGCGGGCGCTCATTAACTACGCCAAGGTTGCTGGCATGGGTATGGTAAAGGTTGCCGCTACAGCACAGGGCAGCGGGCGACAGGGGCCGGCACAGGCGGCGCGGGCATGGGCGCCAATGCCCTAGCCGCTTCCGGCCCGCTTGATTACGCTGCTGCCGGGCCTAGCGTTGGCGGTAGCACGGTCAGCAACTCCAACAATATGAACCCGGACCCGCCGACTGTGGCGGGTTTGTTTTGACTGGCTCGTCGCACTCTGGACGTCGGCTCTGTAGTTGTTGAGGGGGACGGGGTCGAACTAGCTAGAGACGTGGCTGGCAGGTTCAACTCTGCGGATCGCCCTTTCCTTGTGGTATCGCCTAATCCAACGTCGTGCAGGCTCCTCAATCAGGTAGTAGCCCGATGCGGACAGCGCCACCAGTACTGCCAACGATGCTATCGCCAACAATTTGTTGTTGGACAGAGCGGGGGCTACCTGAATCAACTTGTCGTGATAGCCAATAAGCAACAAAATAATTAGGGCTTGAAAAGAATAAAAACAGTAACTTATTTTTCCCAGCCAGACAAAAACACGGGAGGCAAGAATCGAGGCAACTAGCCCCCTGTCATTCGACAAGGAAAAAATCATAAAAGCAATAACAGGCAGAGCAATCCAGTTGTGGCCGACATAAAGTGGCATTTCCGGCCCGGCAATTCCCAAATAAAGAAAAAAAGTCACAAGCACAGCTAATTGAATCACCGCTCCAAATCGATATTTAAATCCGAGACGGATGGCCAAGTATGTACATACTCCAATCAAAAACTCAGGCAAACGAAAGATTGGCATCGAATAAAAGACGCCATTAGACGGGCTATTAAAAAGTGCGGCAGACAGACCTGGCAACACCGCCAACAACCAGCAGACAGCAGCGATGACGAATAAACGCTTCATTGAGGCTTGCAAAAGGCTAGGCAGAAAGAAAGGAAGCAAGATATAACAAAACGCCTCAACGGAGATTGACCAGCTACCGCCATCATTCCAGTGACTAAAATACTGGAGAAACCATGCCTGAATAAGAAAAATATTTGAAAAGACAAGAAGTGCAAGTTGTCCGATCCACTTTAATGTATCGGCTAGTGAGCTGTTCACAAAATTAATTCCAATCCATGGCAACGTGACTAGCGCAGCTACTGCGTATATTGGATATATTCTGGCAAACCGATTAATCAAATAATCCTTTAAGGTGCTGCGCCCATCAGCGTAACGATACGCAAGCACAAAGCCAGAAAGCATAAAAAACAAGCTCATCCCAATGGCTCCTTGATCTAGAACATTCTTCGCAAGAGAATGACTTGAGATAGGCCAGCGAATGTGGATATGGAACAGAAAGACATAAAAGGCTGCAACAAAACGCAGTCCAGTCAGGGAGAATATTTCTTTTTCGTCTTTCAATTTTTTTCCTTAATTGTTCGATTGCCCGCCAACCACGCAAAAAACCAGATGATTTGTTTTTCGGCAAAGGTTCGTTTCAAATTTTCCGCTCGTATAGCGACACTTTTCATCGCTTTAAAAAGTAGATGATAACTTGTCAGCAGCGCAGAGGGAAACGTTACTGCCAAACACTGTCCGGCAGCAACACGGCAAATAGGCCGTGTAAGCCGACTAGAACGACATCAACCTGCTTACATTGAGGACGCATCGAACGTCGCCTATGCGAACTAGCGGAAATGGGCTGCACAGTGGGCGGCTAGGGCCGCGATCGGTGCGAGGGTGCCAAGGGTATTGGCGCGGGTGAGGTGTGGCCTGTAGCGGTGCTGTGTGCCTGCGCTGCGGTATGCAGTAACGCTTGCCTCAGCTGATGTTGCGGGAAGGGTGCGGCGCACTTACCGAGGCGCTTACCGCTTTGCTGCGCCGTTTACTATCTGCGTACCGCTTGCTTTGGCCTAACGGTGCGCTGGCACTGATTTCGCCCTGTATGTAATCAGTTACAGGGGCTTTTGTTACCGCATTTGCATAAAGCAGAAACTGCGCTAACGTATTGTTTTTATTGGCGGAAGCGGTGAGATTCGAACTCACGAACAGTGTAACCCGTCGCTAGTTTTCAAGACTAGTGCCTTCAACCACTCGGCCACGCTTCCAGATGGCAGCATTATACATAAAGGTTCCCCGCTTACCAATGGCTAGCGCTGTCACAGCGCTTTCCACGGACAGGAAAGCGCTGGCACGCCTGTCTTACACGCCCCAGTTTTCCCGCAGCGCCCGCTCGAACTCCCTCGCCGGCAGCGGGCGCGAGAACAGGTAGCCTTGTACTTCGTCGCAGCCTGAACTCTTCAGGAAGGCAAGCTGCTCGGCCGTCTCCACGCCTTCGGCGATCACCTTGTGGTGCAGTTGCTGGGCGATGCTGATGATGGTGCTGGCGATGGCGCAGTCGCTGGCGTCGGTGGGGATGCCGGTGGTGAACGAACGGTCGATTTTCAGGGTGTCGATGGGAAAGCGTTTCAAATAGGACAGACTCGAATAGCCGGTGCCGAAGTCGTCCAGCGACAGGGCCACGCCCAGGGCCGTGATGCGGTCCATGATGGCGATCACGCGCTCGATGTTGTGCATCAGGGTGCTTTCCGTGATTTCCAGCTCCAGCCAGGCCGCTTCCAGGCCGTAGCGGGCCAGGGTCGCCGCTACCCTGGCGGGCAAGGCTGCCGTAAATTCGCGCGCGGAGACGTTGACGGCCAGGCGGATCGGCGGCAGGCCCGCCAGCTTCCATGCCTGCGCCTGGGCACAGGCCGCTTCCAGCACCCATTCGCCCACCTGCACCACCAGGCCCGTCGATTCGGCCAGGGGGATGAATTCGGCGGGCGGGATCATGCCGTGCTGCGGGTGGTGCCAGCGCACCAGCGCTTCGGCGCCGATGATGCGCCCGCTGCCGAGCGCGTACTTCGGCTGGTAGTGCAGCAGCAGTTGCTGCTCCGACAGGGCCTGGCGCAAGCCAGTTTCCAGACGCATGCGCGCCTGCATGCCCTGGTTCATGTCCTGGCTGTAAAAAGCCACGCTTTCCGCTTCGCCGCCGCTGTCCTGCTTGGCGCGGTACATGGCGATGTCGGCCAGGCGCAGCAGGGTTTCCGCATCCTGCCCGTCCTGCGGATACACGCTGATGCCGATGCTGGCGCCCACGCGCAGGTCGTGGTCTTCGATCAGGAACGGCTCCACCAGCGAGGCGAGGAGCTTTTGCGCCACCATGCTCGCTTCGAAATGCTGGCCGATGTCGAACAGGCCGACGGCGAACTCGTCGCCGCCCAGGCGCGCCACCAGGTCCTGGTCGCGCAATACCTGGCGAAAACGCAAGGAGACCTGGCGCAGCAGTTCGTCGCCGATGCGCCGGCCCAGGGTGTCGTTGATCAGCTTAAAACGGTTCAGGTCGATGAACAGCACGCAACCGAGCATCTTGCTGCGCTGCGCCACGCTGAGAGCCTGGTCGACCAGTTTGGCCAGCAAGGTACGGTTGGGCAGGCTGGTCAGCGGGTCATAGTAGGCCAGGTGGTGCAGCCGCTCTTCGGCCAGCTTGCGTTCCGTAATGTCCGTCAGGTAGGCGATGAGTCCGATAGGCTTGTCGTCCATGTCCTGCAGCGGCGACAGCGACAGACTGGCCCAGAAGATCTCGCCCGACTTCTTTCGCCGGCGCACCTCCATCAGGCGCCCTCCCTGCTCCAGGAAGGCGTCGTGGAAACCCGTGTCTTCGTCGTCGTACAGGAACAAGATGTTGCGCCCCACGGCTTCCACCGAGGTGTAGCCGAACAGGCGCTCGGCGCCCTTGTTCCAGCTGGTGATGTAGCCCGTCAAGTCCATCGTCAGCACGGATTCGTGCAACTGGTCGAGGATTTGCGTCTGCTGCGCCAGCAAGGCTTCGACTTGCGCGTAGGCATGGGTCGAGCGTTGCGCCAGCGAATGCACCTGCAAGACGCCGGCCGTCAACGATGCCAGGCTGGCCAGGTGGCGGCGGTCGGCGTCGTTATACAGCGGGCGGCCGGCCACGCTGTAGTGGCCGAAGCAATGGCCGTCGAAGCTGACTTCCTGCAACAAGGCGGGCGTATCGCGGGGATACGGCACGGCTGGCTTAGCGGCGCCCGTACTGGCCGCAGGCAGGAACTGGCCATACGGGCTGGCCATCACGGTGCTGGCGATACGGCCCAGCTCAGCTACCAGCGCGGAGCCGCGCAAACGCACGACGGCGTCGCACAGGGCGGCGCTGTCAGCGAGGAAATCCGACACCGGAAACAGGGTCATGCTAGAGGTTCCGGCTGACCTGGATGGCCCATTGGTAGGCCTGCAGCAGGCTGCGCCAATAGGTTTCTCCATCGATGCCGGCACGGCGCAAGCCGTCGGGCGGCGGCGTGGCGCTTTCGACCAGCGCCAGCAAGGCGCCCAGCTCGCCATTACGTTCGAGCAAAGCCGTGCTCACCTCGGGCGCCAGGTTCAGGGTGGCGATGATTTCTTCCATCGGCATGCCCAGCAGGACGTCGAGCAGGGAAAATACGCCTGCCATGAAGGCCAGGTCTTGCGCATCGCGGTCGCCGCCGCGCAGCTGACACAGCGCTTCCATCTGCGCCGCGCGCACGGCCGCCAGCGGCAGCAAGGCGTGGATCTTGCCATCGTCCTGTTGCCGCGCATACAGCAGCAGTTGCAGCCAGCGCTGCAACTGGCGCCGGCCCAGCAGGGTGATGGCCTGGCTGAAGCTGCTAATCGGCGCCGTGAAACCGAAGGCGGCTGAATTGACCAGTTTCAATAAATGATAGCTGAGCGATGGGTCTTGCTTGAGCGGCACTTCCAGCTCATGGGCGTCGGCATCACGGGCCAGCAGGCCCAGCAGCGTCATCAGCCGGCGCCGCGAGGTGGCGTCTTCCGGCTCGCTTTGCTGGCGCGCATGCCGCAAGGCGTAATCGCCGGCAAACCAGCTCACGCCGAGTTCTTGCAATTCGGCAATCTGCGCCGCGTCGGCGATGTTGTAGGCCAGGTGCGGCCCCGGCAAAGGCAGCAGCTGATGCAGGGCTGGGCGGGCGCCGGCCGCATCAAAACTCAGCGCGCGCGCCTCGACCTGCGCCGCCGCCACGGGACTAGCCTGGGCGCCATCGAGCAGGATGCGGTAGCCGGCCTCGCGCCATTGCAGGCATTTTTTCTGGATGTGCTTGTCGCCGGCAAGATGGGCCGGCAAACGGAAGATGGTGCGTTGCGGCGCCAGTTGCGCCAGCACGGCCTCGTCCACGCCTTGCGGGTCGGCCAGGGGAATAATGCAGTCGAGCGGCGCCAGGAAGGCATACGCATCGGCAGCGGCCAGCGCCGCCAGCAGCGACGCCGTCGAGGCCTGCGGTACATGCAGGGTGACAGCGACCCACTCGTTATGAGCATTGGCTACTGCTTGTAATCCCACCAACGGAAACAGGTTTGATTCAGACGCTGACATCGGTATCTCAGTGTGGGTAGGGCGCCATAGTAAATAAACTGACCAGCATTGGCAACCCTGGCCCGACAGGGATGCCATTTCGACAGCGAGATTCATTCTATCCGAATCTCACCCATGAAACAGTTTAATTTTGGCAATAAATATTCAAAAAGAACATTCCCCCGCGAGACCCGCCTGTCATGCGGGGGCGACAACAGCACGGCGCCGCGCGCGCCTGTTCAGGCGCTGCCGCCCTGTGCATGCTCGACCGCATACTTGATCAATTCGGCCTGCCCTTCGATGCCGAGCTTGCGCTTGATGTTCAGCCGGTGCGTCTCCACCGTGCGCACGCTCAGGTCCAGCGCGCGGGCGATCTGCTTGTTCGACTGGCCCGCCGCGATGTGCTGCAGCACTTGCTGCTCGCGCGTGGTGAGGAAGGAATCGTGGACTTGCGGGCGCGACAGCTGCCGCGCCAGCGCTGCACTGTAATAAATGCCGCCGGACATCACCGTCTCGATGGCAAACACGATATCTTTCCCTGGAGCATCCTTGAGCACATAGCCGCGCGCGCCGGCGGCGATCGCTTGCGACACGTATTCGAGCTTGTCGTGCATGGACAGGATCAGCACGGCAATCCGCGGGAACGCCTGCTTGAACAGCGCCGTCGCCTCGATGCCGTTCGTGCCGCGCATATTGATATCCATCAACACCAAATCCACCTGGTGCGCGCGCGCCTGGGCCAGCGCTTCGTCGGCGCCGCCCGCCTCGGCCACCACGTCGAAATGCGCCACCGCCTCCAGGCGCGCGCGCAAGCCGTCGCGCACGAGGGGGTGGTCGTCCACCAGCAGGATGTTGATCTTCTCGGTCATGGTTGAGTATCTATTATTTAGTGTGGGGATGAAAGGGCGAGCCGCGCCAGCACCACGGTGCCGGCCGGGGACGAGGTGATGTGCAGGCTGCCGCCGATGGCTTCCATGCGTTCCGTCATGTTGCGCAGGCCGATGCCACGCTGCGGATGCAGGGCGATGCCGTCAAAGTCGAAGCCGCCGCCGTTATCCTGGATGCGGAGTTCCACGGCCTTGCCCGCCTCGCGCAGGCTCACTTCCACGCCGCAGGCGTGGGCATGGCGCTCGCAATTGGTCAGCGCTTCCTGGGCGATGCGGAACAGCACGGTATTGACCATGTCGGGCAAGCCCTCGCCCGCCGCCGCCGGACTGGCCGTGAAACTGGCTTGCGCGCTGCTGCTGTCGTTAAATTCATGCACGAGATGGTCGAGCGCGGCGGCCAGGCCCAGGTCGTCGAGGATGGCCGGGCGCAGGTTGTGCGAAATGCGCCGCACCTCGCCCAGCACCTTGTTCAGCTGCTCGGCGGCCCGCTCGAAGGTGGCCGGCGCCTTTTCTTTCTGTTCGGCATTGCCGGCCAGACGCGCGATGCCCGCCTCGATCTGCAGCTTGATCGACACCAGCCACTGGCTGATGCCATCATGCAAGTCGCGCGACAGCCGCGCCCGCTCCTCCTCCTGCGATTCGACCACCCGCTGCGCCAGCACTTTCAGCTTGGCATCGGCCACGCGCAGTTCGCGCAGGTTCAGCACGAGGCCGCAGGCAGCCACCAGCAGTGAGCCGAGGATGGCGATGGCGGCGATCAACTCCATGGTCGAGCGGATATTGCGCGACTGCTGGGCGTCGACCTTGGCCAGCGCCTGGTCCACGTCGTCCATATAAATACCGGTCCCCATCATCCAGCCCCATTCCGGCATCAGGATCACATAGCCGAGCTTGGGCGCGGACTTGTTGGTCGACGGCTTGATCCAGTTGTAGCGCTCGAAACCGCCGCCGCTCTTCGCCCGCTGCATCAGGCGCTGGATGGTCAGATTGCCCTCGGCGTCGCGCAGCTCCCACAGATTCTGCCCCACCAGCTCGGGCTGGCGCGGATGCATCAGCGACTTGCCCTGCGAATCGTAGATAAAGAAATAGCCATCGTCGCCATAGCTGAGGGCGGACAGGATGCGCTTGGCTTCCTCTTGCGTGGCGGCATCCTTGCGCCCGGACTGGTACAGGGAAGCGATGGAATGGCTGGCCAGGGTCACGTAATGCTTGAGCTCGGCTTCCTTGCTGGCCAGATACGCTTGCTGGATGGTGGCGCGCTGCTGCTCTGCCAGGGTAATCGCCTGGTGCCGCACGGCAAACGCAATGGCGCACAGGGCGAGGATGAGCGGCGTGAGGGCCAGGAAGATGACTTTCTGTCTGAGTTTCATGGCCTGGCGCGCTCCGGCGGCGTCGATGCTGGTGGGAATGGGTGATTTTACGTCGCGGCGCGGCGATCGGCCTGCGTAGTAATACTGAGCGTTACTGCGTAGTGCTGCGCTTGCGGCAATTATACGATTCCTGAATACTCGGCATAAGCTGCAGATACACCAAAAGTAACATCCAAACTGGCGACGACCAGGCTCTGCAGCACACATCATCGCACGGCACAGCGCCCGTCAATCTCTGGAGGAAGCATGAACCGCATTTTCAAACAGCTCGGCTGGGCAGCGCTTGCGCTGGCAGGCGCCGGGTCCCTGGGCGTCGTCGCCCTGCAACGTGGCGAACCGATCAGCGCGATCTGGATCGTCATCGCCGCCGTCTGCGTCTACCTGATCGCCTACCGCTTCTACAGCCTGTTCATCGCCGACAAGGTGCTGGGCCTCGATGCGCGCCGCATGACGCCGGCGTTCAAGCACAACGATGGCCTCGACCATGTGCCGACCAACAAATATGTGCTGTTCGGCCACCATTTCGCGGCGATCGCCGGCGCCGGCCCCCTGGTCGGCCCCGTGCTGGCCGCGCAGATGGGCTATCTGCCCGGCATGCTGTGGATTTTGGCGGGCGTCGTGTTCGCCGGCGCCGTGCAGGATTTCATCGTGCTGTTCATTTCCATGCGCCGCGACGGCCGCTCGCTGGGCGACCTGATCAAGGCTGAACTGGGCGAAATCCCCGGCATGATTGCGCTCCTGGGCTGCTTCATGATCATGGTCATCATCCTGGCCGTGCTGGCACTGATCGTCGTCAAGGCGCTGACGGGCTCGCCTTGGGGCAGCTTCACCGTGATGGCGACGATTCCCATCGCCCTGTTCATGGGCGTATATTCGCGCTTCATCCGCGTGGGCCGCATCGGCGAGATTTCCATCATCGGTTTTGTGCTGCTGATGCTGGCCATCATCGGCGGCCAGTACGTGCAGGAACACGCGGTGCTGGGCCCGATGTTTACGTTCACGGGCACGGAACTGACGTGGATGCTGATCGGCTACGGCTTCATCGCCTCGGTCCTGCCCGTGTGGCTGCTGCTGGCGCCGCGCGACTACCTGTCTACTTTTCTTAAAATCGGCACGATTCTGGGCCTGGCCATCGGCATCATCGTCGTTGCGCCTTACCTGAAAATGCCGGCCATGACCAAGTTCATCGACGGCTCCGGCCCCGTCTGGTCGGGCAATCTGTTCCCCTTCCTGTTCATCACGATCGCCTGCGGCGCCGTTTCCGGCTTCCACGCGCTGATTTCCTCGGGCACCACGCCGAAGATGATAGAAAACGAAAGCCACGCCCGCTTCATCGGCTATGGCGCCATGCTGATGGAATCGTTCGTGGCCATCATGGCCCTGGTGGCCGCCTCGACCATCGAGCCCGGCATCTATTTCGCCATGAACAGCCCGGCCGCCCTGATCGGCACCACGGCTGAATCGGCCGCACAGGCCATCTCGCAGTGGGGCTTCTATGTGACGCCGGAAATGCTGACGCAGACGGCCAAGGATGTTGGCGAGCACAGCATCATCTCGCGCGCCGGCGGCGCACCGACCCTGGCCGTCGGCATGGCGCAGATTCTTTCCGGCGCCATCGGCGGCAAGGCCATGATGGCTTTCTGGTACCACTTCGCCATCCTGTTCGAGGCGCTGTTCATCCTGACGGCCGTCGATGCGGGCACGCGTGCCGGCCGCTTCATGCTGCAGGATTTGCTGGGCAGCTTCGTGCCCGCCTTGAAACAGACGGAAAACGTCATCGCCAACCTGCTGGCCACGGGCCTGTGCGTGGCGGCCTGGGGCTACTTCCTGTACCAGGGCGTGGTCGATCCATTGGGCGGCATCAATACCCTGTGGCCGCTGTTCGGCATCGCCAACCAGATGCTGGCGGCCATCGCGCTGATCCTCGGCACCTGCGTGCTGTTCAAGATGAAACGTGGCCAGTATGCGTGGGTGACCATCACGCCGACCATCTGGCTGCTGCTGTGCACCCTGACGGCGGGCTGGCAAAAGATTTTCGACGCCAACCCGCGCGTCGGCTTCCTCGCGCATGCGAAGAAATACTCGGCGGCATTGGATGAAGGCACCCTGCTGGCGCCGGCCAAGTCCGTGGCGCAGATGCAGCAGATCATCTTCAACGACTACCTCGATGCCGGCCTGGCCGCCTTCTTCGTGGTGGTCGTCGTCAGCGTGCTGTTCTTCGGCATCCGCACCATCATGAAGGCGCGCGCCGACAGCCGTCCAAGCACCAAGGAAACGCCGTTCCAGGCCATGCCCACGGTGCAATGATGATCGATGAAATCATCAAGGCGGGTCGCTATCTGGGGCAAAGCATGCGGCTCATGTGCGGCTTGCCCGAGTACGACACCTACGTGGCGCACCGGGAAGTCACCCATCCCGGCGAGCCGATGATGACGTATGAAGAGTTCTTCCGCGAACGGCAGGAAGCCCGTTACGGCGGCGCGGGCAAGCGTGGCGGTTGCTGTTAGCGGACACCTGACCCAGCCTACTGCGCGTCGGTATAGGCGGCTTGCGATGCTCACCGCCTCGGCGGCCCCGTACAAAGTACGGTTGCGCTTCTCGGCCACCTCTCCCTTCCGCTCGCTACGGCTGAGTCAGGTGTTGTTGCTCAGCAATAATTTGAGGGCGGTCTTGTGAGACCGCCCCATTCATTTCCTCTCGTATAAGTTCCCCTCCCCTCTCGTCCCTTAGACCCACATCAATATCAGGGTGTGTCTTCGCGTCTATATTTTTCCAATAGGAATTAAATAACAGTCAACGGGCGACCGGGGAAGCAGCGACGCATGTTCAATTTCCAACGCTCCAGCATCAGCCAGAAGCTGACCATGATCTCGGTACTGTCGTCGGGCTGCGCGCTGCTGCTGGTGTTCGTGGCGTTCGCGCTGACGTCCGTGCTCAGCCACAAGAACGATGAAGGCAAGCAATTGCTGTCGCTGGCGGGCGTGATCGGCGCGGCCAGCGCGGCGCCGTTGCTGGCGGGGAAATCGGCACAGCCGCAGGCGGAACAGGTGCTGGCCGCGCTGGCCGCGCGCGATGAAATCGCCCAGGCGGCCCTGTTCGACAAGGGGGGCCGCCTGTTCGCCCTGTACCGCGCGCCGCAGCACGAAACGGAGTTCGCGGGCCTGGCGGCGCCGGAAGACATGGACCCGGCCCTGCTGGCCGACATGGCCGTGCAGCCCGTCACGCAAGGTTCGGGCACGACCCTGGCGCCCGCCATGCGCTTGTACCATCCCGTCTACCGGCCCGGCGAGCCGCAACAGATCATCGGCGCCGTGCTGATCGAGGCGGACCTGAACCACATGTGGCGCGACATCGGCCGCCACGTGGGGGCCATCGGCGGCGCCACCGTGCTGTCCTTCCTGATCGCCGTGTTCCTCGCGCGGCGCTTCAAGAGCGTGATCGCCGAGCCGATCACCAAGCTGATCGATACGGCGCAAAAAGTATCGAGCAGCCAGACCTACAGCCACCGCATCGCGCACCAGCGCAGCGACGAGCTGGGCGTGCTGATCGACAGTTTCAACGACATGCTGGCGCAGATCGACAGCCGCGACAGCACCCTGGCCAATTACCGCGACCAGCTCGAGCGCCAGGTGGGAGTGCGCACGGCGCAGCTGGAAAAGGCCAAGGATGCGGCCGAGGCGGCCAGCCAGGCGAAGAGCGCGTTTCTCGCCACCATGAGCCATGAGATCCGCACGCCGATGAACGGCGTGCTGGGCATGACGGAATTGCTGCTGGCCAGCCCTTTGAGCCCGCAGCAGCGCCACTACACGAGCATGGTGCAGCGCTCGGGGCAGAATCTGCTGGTGATCATCAACGACATCCTCGACTTTTCCAAGATCGAGGCGGGCAAGCTGAGCGTGGAATACATCCGCTTCAATTTCCGCGAATTGCTCGACGACATAGAACACGTGTTCGCGCCGCAGGCGGAAGCGAAAAACATCAGCCTGGAATTCGACATCGCGTTTGACATTCCCATCGCCATCTGCGGCGACCCGAACCGTTTGCGCCAGATCATCGTCAACCTGCTGGGCAACGCCATCAAGTTTACGGAAACGGGCAAGGTCACCGTGAAAGTGACCGTGTGCAGCGAAGACGCGCCCAGCGTGGGCTTGCGCTTCGAGGTGCACGACACGGGCATCGGCGTATCGAACGAGGCGCAGACGCGCATCTTCGAATCGTTCTCGCAGGCGGACGGCTCGACCACGCGCAAGCACGGCGGCACGGGCCTGGGATTGACGATCTCGAAACAGCTGGTGGAGCTGATGGGCGGCACTATCGGCGTTAATAATGCTTTAACGCAAGGATCGATCTTCTGGTTCGAAGTAAATTTCGATAAGCGGAGAGTCGACAGCGACGACCCGTCCTTCAACCTGAAAACCACGCGAGGGTTACGCGCCTTGATCGTCGACCACACACCCGCCACGCGCGCCGTGCTGGAGCGGCAACTGGCCAGCTGGCACATCGTCAGCGACAGCGCCGGCACAGCCAGCGACTGCCTGGCCAAGCTGCGCGCGGCCGCGCAGGCGGGCACGCCGTACGGCGTGGCCCTGCTCGACATGGAATTGCCGCGCACCAGCGGCCTGGCCCTGGCCGCCACCATCAAGAGCGACCCGCTGCTGGCCGACCTCAAATTACTGCTGCTGAGCACGGAACAGGCGGCGGCCGACCCCGTGCAGCGGCGCGAGGCGGGCGTGGCCTTCCAGCTGATCAAGCCGGCCCGCGAATGCGACCTGTTCGACTGCATCGTCACGCCGCCGCGCGCCAGCGACAGCCTGCGCATCGTTCCGCCGCACACGGGGCGCCATGCCCTACGCCACCCCGGCCGGCGCCAGCGCCGCCGCGTGCTGCTGGCCGAGGACAATCCCGTCAACGTGGAAGTGGCGCTGGCCATGCTCGACAGCCTGGGCCTGGACGTGGTCTGCGCGCGCAACGGCGAAGAAGCCCTGCAGGCGGCGCAGGCCGAGGATTTCGATCTGATCCTGATGGATTGCCAGATGCCCGTGATGGACGGCTTTGCCGCCACGGCGGAGATCCGCCGCCATGAACAGCAGTGCGGCCACGCGCGCGTGCTGCCCATCGTCGCCATCACGGCCAATGCGCTGCAGGGCGACCGCGAAGCCTGCCTGGCGGCCGGCATGGACGATTACCTGAGCAAACCGTTCACGCAGCAGGATCTGGGCCACACGATTGCGCGCTGGATCACCCTGCCGCGCGCGGCCACCGTGCACCACAGCGAAGAACCGCAAGCGCTGCCGGAGGTGCCGCCCGAACCGCCGCCCGAGGCAACGCCGCCATCCGCCGCCACGATGTCGGGCCAGCCGCTGAACCGCCAGGCGCTGGAAAACATCCGCGCCCTGTCGCGCGCCGACGGCGATGCGCTGCTCGAACGGGTCATCGAGGCCTTTGTCGGCGAGACGCCGCGCCAGTTGATCGCCATGCGCGAAGCGATCGCCGGCGCGGATGCGGAAGCGCTGCGCAAGGTGGCGCACAGCCTCAAATCGGGCAGCGCCAACGTGGGCGCCGACGGCCTGGCGCAGCTGTGCAAGGAGATGGAAAAACTGGGCCGCGCCGGCAGCACCGAGGGCGCGGCTGCCCTGCTGCAGCAGATGCAGCAAGCCTTCCTGGCCGTACGCGAATCGCTGAAGGCCATCCTCGTGAAGGAACACTGACATGACAGCGCCCCTCTCCCCTCCCCGCGGCCTGGTGCTGGTGGCCGACGACGATCCCGTGATGCGCTTGCTGATGCGGCAAATGCTCACGCAGGTGGGCCTGGACGTGATCGAGGCCGAAGATGGCGTGCAGGCGCTGGCCAGCTACAAGCACAGCGGGCCGGATCTCGTCATGCTCGACGTCGACATGCCGGCCATGGACGGCTTTGCCGTGTGCCGCGAAATCCGCCACCAGGAAGTGGGCGGCACGGTGCCCATCATCATGGTCACGGGCGGCGACGAACTGGAAGCCGTCACGCACGCCTACGAGGTGGGAGCCACCGATTTCATTTCCAAGCCCATCAACTGGCCCATCCTCGGACACCGCGTGCTGTACGTGCTGCGCGCCAGCGACGCCATCGCCCGCCTGCGCATCGCCGACGCGCACAACCGCGCCGTGCTGGCCGCCATCCCCGACACCTTCTTTCGCCTGAATCGCGAAGGCTTTTATCTCGACTACGAACAGGGCCACGACGCCAGCGCGGGCTTTTCCCTCAGCGACTGCGTGGGCAGCCATATCCGCGACGTGCTGCCGCCCGAAATCGCCGCGCGCCTGCTCGACAAGGCGCACGCCGTGCTGACCACGCAGCACATCGGCTCGGTCGACTACACGCTCACGCACGAGGACAGCACGCGCCATTTCGAGGCGCGCCTGGTGGCGACGGGGGCCGACGAGGTGCTGGGCCTGGTGCGCGACATCAGCGAACGCAAGCGTACCGAAGAACAGATCCGCCGCCTCGCCTACTGCGACAGCCTGACGGGCATCCCCAACCGCCAGGCCTTCCTGGAAACGCTGGAGCGGGAACTGGTGCGTTCGAAAGAGCACGACAAGAAATTCGCCGTGCTGTTCATGGACCTCGATGCCTTCAAGCGCATCAACGACACCCTGGGCCACGACGTGGGCGACCATTTGCTCAAGGTGGTGTCCGAGCGCCTGCGCGAAACGATCCGCCCCAGCGACCTGGTGCTGCGCGCCGAATACGAGCTCGATGGCGTCTCCGGCGGCAGCAACCTGGCGCGCCTGGGCGGCGACGAATTCACGATTTTGATACCCGACCTGGAACGGGTGGAAGACGCGCTGAACGTGGCGCACCGGGTCAAGGAAGCCATGCGCCGGCCCTTCATGATCGAGGGACACGAGATTTTCGTCACGGCCAGCATCGGCATCTCGCTGTATCCGGAAGATGGCGAGGATTGCAACTCGCTGCTCAAATATGCGGACACGGCCATGTATCACGCGAAGAACTGCGGCAAGAACAACGCCAAGCTCTATAGTTCCTCGCTGACGATGGAAATCATGAGCCAAGTCAAGATGGAAGTGGGCTTGCGCAAAGCCTTGCAGAACAACGAGCTGTACCTGCTGTACCAGCCGCAGATCGACGTGCCCAGCACGCAGATCGTGGGCGTGGAAGCGCTGGTCCGGTGGCGCCATCCCGAGCGGGGCATCATCTCGCCCACGGAATTCATCCCGCTGGCCGAAGAGACGGGACTGATCGTGCCCATCGGCGAATGGGTGCTGCGCACCGCGTGCAACCAGGCTAAGGCCTGGCAAAACGATGGCGGGCGCGCCATCCGCATGGCCGTGAACCTGTCGGCCAAGCAGTTCAAGGATGAAAACCTGATGCAGATCGTGCTCTCGGCCCTGGCCGATACGGGCCTCGATGCGCGCCTGCTGGAACTGGAATTGACGGAAGGCACCTTGATGGACGATGCGCGCGCCACCATGGTGACCCTGGAGCAATTGCGCGGCATCGGCGTGTACCTGTCCATCGACGACTTCGGCACGGGCTATTCTTCAATGAATTACCTGAAACGCTTCGACGTGCGGGCCCTGAAGATCGACAAGAGTTTTATCGCCGGCTTGCCGCAGGATACGGAAAACGCGGCCATCACGCGCGCCATCATCGCCATGGCGCACGGCTTGAAAATGGTGGTGGTGGCCGAGGGCGTGGAAACGGACGAGCAGCTGCTGATGCTGGAAGAATACGGCTGCGACATGGCGCAGGGATACTTTCTAGGCCACCCGTCGCCGCACGACACGATCACCGCCATGCTGGCCAGGCAGGCGGGCCAGCTGGCCAGCCTGGAAACTAGAGCACTTCGAAGGCAAGGATTTGCGTGACTTGCTGCGGATTAAAATTATCGTCGGAAATCATCACCAGGCTGCGGCGGCCGTTTTCCAGGCGCGGCCCCCAGCTGATGCCTTCGATATTGTCGACGCGGGACAAACCCGTCTTTTCCAGGTCCAGCAGCAATCGCTTGCGCGCCGGCACATAAGTCGCACCCGCCAGGGCGGGGATAGCCTGGATATCGGTGGCGCCATCCGTCTCCATTTCGTAGATGCGCACGTGATTCGTGTAAAGGCCGTCCGCGTTCGCCACGCCGGCCCGCTCCACCACCAGCACCTGGTGGTCGTTGACGGCGAGGATTTCCGACACGCCATTGTCCGCCTCGCGCCCCGGCGCGGGCCGCGACGCCACCGGCTCGATCGGATACGCATACTGGCCCAGCACCTTGCCGGCGCGGTCCAGGCGCGTGATGCGCACCACGGAGCCGTTATCGGGCGTGGCCAGCGGGCCATCCTGGTACAGGGCCGCTTCCATGCCCAGCCACAAGCTCTTGCCATCCGACGAGAAAGACAGTGCCTCGAAGCTCATGTTGTTGCGCGAGCCGACCTCTTTCTTCGATACATTGAACATGGCGGGCGTGGGCAAGGTAGCCAGATAACGCCCATCGCGGTCCGCTTGGCGCACGAACGGGTGCAAGCCCACCTTGCGGTTGCCTTCGCTGCCGTACCACAGGCTGCCGTCCTGCGGATCGACGCGGATGGTTTCGATGTCGGGCACCTGGTCGCCCCGCTCCAGTTTGGCATGCGCCAGGTTCGGGTAGCGGGTGCCGTCGGGCTGCGTGAAGAAATGCACGCTTTTTAAGGTCACGCCGGAGAATTTCTCACTGTTGTAATCGAGCGCGGCGCGGTAGAAGCGGGCCGGATTGATTTCCGAGCGGTCATCGCTTTCCATCACCCAGGTGCCGCTGGCCGCATCGTAATCGATGCCGGACAGGCCGCCCACCGTGGTGCCCTCGAACGGCTGTTTCAAGGCGATGCGCTGTTCGCCGATCAGGCGCAGGCCGCCCACGCCAGGCGCATCGGCGTAATGCGAGGCGGGCGGGATATTGCAGGCGGAGACAAGGATGGCGGCGGACGCCAGGGCAAGCGCGGTACGGAAAAATCGATGCATGACAGGTATCAGTGAGTTGCGTAGGTCGGATTAGCGTAGCGTAATCCGACAACATTGTTGGCCCGGCCGGTAGCGTCGGATTACACTACCCCATCGGTCTTGAGCCGCGCGATGGCGGCCGCGTCAAATCCCAGCGACGCCAGCACCTCGTCGTTGTGCTGGCCCAGCGTGGGGCCCAGCCACTGGGTCTTGCCCGGCGTGGCGGACAGTTTCGGGCTGATGGCGGGTAATTTCACGGGCGTGCCGTCGGCAAACTGGTGCTGCTCAAACATGTCGCGGGCGAGAAACTGCGGGTCGCTCATCATGTCGCGCACGGAATAAATCTTCCCGGCGGGGACGTCCGCCGCCGTCAAGACGGCCAGCGCGCTGTCGATGGTGTGCGTGGCGCACCAGGCGCCGATGGCGTCGTCGATTTCCTGCGTGCGCGCCACCCTGCCGTCGTTGCGCGCCAGTTGCGGGTCGCCCGCCATGTCGATGCGGCCCATGGCCAGCATCAAGCGCTTGAAGATGGCGTCGCCATTGCCCGCGATGACGATGTTTTCGCCGTCGCCCGTCGTGTAGGTATTCGAGGGCACGATGCCGGGCAGCGAGCCGCCCGTGCGCTCGCGCACCACGCCCGCCTGGTCGTATTCGGGCACCAGCGACTCCATCAGGTTGAACACGGATTCATACAGGGCCACGTCGACCATCTGCCCTTCGCCGGCAGCCGCGCCGCCCGTCACGTCGCGGTGGCGCAGGGCCATCATGGCGCCGATCACGCCGTGCAGGGCCGCCACGGAGTCACCGATGGACACGCCCACGCGCACGGGCGGGCGGTCGGCAAAGCCGGACACATAGCGCAGGCCGCCCATCGCTTCGCCGATGGCGCCGAAGCCGGGCAAGTCCTTCATCGGGCCCGTCTGGCCAAAGCCGGACAGGCGCACCATGATGAGGGATGGTTTTTCCTTTTTCAGCTGCTCGTAGCCGAGGTCCCACTTTTCCAGCACGCCGGGACGGTAGTTCTCGATGATGATGTCCGCTTCCAGGGCCAGCTGGCGGGCGATCGCCCGGCCTTCCGGCGCCTTCAGGTTCAGCGTGATACTTTTCTTGTTGCGCGCCTGCACCGACCACCACAGCGAGGTGCCATCCTTCAGCACGCGCCAGGTACGGATGGGGTCGCCGCCATCGGGCGACTCGATCTTGATCACGTCGGCGCCGAATTCGGCCAGCATGCGGGCGCAGAACGGCCCCGCGATCAGGGTGCCCAGTTCCAGGACTTTGATGCCCGCCAAAGGCCCTGCCGACGTTTTCTCTTGCATGATTTAGGTTGCCCTGCGGTCGAGCATCGCGCGGGCAATCGTGCCCGCGTCGACGTATTCCAGTTCGCCGCCCACGGGCACGCCGCGGGCCAGGCGGCTCACGCGCAAGCCCCGCGCCTTCAGCATTTCGCTGATGTAATGGGCCGTCGCTTCGCCTTCATTCGTGAAGTTGGTGGCCAGCACCACTTCACCGACCACGCCATCGTTGGCGCGGTTCAACAATTTTTCCAGGTGGATATCTTTCGGGCCGATGCCGTCGAGCGGCGACAAGCGCCCCATGAGCACGAAATACAAGCCCTTGTAGGTGAGCGTCTGCTCGATCATCAGCTGGTCGGCGGGCGTTTCCACCACGCACAGCAAGCGCTTGTCGCGCTCTTCGTCGAGACAGGTCTCGCACACTTCGTGTTCGGTAAAGGTATTGCACAGGCCGCAGTGATGCACGGCATCGACGGCCTGGAACAGGGCGCGCGACAGCATGGCCGCGCCTTCCCTATCGTGCTGCAACAAATGAAACGCCATCCGCTGCGCCGACTTGGGGCCGACGCCGGGCAGGCGCCGCAGCGCCTCGGTCAGGAATTCAAGCGACTTGGACATGGATCAAGCCTGTCCCGTGCCATGGATCGAGCGCATGCGGCGTTGCATCAGAATGGCATTTTGAAGCCGGCTGGCAAGTTCATGCCGCCAGTCAAGCCTGCCATTTTTTCCGCGGACGTCGCTTCCGCCTTGCGCACGGCGTCGTTGAAGGCGGCAGCCACCAGGTCTTCCAGCATGTCCTTGTCGTCGGCCAGCAAGGACGGGTCGATGGAGACGCGCTTGACGTCGTTCTTGCACGTCATGACGATTTTCACCAGGCCGGCGCCGGACTGGCCTTCCACTTCCACCAGCGCCAGTTGTTCCTGGGCCTTTTTCATGTTGTCTTGCATTGCTTGCGCCTGCTTCATCAGGCCAGCCAGTTGATTTTTCATCATAAGAATGCTCCGTTAATTCAGTTTGTGAGTGTGTTAATCATCAATGCAGGGTCGGCGCGGCGGAGCCGGCCGGTGCAGGGGTAATCGTTCCCGGCACGACAAAAGCGTCGAATGCCCGCTTCATGTCGAGCACAAAGGGATCGCTGGCGATGGTGGCTTCCGCGGCAAGCTGGCACGCCTCGCGGTGGGCCTGCGCTTCCGCGCTGGCCGTGTACCAGACGGCGCCCAGTTCCGTATCGACCGAAACCTTGCGACCGAAGCGCTCGCTCAGCGCGGCCGCCAGTTTTTCCACGTTGGCCGGGCTGCGCCACGTGTCGATCGGCACGCGCAGGCGGAACGTGGTGCTGTGGCCGTCGTGCAGGCATTCGATCAGCTCGGCCTGCACGGCCAGCTGCTGGGCCACGCCGCGCAAGGGCAGCACGGCGGCGACGGCTGGCCAGTTGCCGTCCCAGTCCAGGCCCGGCACGGGCGTAATCACATACGGCCCGCTGGGCGCGGCTTGCTTGGCGGCACGCTGGGGCATGACGACGGCGGGCTGCTCGCTGCTTGGCGCGGCGGGCGCCGACACGGCGGCGGACGCGCTATCGTCGGAAAATTCGGTAACCCACGGCGGCAAGTCGTCGTCTTGCTGCTGCGCTTGCGGCGGCGGGGCGGCAGGACGCGCCTGCTGCACGGGCGCTTCCATCACGGCCACGGGCGGCGCATCGTCCCACGGCGCCGGCGCTTGCGCGGCGGCAGGCGGTGGCGGTGCAGCCTGGACGGGCGCTACCGGGGCGGGCGCCACTACGGCAGCGGCAGCGGCCGGTGCCAGAGCGGCCGGCTTGGGTGCCGACGATGGCGCCGACGGCGCGCTGCCCGGACGGCCTTTCGAGGCGGCGCGGGCCGCTTCCAGCGCCGCATTGATGGCGGCGCGGGCGGAACTGATCGGGGCGCCCGATGCCGCCGGGGCGGCCGCGGCTGCGGGCACAGGGGCGGCGGGCGGCGGCGCCGGTGCGGCAACTGGC